>PWID01000286.1 GCA_003555145.1 Balneolia bacterium | reverse complement strand
TTTATTCCTGCTTTCACAATCGCTGGAAAGGCAGTCACGAATAAGTAATTATTTCGATCAGGTTATTAAGATTGAAAGCAGTGAGTTTGTGCTCGGCGCCGGTTACCAGGCGCAGCAGGCTCATATAGCGCTGGCTAAAGGCGGTATATTTGGCGTGGGTATCGGAAAAAGCACGCAGCGTGATTTCCTCCCTGCACCGTACAACGATTTCATCTTTGCCATCATAGCCGAAGAGTACGGTCTTGTTGGGGCAGGAATTCTGCTGTTCATCTTTGTGCTGATTCTCATCCGCGGCGTGGTTTTCATAGCCCGGCAGGCACTGGACGAGCTGGGCACGCTCATCGCAATGGCGTGTACACTCACCCTGGTGATGTACGGACTCGTAAACGCGGCCGTGGCCTGCGGACTCTTCCCGGTTACGGGACTGCCGATGCCGTTTATTTCATACGGCGGAACAAGCATGCTGTTTTCTGCAGGCATGGTTGGGATTCTGCTCAACATCTCCAAACAAAAGCGTCAGGAGGTGGATTATGAGTAACTCTGTGCGTCCATATACATTTTTATTAACCGGCGGCGGAACGGGCGGACACATCTATCCGGCCATCGCCATCGCCGACGCGCTCCGTTGTGTGCAGGGTGATGCGCGCATCGCCTTTGCCGGCTCCAGAGACCGTATCGAATGGAAAGCTGTGCCTAAGGCAGGCTACGATATTCATCCGATCTGGATCAGCGGGATTCAGCGCCGTTTGACGCTTTCTAATTTATTGGTTCCGGTGAAGCTGATTGTGAGCTTAATCCAGAGCTTCTTCATCATACAAAAAATGAAGCCCGATGCGGTAATATGCACCGGTGGCTACGTTTCCGGTCCGGTGGGATGGATGGCTGCAAAACGAAGCGTCCCTGTATTTCTGCAGGAGCAGAACAGCTTTCCGGGGGTAACCACAAGAATGCTCTCCGGTTTTGCCGCACGTGTATTTACGGCTTTTGAACAGGCTGAGCGTCATCTGCCTAAGGCAAAGGGACGTATTTCCCTTCTTGGAAATCCAACCCGCAAAGAAATTGCCCAATCCAATGCGACAAGCGCGCATGCATCATTCGGGCTTCAGCCCGATAAGCGCACTGTGCTGATTCTCGGCGGAAGCGGCGGTGCCGCTGCTGTAAACGATGCCGTGCTTCTGAATCTGAATACGCTTCACAGCGAAATGAATCTTCAGCTGATCTGGCAGTGTGGTCCGCGCTACTTGGAAAGCCTTGAAAGCAAAATTGACGCTTCGAACTACGGCGGACTTCACCTTACCAAGTTTATAGACAATATGGCCGAGGCTTATGCAACCGCTGATATTGTAATTACGCGGGCCGGTGCCGGAATCTGCACCGAACTGCTTATTGCTGGGAAGCCGTCCGTGCTGATGCCATCGCCAAACGTGGCGGGGGATCATCAGAGGCAGAACGCAAGCGCGATGGCTGAGGGCAAGGCTGCCATCATTCTGGAAGACAAAGACGCGTCTGAAAAACTTCCGGAGGTGCTTAAGGGTCTGATGGCATCACCCGAAAAATTACAGCAAATGAAGCAGGCCGCGCTTTCCATGGCCAAGCCTGATGCAGCCGCGCAAATAGCAGCTGAAATAACCGACATTCTTGATAACCGCCGTAAATCAAACTGATGACAAAGAAAAAAGACCATATCGCAAAAGTTACCAAAGAGAATATCATGCCTCAGCCGGTGTTTGGAAACACGCGTCAGATTCACATGGTGGGTATCGGTGGCATTGGTATGAGCGGTATGGCCGAGATTCTTCTTCGTAAGGGTTACGCGGTGAGCGGATCAGACGGTTCCCGTTCTGAAACGACCGACAGGCTCGAAGAGCTTGGAGCTACGATTTTTATAGGTCATGAAGCTGGTCAGATTGAAGGCGCGGACGTGGTGGTTTACACAAGCGCGGTTCAGGCTACGGAAAACGTGGAAACGCGTGCTGCACTCGAAAAACGCATTCCGGTAATTAAACGAGCCGAAATGCTGGCTGAGCTGATGCGCATGAAATTCGGTATTGGTATAGCCGGAACGCACGGTAAAACGACCACCACAACCATGACCGGAATGGTAGTGAGAAGAGGTGAGTTCGATCCGACTATTATCGTGGGAGGGCGCGTGCACAGTTTTGATAAAACAAACGCGGTAGTTGGCGGCGGTGACATCATAATCGTGGAAGCCGACGAGTTCGATCGTACTTTCCTTCGTCTTTCGCCCTCAATGGCGGTCATTACGAATATCGATGTGGAGCATCTGGATATTTACTCTGATGTGGAAGACATCAAAACTGCGTTTCTGGAATTTGCCAACAAGGTTCCGTTTTATGGCTCGGTAATTATCTGCCTGGATGATCATAACGTTCGAAGCATTATCCCGGGCATTAAGCGCAGAACCCTTACGTATGGCTTTACGCCACAGGCAAGACTTCGCCCGGTAAATGTGGAATCGAAAGGTATGGAAACCTCTTTTGAAGTGCTTTTCGACGACGAGAGTCTCGGCCGTGTGAGCGTTACTGCCCCTGGTGAGCACAATATTCTAAATGCGCTGGCCTCAATCGGTGTGGGGCTTGAGCTCAACATGAAGTTCGAAGACATCCGCAAGGGACTTGGTGAATACTCAGGCGTATTCAGAAGATTTCAAAAGAAATATGATGATGGTGAGATCATGGTTATCGACGACTATGCCCATCATCCTACGGAGGTGCAGGCTACTATAAGCGCTGCACGAAAGGGGTGGCCGGATAAACGGATCGTGGCCGTTTTTCAGCCTCACCTTTATTCACGCACCCGCGAACTGCATCAGGAATTCGGGCTCTCTTTCTTTGATGCAGACGTGATGGTGGTGACTGATATCTATCCTTCCCGCGAAAAGCCCATCGAAGGCGTAAGCGGAAGGATGGTATCGGCTACGGCGGAAGATTATGGCCACCGCTCGGTGCACTATGTGGAAGATAAGCGCGACGTGCCCGCCTATCTCCGCAATCTGGTAAAACCCGGAGATATTGTAATAACTATGGGAGCCGGCGACATTTATAAATTCGGCGATATGTACGTGCAGTCGATTCGCAGAACCAAGGATAAAGATGCGGGGGGCGGTTCATGAAGCTGATTAAACGCATGTTTGGCGGAGGCGAAAAGCCGTCTCCGAATACTAACGGAAGCATGGGCGTGCCCATCCGGCCGAAACAGCAGGCTGAAACCAAGTCGGCGTACAGAAAACGCGCAGGCGTGAACTTCAGCTCGTGGGTGCCGAATCGCTCGGCAGGTTACCTTTTTGCGGCTCTGCTGCTTATCGGCGGTTCTGTATTCGGCGCCATGTACCTGACCGGAAACGCGAGCATACAGAAGATTTCGGTAAGCGGAAATATGATGACCGACAAAGAGGCCATACTGAGCGCATCACAAATTGAACCCGGTATTCCTGCAGATTCGGTGAGAGCTTTAAGCGTGATAGAAGAAGTTGAGCAGCTGCCGTACGTTCGCAGCGCTGAAGTTCATGTTTCCACGCTTGGTAATATGCATATAGCAGTACAGGAGCGAGAGCCGGTCGGAATATTGGTGCAGGGTGATGCCATGGCTTTGGTTGATGCCTACGGTATTAAAATGCGGATTCCATCACACTATACACCAGATTTACCATTGATTTACGGTTTCAACGTAAATCCGATTGCGGACACGCTTTCATCAGAATCATTTAAAAAAACGGCGACGTTTCTCACCGCCCTGAAGCATCGTGAAGTGGCTATGCTTACGCTCAGCGAAGTAGGCTGGCACAGCGAAGAGGGTGTGATTGCGCTGAGCCGCGAAAACGGAGTGAGGCTTGTTTTCGGAGATGATGACTTTGCCTCCCGTCTGTATAAGTGGGAAGAATTCTACCGCAAGGTTGTGCCTCAAAGAGGTATGGCCGCATTCACGAGCCTGGATTTTCGATTCAGGGATCAGATTGTAGCGA
>PWID01000339.1 GCA_003555145.1 Balneolia bacterium | reverse complement strand
ATGAAAAAAGCGAAATGGCTGATTGCGCATAATGGTAATGTTAAAGTAGCTGAAGGTCAGATAAAAGGTAAAACAAATCGGTTACGTACAGTTTACGTAAAGGGCAGGCGTTTGGTATAAATTCGTAGGAATACAGAACTCATCATCAGCAACAACGAAACTCATCAAGGTTTTAAAAACCTTGATGAGTTAAGAAGCGGCTAATTAGTTTTGATATAGCCGATGAGCGGTGATGAGGTTGAAATATTTAAATTTCACTCATCTATTTTTGTAAGGAATTCACTGTATGAAGATTATACTAGCAGAGCAATCGCTAATCACAGGTGTGAGCTGAGAGTTATTAATTCAGTCCCTCATTATATATAAAAAATGTTGTCCCGCAGGAAGATCCCTTTATTACCAGGTGAGCTGTATCACATCTGGACCCACGCTAACGGCAGTGAGAACCTTTTCCGGGACGAAATGAACTACCGATTCTTCCTCGATAAATACAGTCACCATATTTCCCCCGTGGCCGATACCTTCGCGTACTGTCTGTTGCCAAACCATCTTCATCTAATGGTAAGGATTAAGAGTATAGATGCGTTCGTGGATTCGAAAAAAACTCATCAAGGTTTAAAAAACCTTGATGAGTTAGATATCGAAAAATTCAGTAAATACATCAGTCAGCAGTTTTCGAATCTTTTTAATTCTTATACGAAGGCCTACAACAAGCTTTACGGACGCCGGGGTGGACTTTTTATTCCGAACTTCAAACGAAAAATTGTTGATTCACAAAGCTATTATCTTTCTCTGATGGCCTACATCCACCTAAATCCAGTGCATCATGGTTTTACGACACGGCCGGATGACTGGCCGCATACTTCATGGCATGCCTATTGTTCCGAAAAGCGCACGAGTATCAAAAAGGATGATGCGCTAAAGCTGTTAGGCGGCCGCGATCAGTTCTTTCGGCTGCATGCGAATACCAGTTCCGACGATTTTAGCGGCTTTCTTGAGGAAGATGAGAATTAGAATTAAAAAATCGGAATAACTCATCAAGGTTTTAAAAACCTTGATGAGTTACAGATGCGATAAAAGAATTCTGATATAGTTGAGAAGTCCAGCAGCCCCCAACCTCACCGCATAACCAAAACTTCCAGAATGGGCTGAAGCCGGTCTTTGTGGAGCATGCCCGGGGCGTAACCTTCCACGTATCCGTCGCGGTTAATGAGGAACGTCATGGGCACGCCGATGATGGGGCCGTACAGATTCACGACGGTGCCGTCATCCACCACCTGCGGATAGTTGATCTGCATCTCGTTTACAAAGGGCTCCACAACTTCCCAGCCTTCCTGATCGATGGATACACCCAGAAACAGAACGCCATCATCGCCCATTTCGTCCTGCAGTTCCATGAAATCGGGGATCTCGTCCCGACAGGGCGGGCACCATGTGGCCCAGATATTCAGCACCACCACTTTGCCGCGATGATCGCTGAGGGTAAACGGATTCCCCTCCATATCCGTAAGCGTGAAGTCGGGCGCGGGCTGAAGCTCATCCGAGGCCGTTGCCGGATCGGTGATGTCGCGCATCATAATGGAAGGAAACTCGGCCGGACCGTCGGGCCTGCTCAAAAGCAGGTAAACGGGGATCAGAAACAGAACAAAAAACAGCCCGATAAGAATATTGCGAAACATGAAAAATCTATATTACTACATAATTAAGTATTGGGTTTAAATATACCGCTTTTGTAGGTGAGTTGTTTGTTTTGGTGGAGGTTGAGTGATGCCAGAAATTGTTCAAATAGTTAGCATTATAAGCGCTTTAGTTTCCTGAACCCGATCCTGCACAGACCTGACAGGTTTTCAAAAACCTGTCAGGTCTGTTAACACTCAACTCATCCGGATGTTTTCAAATCAAACGGCAAACCTGTAGTTTCATGTTTCTGATGTTAAATCCTCCGATACATTTCCTGAGCAGCCCATCCACATTATCATAAATCATGAAGCCAAATATCCACAAGCTGGAACAGAAAGCAGATAAGCTGAATATCTCTTCGGTGAAGCGGCATATTTTTATCTGCGCGATGCCGCAGAAGGCCAAGTGCTGTAAACCGGAAACTGGTGAAGCTTCGTGGAAATATCTCAAGAAGCGATTAAAGCAGCTTGGGCTGGAGGATGAAGGCGGAGTCTATCGAACCAAGGCCGACTGCCTGCGGGTGTGCAAGCGTGGCCCGATTGCGGTTGTTTATCCTGAGGGCGTCTGGTATCACTCCTGCTCTCCACAGGTGCTGGAGCGCATCATTCAGGAGCATCTGATCGGCGGCGAACCGGTGGAGGATTTCATGTTCGCGAAAAATGAGCTGGGAGGTGTGGACGCAGATTAGCGCAGATTATGCCGCAGAGTAACGCAAATAGAAGTAATTTTTTTGCCGGAGGGACACGGATTGCCACGGAATGTGCCCATTCTCTTTCTTTGTGCCTTTCTGCCTTGATGCCTGCCTTTCTTCGCCGCGGCAGACAGGGTTCAACCTCCCTGTCAGGGTTGCTAGCACTCCCCAGCAAAAAAGGCCGCCCCGAAATCGGAGCGGCCCTGAAGTTTTTGTACTATCGCCAGCTATAAATTAATAGCGGTAGTAGTCCGGCTTAAACGGTCCCTGTTTCGGGATGCCGAGATACTGCGCCTGATCAGGAGAAAGTTCATCCAGCTCCACGCCGATTTTGGCAAGGTGAAGCATAGCTACTTTCTCGTCGAGCTCTTTAGGCAGAACGTGTACATCAACAGAGAACTCCTCGGGACGTGTCCAGAGGGCAAGCTGAGCCAGCGTCTGATTGGTGAAGCTGTTCGACATCACAAAGCTCGGGTGACCGGTTGCGCAGCCAAGGTTAACCAGACGGCCTTCAGCGAGAAGGTAGAGCGTGTTGCCGTTTGGCAGGGTGTACGCATCCACCTGATCTTTGATGGTGTCTTTTTTGCCGTTGGCGTTGAGCCATTTTACCTGAATTTCGGAATCGAAGTGACCAATGTTGCAGACGATGGCCTGATCTTTCATTACTTCGAAATGCTCGGCGCGAAGTACATCCTTACAGCCGGTGGCGGTAACGAAAATGTTTCCTTCTTTGGCAGCATCATCCATCTTGCGGACTTCGTATCCGTCCATAGCGGCCTGAAGCGCACAAATCGGGTCGATTTCAGTAATAATTACGCGGGCGCCATACGAGCGCAGGTTTTCGGCTGAGCCTTTACCCACATCACCATAACCAGCAACAACGGCTACTTTACCGGCAATCATTACGTCGGTGGCACGCTTGATGCCATCAACCAAAGACTCGCGGCAGCCGTACAGGTTATCGAATTTCGATTTGGTAACCGAGTCGTTCACGTTAATGGCCGGAACCTTGAGGGTGCCTTCTTTAGCCATTTGGTACAGACGGTGTACGCCGGTAGTTGTTTCCTCGGAAAGACCGCGGATATCCTTGAGCAATTCAGGGTAATCGTCGTGAACCATAGCGGTCAGGTCACCACCATCGTCGAGAATCATGTTCAGCGCCTGACCATCAGGGAAGTGTAATGTCTGCTCGATGCACCAGTTGAATTCTTCTTCGGTCATGCCTTTCCACGCGTATACAGGGATTCCGGCTGCTGCAATAGCGGCAGCGGCGTGATCCTGAGTGGAGAAAATGTTGCACGAAGACCAGGTTACATCGGCTCCGAGCTCTACGAGCGTTTCAATAAGAACGGCGGTTTGAACGGTCATGTGAAGACAGCCGGCAATGCGTGCGCCTTTAAGCGGTTTGCTTTCGCCATATTCTTCTCTGAGGGCCATCAGACCCGGCATTTCTGCTTCAGCGACTTTAATTTCTTTGCGTCCCCAATCGGCAAGACTTATGTCTTTTACCTTGTAGGGAAGTTTTTCTTTAGTTTCAATCATAATAATAAGTTATACCAGTTTCTATAATAGCTTCGTAAACTAAACCAAATAACTGGAAGTATCAATTCATATTGCTCTAAAAATAATGTAAAAGCGCGCTTT
>PWID01000348.1 GCA_003555145.1 Balneolia bacterium | reverse complement strand
CTTCTGAGGCCACTAATTCTGCGCGCTCATCTGTTTCCAAACGTTTTGACCTTTCCGGCGATTTTTTCTACACCGTACTCGATGGCGCCTCCGTCGGGATTTGTATCTCAGACGAGAACGCTACCATACTTGAAGTAAACAGCGCATTTCTTGATATCTACGGCTACGAGCATTCCGAGGTAACAGGCTCACCAATTACCATGCTGGTTGAAGACAGCAGAGCTGATGAAGTACTTCAGAATCATTACGAATTTTTCGAAACAGGGCGGGAGCCAGCCGATACGCATCGGGTAAAATCTAAAAGCGGAAAAATCCTGTACATCCGCGTTACCGGTAAACTTATGAAGCAGGATGATGGAACCCGCTTCAAAGTAACAACCATCCGGGATATAACGGATGAGATGCAGACGCAGGAGCAGCTTCACGCGGCGTTGTCGGATTTAAGGGAGCGCCTCAAAGAGCAGCAATGTCTGCATGACGTAGCAAATATGGAGGTTCTTAACAGAGCTGAAGCAGAGATTTTTGAGGAAGCCAGCCAGATCGTAAAGCGCTCACTTATCCACCCTTCACATACAAAAATCCGGATTACATATAATGATGCCTCTTATGGAGATGAAATAAGCAGCACCGAAGCTGTGTATACCTCTGTTTCAATGCTAAGCGAGCATCAGCTTCTTAAGCTCACGGCTGCCTGTAAAAAATCCCCTGCCCCAAAAGCTGAAACTGTTTTTCCGCAGGAAGAAAAAAAGATGCTGGATTCAGTAGCCGACCTGCTCAACGTAAAGCTTGGCCGTAAAATGGCCGTTGATGCGCATCGGGCCGCCAACCGCGACCTGCGTAAAATTCTGGATTACTCGCTCGACGTAATTTGCACCATGGACAGGCAGCATCGGTTTGTTACGGTAAGCGCGGCATCGAAATCGGTATGGGGCTATACTCCAGAAGAGCTTGAAGGCCGCCCGTTTATAGAAATGGTTCATGAGCCTGATCTGAAACGAACCGAAGAGGCAAGAGAAGTGGTGCGTGCAGGCAGAGATTTGAATGAGTTCGTACACCGGATGATTCGGAAAGATGGATCCGTCAGAACTATTCAGTGGTCGGTGTACAGCAGTCAGCAGGAAGAGTTAATCTACTGCGTTGCCAAAGATATTACGGAAAGAAAAGAGGCTGAAGATAAGCTTGCCCTGAGCGCACACCGCTTCCGTTCGCTCATTCAGGAGGGTGTGGAAATGATTTGTATTGTGGATGATGACGGTACATACAAATATGTGAGCCCTTCCTACCTGCAAATTCTGGGTGAAAAACCTGAAGATCTTATAGGCAAAAATGCGTTTGAGCTGATGCACTCCGACGACCGTGACTTCATAATGTCGGAATTCAGAAAACTTGACATGGGTGGAAAGGTGAGGTCATCACCCTACAGAATCCGGCACAAAGATGGTCATTATATCTGGATGCAGTCCACGGGTACGAATTTGCTGGAAGATCCGGCTGTGAAGGGATTTGTGATCAACACCATTAATATTAACGAAATTGAGCGCGCCCGGCACGAGCTGATGGATTCCGAACGAAAGCTCAAAAGGGCAACGCAGATTTCGAAAATTGGCTACTGGCAGCTAAATCTGCGTACCGGCAAGCTTTTCTGGTCGGATGAGGTGTTCCGGATGTGGGGCGTGGATAATAAGTCGTTCTCTCCCGAATTTGAATCATTTTTAAACAGCATTCACCCGGAAGACCGCGAAGAGTTTGTTCAACATCAGCAGATGGTGCTGGATGAAGGCCGCCCGCTCGATGCCGATCATCGTATTATAATGCCAAACGGCTCTGTGAAATGGGTGCGCGAGAGGGCCGAAATTACCTGGGGTATAGACGGCAAACCAGCTGTACTCGAAGGAACCGTGCAGGACATCACGGAGAAAAAGCAGGAAGAGCTGCATCTGCGCCTGCTCGAGACCGTGGCCACAAGTACGGGCGATGGCGTTCTGATCTGCGAGGAAGAAAATAAAAGTCTGGCTGGACTCAGAATTCTTTTTGCCAACGAGGCCTACACAGAAGCCAGCCGGTATTCCAAATCGGATATAATCGACGACTATGTGATGTTCGAGCTAAGCCCCAATGCCGGAAAGCCGGGCGTTGATCGTCTTGATAAGGCCATAATGGATGGCAAGCCGGCGGAAGAGACCGTATTATTGCTAAACAAAGATAGAAATGAGTATTGGGCGGATTTGAATTTTACGCCTGTGGCAGAGAAAAACGGAGATGTTAAGCACTGGATTATTACCCATCGCGACGTTACCCGACGAAAAGAGCAGGAGCTGCGGGAGCGTTTTCATGCCGATATTTCAGGGTTGTTCAATAAGCACGACAGACTGGGAGAAACGCTCAACGAAATGTTGCGCTATCTTATAATCTGGAGCGATTTTTCCATGGCTGAGGTCTGGCTCGTGGGCGCCGATAAGAAGCGAATAAACTATATAACCGCCCATTTTGTAGATGCCGACTATTCAGACTATGTAGCGGACTCTCATAAAATCGGCAGCTTTGCCATGAACGAAGGCATGCCGGGTACGGTCTGGGCTACGGGTAAACCCGAGCTGTGGCACGAGGTGCATAAGTCGGATCGTTTTGTGCGTAAGGAAATGGCCGAAAGGGCAGGTATAAAGTCGGCCTATGCCGTTCCGTTTATGAGCAGTGGTGAAGTTATTGGCGTGCTAATGTTCAGTTCACAAAACGAAGAGAAGAAAATCAATTTCTACGATCGCGTAATGAGAGAGCTCAAAGGCTACCTGGGCCGGGAAGTTCGCCGCAAGCAGATCGAAGAGGAGATGACCAGCATCTTTAACGTGGCCACCGATATTATCTGTATCGCGGGTATGGATGGGTATTATAAACGAATAAACCCTGCGGCTACGCGTCTGACAGGCTTTTCGGAAAAGGAGTTTCTATCCACGCCTCTGCTCGATTTTATCCATCCGGAAGATCGTGAACGTTCGGTTGAAAACTTCCGGCATCTGCTAGGCGGCGGGGAGGTAGAGTATTTCGAAAACCGATTTATAACCCGGAAGGGTGATGCAATCTGGCTGGCCTGGACGGCTTCTTCGGTTCCTGAAGACGGACGCATTTACGCCATTGCAAAAGACATCACCGGTAGCAAAAACCTGGAGATCACCCTCGATAAAGCAACCCGCCTGTCGCAAATTGGCGGCTGGGAAGTGAATTTATTAAACGGAGAGATCAGCTGGACAGGTATGATGCGGGAGCTTCATGAAGTTCCCCTTAGCTATCAGCCTGAAATACAGATGGGGCTTTCGTTCTTCAAAGAGGGGGAAAGTCGTGAGCTGCTTCAGGTGGCTTTAGACCTGGCGCTGGAGAAGGGTGAAAGCTGGGATCTGGAGCTTCAGCTGGTAACCCAAAAAGGCAACGAGCGCTGGGTGCGCTTCATTGGAGAAGCCGAAATGCGTGACGGAAAATGCGTACGCTTATTTGGCAGCATGCAGAACATCAACACCAGAAAGACAGCCGAGCTTGTGGCTGTGAAGCAGGCGTCGTATCTGGAGGCCTTCACCCGAACCATAGAGATTTTCCTTAAGGTAACCGACTGGGAAGAAGCGCTTAATGAAGCCTTCGACATCACGGCCTCGGCTCTCGGGGCCGACCGCATGTATTTGTTTGAAAAAGAGCTGGATGATGCCACAGAAGAGCACTTTCTGATTATGGCCCACAGCTGGAGCCGGGAAAACATCAGATCGCAGGCAGAGAATCCTGCTCTTAAACGAATTCCTCTTTCGAAATACGAAAAGCAGAAGCGGCTTTTTATAGATGGTGAAACGCTGTTGGTTTATACCGAAGAAGCTGATCCGGAGCATAAAGCCCTGCTCGAAACCCTTGATGTCCGTTCACAGATAGCTGTTCCGCTTATTACTGTGAATCAGTGGAGGGGCTTTATTTCGGTCGATAACTGCACCAACGACCGCCGCTGGACCGATAGCGAAATTTCGTTTCTGGAAACCATTGGCAAGAACCTGGCGGCGGCATATCAG
>PWID01000230.1 GCA_003555145.1 Balneolia bacterium | reverse complement strand
TTGGTGCGGTCAGCGGCCATCATGTACTGGGAGAGATCGTTGGTACCGATACTCACGAAATCGATGAGCGGCAGCAGTGTATCCAGCGTTTCAACCGCTGAGGGCACTTCTATCATAATTCCGGTTTTGATGTTTTTATCGTATTCGTGACCTTTTTTATCGAGTTCAGCGCGGCATTCTTCCAGCAGGGCGAGAGCTTTCCTAAGTTCTCCGGCAGTCGCAATCATCGGGAACATGATTTCGAGTTTCCCGAATGCCGATGCCCGCAGGATTGCGCGTAGCTGCTCTTTAAACATTTCGGGCTCATTCAGGCAGTAGCGAATTCCCCTCAGGCCAAGAAACGGGTTTTCCTCATCCGGTATATTGATGTACGAAACGGGCTTATCACCACCCACATCGAGCGTGCGAATTACCAAAGGCCTCTTTTTCCCGAGCGCTCTTACGGCCGTTTTATACGCCTCAAACTGTTCCTCCTCATCCGGAGCCTCAAAACGCTCCATAAATAAAAACTCGGTCCGAAACAGACCGACCCCCTCCGCGCCAAGATCCAAAACCTGATTTATTTCGTGCTCATTACCCACATTGGCCAGTACAGATACAGAAATATCGTCGGCTGATTTACCCTTATCCTTGCGGCCGGCATGGGCTTTTTCCTTCACCTCGAGCCAGTGGGCCCTTTCTCTGCCAATTTGCTGCTTTATCGCTTCATCGGGTTTGACGTACAGTTCGCCCGTCTCGGCGTTAAGCACCACCTCGGTGCCTTCCGCTATTTCGCTGAGCACTTTTCCCATATTAAACACGGTGGGAATACCCAACGAGCGCGCAATGATGGCACTGTGCGATACGTCGCTTCCTTTTTCGCAGCAAATACCCAAAATGGTATCAGCATTCAGGGAAGCCGCATCTGATGGGCTTATTTCATTCATGCATAAAATGCACGGTTCATGGATATCAATATCGGTGAAATTTTCTCCTGTGAGCTTTTCAAGCACCCTGGCGCCCACGTCGATTAAGTCAATTACGCGTGTTGAAAGCAAGCTATCGCCGATAATTTGCTCATACATTTCAACTACATCATCCAGACTATTTTTCCATGCGTAGGGTGCAGCGAACCCTTCCTGTATCCGGGCCTCCACTTTTTTAATCAGCTCAGGGTCTTTTAAAAGCAGAATCTGCGCATCGAAAATAGCGGCTTCCACATCACCGATTTCAACACTGCTTCTGCGTTTGACCTCCTCTATTTCTTTTTCTGAAAGTTCTATGGCTTCACGAAGACGGGCAAGCTCGGCAGCTTCATCATCATGCTCTGCTTTAGGGATTTCGGGCAGGGTGATGCTGTACTGCCGCACCGGCGCAATGGCAAAACCGGGCGAAATCGGGATTCCTCTGAGAATGCCGTCATCCGGGATTTCGGAAATTCCCGAATCCTGCCGCATCGCTTTTTTAGTGCGTTTTGGTGCAGGAGCGGTGGATTCACCAAAATTCGTTCTCATCATTTCTCCGATCTGCTCCTGAATTTCACGGGCGTCGGGACCGCTGTAGGCTACCTGAATGCTGTCGTTCTGTTTAACATTCAGCGAGATGAGGCTGTTCATACTCTTTGCCGACACAAAGTCCGACTCTTTGGTAATATTCCTCATATACACTTCCGCATCCCTTCCGGTAACGGTTTGCACCACTTTTGCAGCCGGCCGCGCGTGTAGCCCCATGGTATTTTTGAGCGTAAATTCTTCTTTGAAATCGGCTGCACCGGCGTTTTCATTATATAAATGGACTTTACCCTCATCGGCTTCGTCACTTTCGCTGCTCTCTCCAAGCTGCATCTCTTTGCTTCTCAGGGCCAGTTTGGCCTCCCGGGCTATTTCATCCATTCCGGCTCCGGTTGCAGCCAGAGCCGTTGCAGCCACCACGCCTTCAACAAATGATGCGCCACAAAGCTTCACTTTATCTTTTTGTGACTCATCCAGAAACTCCAAAGCCATCTCCGCACTCATAATGGCGCTGCCCATATCCATGAACACCAGCACACCATCATCGGAATACACTTCCTGAATGGCCTCCAGTATCCGCATTGCGTCGGTTCCAACCGGGTTGTCGGGATCATCTACCCCACCGGCGGTGGCAACGAGGGCTTTACCCTGCCCCATTTCCATCGCAAGGTCTCTAAGGCTTTCTGCCAGTGGTTTACTGTGTGATACAAGTACGATTCCTACCATAAATAAGGTATGGGGATTGGTTGAGCGGTTTTATGTGATGGCATCCTGCAGCCCGAACCTGCAGTTTTATTGCGATCCGGGTATGTGTGTTTACACGACAGCCTGTTGCAAGAACCAGGCAGCTGCACTTAGCTCATAACTTCAGACAGGCATTCTATAATCAGTTTGGATGATGTAGCGCCGGGATCCTGATGATCCTTGCTGCGCTCACCCAGATAGCTGGCCCGTCCTTTTTTGGCAATCAATGGGATGGTGGCTTTCACGCCCTCATCGGCTACTTCAACCGCGTGAAGAAGCGTTGCGCCAATGGACTTCCCGTCCTTGATGTCCTTTTCGATCGCTTCTGCAACCGGCTCAAGCACGTCGACCATGGTTTTATCGCCCGGCTCTGCCTTGCCCCGCATTTTTACCCCATCCACCCCGGCGCGGAACATAGCGGCAAAAGCTGCACCGTCGAGTTCCTCTTTACCGGCTACCTTGGTACCGGCCTGCAGGAAAAATGTTCCATACAGCGGACCAGATGCGCCTCCTACGGTCGAGATGAGGGTCATCGCAACGGCTTTCAAAATGGCGCCAATGTCTTTATCGGCATGATCGTCGAGCTGCGTTTTTACTTTACTGAAACCCCTGTGCATATTGTTGCCGTGGTCGGCATCACCAATAGCTGTATCCAGCTTGGTGAGATACAGGCGGTTTTCTTCGAGCACGTCGCTGCTGCTGCGCAGCCAGTCCAGGATATGTTCTTTAGTTATCATAGAAAAAGCGTTTAAAAGAGATTTGGTTGATATAACCACTTAAACAAATCAACCCTCCGAAAAAATCCGGAGGGTTGATGTTACCATTTGAAAACACCACGCTTCAATATACATGCTACCAACGATTTATGTTAGCTTTCAGCCTGTATACCCGATTTTATTTAATGAAAATATTTTTCTACATGCCCCACTTAAGGCCCGGGGTGAATACAGGAGCATCCCAGAGCTTAACATGCGCATCGCTTACTTTCATTAGGGTGATGGAACAGCCCTGCATCTCCAGCGAGGTGATGTACGGGCCAATCAGATTTCTCACGATCTTGATGCCGTGTTTGTCGGTTACTTCCTTCATTTTGCGATATACCCCGTAGAGCTCGGAAACCGGGGTTCCGCCCATGCTGTTCACGAATGCGATTACGTTGTCACCCTTTTTGAAGGGCTCGTCGGTCACCTTCTTTTCGACCCACTCGTTCTTTTTGAAATCCCATTCTTTGGTGGTTCGCGTATAGGCACCGTCGTTCAGAATGGCGAGCGTCATTTCTTCGGCTATTTCATCAACACTTGCAATCTTCTTGCGCTCGATACCCGGCTCTCCGTGGATACCAATACCGATTTCCATTTCGTCTTCGCCGATGTCGAAGCTTGGTGTACCGTTGGCCGGGGTTATGCAGCTCGTGAGCGCCATGCCCATGCTTCGCGAATTCTGATTGAGCGTGCGGCACAAATCAGACAGTTTTTCAAGATCATATCCCTCTTCGGCCGCGGCCCCGCATATTTTCTCAATCAGCACGGTTGCGCCCACGCCCCGGCGTCCGGCCGTGTAGAGGCTGTCCTTAACGGCCACATCATCATCGATTACGATATTCTGTACTTTGATGCCCTCGGCTATGGCAAGCTCGGCGGCCATTTCGAAGTTCATTACGTCGCCGGTGTAGTTTTTCACAATATTGAGAACGCCGGCCCCACCGTGGGCTGCCTTGGCGGCAAGGTGCATCTGATCCGGGGTGGGCGAAGTGAAGACTTCACCGGGGCAGGCCGCATGAAGCATTCCGTGCCCTACAAATCCACCGTGCA
>PWID01000306.1 GCA_003555145.1 Balneolia bacterium | reverse complement strand
TGACTCCATCCGCAGTATTGTGCGCCACCGTGAGGTGGGACGCGACGTACCTTCGTTCCGGCATGGGGTGGTGCAATGTCTGCGTCAGGATCCCGATATCATTATGATTGGTGAGCTCCGGGATGAAGAAACCATCAAGACAGCTCTTGAAATAACAGACTCAGGACACAAAACCTTTTCAACGCTTCACACCGCATCGGCAACGGAAAGCATCGACCGTATTATTGGTGAGGTTAACGTAAATCAGCAGGAGCGGGTACGAAACCGTCTTGCGGATGTGCTTACATGCGTTATCAGTCAGAAGCTGCTGCCGTCGACCGACGGAAAGCGTGTGTTAGCTAAAGAAGTGCTTTTGGCAAACACATCGGTAAAGGCAGCTATTCGTAATAACAACCTGAGCGAAATTTATCAGATGCTTAATGAAGGGAGTGCGCTGGGTATGCAAACCCTGGAGCAGGATCTCAAACGTCTGTTCGATGCACGGAAGATAACGCTGGAAAACGCAATCAGCTATGCAAATAATAAAACACGCATGCGCGAATTACTTAATCTGGATTAATCATGCTGGGCGATAAGTCATATATAGGTTTAAAAATAGTCGGGGAGGATATTAAGCTGCTCCGTATGGTGCCAAACGGTAAGAAGTTTACCGTTGATGCTATGGGGTCGATTAATATTACAGAACTGATCAAGGGGCCGCGTGATTCCGATCCGTTCGCATCCGACGAGGATGAGGGCGATACGGACTCAGGAGATGTTTTTGGGTTTGATGATACAAAGCCCGAAAAGAATAAATCCGTGGGAGGCAAATCCATGGAGCAGGAGTCCCTGACTCTGGAAGATGAGCTCAAGTCCGACCTGGAAGACGACGCCTGGCTCTCCGAGGAAGATTCGGAAAGTAAAAATCTGGACGTTAAGTCGCGTATCGTTTATGAGCTACAGGAAGTGCTTTTTGAGCTGGCCGGTAAGCGAGTTGAGCTGGCTATTGTTATACCTGCAGGCAGAACTGCCTTTTATAACGTCGAGAAAACCCCGGACCTGAAGGGCAAAAAGAAAATTGACAAGCTCGTACGTGAACAGCTCGAAGAGTCCTATGCAATTTCCGATCTCAGCGAAGATCAGTACAGGTGGATGGAAAAAGGTGACCGGGAAATTCTCGCCGCCGTTTATCAGGATAAAAGTATTCTGTTCGACTTGTTTGAAAGCCTGAACATTGCCAATCCTCACACCTATTTCCTTCGCAGCTTTATACCCGAAGAGCTTATACTCATGCAGTTTCTGGATGAGCCGGAGCCGGTTAAAAAGCCAAAAAAGAAAAAAGGCGAGCCGGAATCGGAAGAAGATAAGGGCAGTACGGTTTTAATTAACCTTGGTAAGCAGGGCGCCCGCATTGTATTTGTACAGGATGGAATGATACAGTCGGCCATGCCGCTCATTTCCATGAAGCGTCCCGGCCCCGCCTTCGTCAACAAGGTGTTCAGCCGCATTATTATGGAATTGGAAAAAGGTCAGGTGGCCTTTATCCGCAAGTTTCAGATTCACGATGAGGTAGGCGCCGGTGACTCACTGGCCGATGTGCTTAGTACCAACTTTGAAGGTATTCAGGCCGAGCTTATTCTGCCGGATGAGCTGGTCAGCATTGATCCTTCGCTCGACAAATCCTGGAACGACATCGATCTGTCCATACTGGGCGGAACCATCTTTGCATCAGGTCGCAGAACCAGGCTTTCTGAAGAGTTCTCGTTTATACCGAAGCGTATTCACGACCGGCAGAAGCCCTTCAAGCTGAAATGGTACGGTATACTAATATTGCTGCTCATTCTTATTGCACCAATAGCGCTTAACAACTGGTATCAGGACGTTTCGGCTGAAAATGAAGAGCTGCAGTTTGCGATTGACCTACAGACGCAACAAATCAATGATCTGCAGCAAATCAAAGCTAGTCTGGATATTCTGGATGCCCAAATTGCTGAGCTCTCTGCCGACCTTGAGCTAATCGGAGGGTTAAGCGAGCGCTCCATGCTTTGGACGGTTACGCTTGATATTCTGAATGCAGGAATGCCGGATATCGGAAGCGCCTGGATATCATCACTTCAGTTTACAAGTGACCGCCTGATGATTGAGGGTACTACTATGTTCAGAGACCGAATACCAAGAATAGCTGAGCTGTTTGAAAGCGCGGGCATTCAGCAGGTGTCCCGGGTAGAATTCAGAGAGCGGGAGTTTTTCAACTTCGTTATCGCTGTCGACAGAATTACTGCAAACGATCAGGAATTTGATCCGGAGTACCGGATGAATCTGGAGAACGGCGGAGGTGACCAATAATGAGCTATAGTTTACGAAATACCATATTGCTTCTGGCAACACTGATTCTCATTTTGGGGATCGGCATTCCGTATATCTACTATACGGAACAGGTTCCCCTAAATGAAAACCGGGAACTGAATGAGCAGCAGCAGCAGCAGATCAGATCGCTTGAGCAGGAGGCAGCACGCTTTCAGGAGACGCTCGATATGAGTGAAGAGCTGCAGGAGCGAATCGACAACTACCCGAAGTCGCTTTTCCCGAGCAGCCGTCTGCCGAGACTATACGATTACTTCAGAAGGGCAGACAGGGGCTCTGTGTTTATGAACTTCAACTTTGCGGACTCAACGCAGTCCGGCAGCTACGGAAGAATCCGCTTTTTTGTGGACGGACTTACGGACTACAGGGCGCTAAGAAACTTCGTGTACACCCTGGAGGCTTCTTCACCATTGGTGAAAATCAATGAGCTTCAGATGCGGCCTACGTCAAACCTGGAAAATCTTCATGAGGTGACCTTCAGGGTAGGAGTAGAGTCTGTGTACAGCCGTAACGGACGATATACGGAGCTTGCTGATATTGATTACGTTAACGTAACTCCGCAATACAACCCGTTTTTCCCGCTTGTGCATGATATCAGGCCAAATGAAGATAATCTGATAAACGTGGAGAGTTCAAGACTAGCTGCAATAAGCGGCGATACCATCTTTATATACGATCAGGGTAACAACCTGCAGCGATTACGCCTTCGCGACAGGGTTTACAACGGGTATCTGGAGCAAATTTCTCCGGATGAACGTGAGGCTGTGTTCTTTTTAAATAAAGGCGGAATAGTGGAGCGAATAACTTTGAGGTTAATGCAATGATGAGACAAAACATACTAACTACCATATTACTGCTTCTGCTGTGCGCCTGCACGGTAATCGAGGCAAAGGCTCAGGACAGGCTTCCGGTGCGTGAGTTCACGCCCAGGGATGCCGTAGTTTCCATTGACCGGACGATGTCGTTCCGCGACGTGATAAGCGTAATTAACGACTTCTCCATGCGCTTCGAGGAGCGCCCGGTTATTAACCGCAGCGAGTTTACCGGTCCGGTGGGTGTTTCCATCCCGGGCTTGTACTGGTACGACGCGCTCGAAATGATTGTGGCATATAACGGACTCGTTATTCAAAGCTATCCGGACAGAATTGAGATTGTGCCTTCGCCACGGTCGGAGGAAGAGGCCAGGGAAGCCGAAAGGGAAACGCTTAAACCAAGCCGCCCTATTTATGGTGATACTCGTGAAGTAGAAATTTCTGCAACCTTTTTCCAGGGCGACCGCAGCTATCTTCGTGAGATTGGTGTAAACTGGTCCACTATCCGCGATGGTATGGTTAGCGTGGCAAACCGCGGCGCTGACTTAGTAACAGAACCTGTTTTTGAGGTGGATGCCAATATCACAGGAATGGTTAATACGGGCAGCTGGGAAGTTAACGCACTCTTCAGCGCGCTGGAAGCCAATCAAAAGGGTGAAATCATTGCATCACCGAAAATAAAGGTTATGGACGGTGAAACCGGTAGAATACAGGTTGGTCAGGATTTTTCGATCAAACAGCGTGACTTTGCCGGAAACGTGATTGATCAGTTCTTCAGCACGGGTACCATCCTGGAAGTGACACCATGGATTATGGATGTTGATGGCGAACAGTTCATCTACATGGAAATTGAGGCCGAGAGAAGTACAGCGCAGCCCGATGCCGTTAGTACTATTAT
>PWID01000130.1 GCA_003555145.1 Balneolia bacterium | reverse complement strand
CTGTTGATGGGCACAAGGCCATCACCCCAGACTCTTGTTTTGATGGCGTCTTCTTTTTTTCCGATGGCTGCAGCTATTGCGTAACATCTTGCATTTTGGGGTAATGGAAAGTGCTGACGTTCATCAATTCGTTTTTCAAAACGATCGAAGGTATTCCAGTCTTCGTCCACGAGGTTGCCAAAACGCAGGTCGGTAATCCCCGGACTTCTCAATTTGCCGAGGCGGGAAAATGGTTTGGTAAATGGGGTGGCGTCCAGAAACTGATCTACATAGTTACCCATGCGTTCAAGAGGAGCTCCGTGATGAGGAGTGCCCAAAAAAAGTATTTTGCTCAGGCTGTTTGTCCATTGGTGCCGGGCTTTTTCTCCGTAATACAGAGCGCTTCGGGCCAGAAGACCTCCCATACTATGGGTTAGCAATACAAGCTGCTCGACTGGGACTGGCCAGGAAAGGATGAGTTTCTCAATCAACACGTTGAGCTGCTTTCCGTTGTCAGAAATGTGGAGGCCGCCGTTATAATAGAGGTATATAGGCGTGAGTCCGAGCTCTTTGGCCAGCTGCTCTCCATGATTATGATTTTTGCGGGTCCACTGTGTATCATTCATGCATAGCCCGTGAATAATCAGCAGGATTTTACCACCTGTTTTGGGGTAAACGCTGCGTATATGATCGCTACTGAGCTCAATGGCTTCCCCCTGATAGCGGAACTGCATGGGTATGGCCAGCGGATTGTTCTTGTTCACGAGATAGTCGCCAAGCACTCCATTCAGCACCGACCGCAAAACCTCTTTGTTTCCCACAGTCAATCCGGAATCGACGGTTGGGTTTAGCTTTAGGATAGATTTTTCGACACCAAGCCCCACGAGATTGGTAATAGAGCGAACCATGCTGTAAACCATTCCCGAAATAGTGCCAACCGTTCGCCTGATGGGGCCTGAGGGCAAGCCCGGAGGTTCTGCAATACGCCGGTTTAATTCCTCGGCTATATCGGTTACGTTTATGGTTGAATCCTTCACCATTTCTACCAGACCGGCAATCTCGGTTGAGCTGAGTTTAGCTTTTGATGTACGTTTCATGCCAGTTTTTGATGCCCGTTTAAGCCGGATTCAGAAAGATCCCCTGAGCTGATGAATAGATGTTTTTTAATCACTTATTTTCTGTCAATATATGATGATTAAAGCCTAACTATTCGTGAATAATTCAACACACACCACTTGTAGGCGAAAGCGTTCCAGATGAAGCAAAATCACCCAGACCATCAACCAATTTTCCCTTTCCTTGAGGAGAGGGCCGGGGAGAGGTGAAGAGGCGCGTGCTAAATTTCCCTTACACACCGTATCATTGCCGACCATAATACATAGGATCGCTTTTAGCACGGTTTGTGATGATCTATTTTAGTAGAGATCGGCTTTTTATGATTTTCATCGCTGAGGTTTTATTTTATTTCCATAGAATACATCCAGTTGGTCACCTCTCCCAACCCTATCCTCAAGGAGAGGGCTTTAGATTTTGCAATCTTATGAGCTCAGAGGATTTAAGAAATAATAGTAATGATAAGCCCTTTTGTTCTAATACAGCGGACAAAGAAGAAGTTTCTGATTTTCCACTTCACGGCTGGGCTGAGGAGCACCTTTTTGATTTTGCTTTTGAATTGCGGAAGAAAATGACCAAAGCAGAAAAGGTACTCTGGGGTAAATTGCGGGCTAAACGTTTTATGAATCTAAAGTTTCGCCGCCAGCATCCTATACTCACCTACATAGCCGATTTTTACTGTCATGAATTGCGATTAATCATAGAAGCTGACGGAGGTTATCATAACAGACCAAAGGTCAAACTCCTGGATAAAGCCCGAACAGAAGAGTTTAACAGATTCGGAATCACGGTTATCAGGTTCACAAACCAGGAGATTTTAACGGATAAAACCGGAGTTTTAGAGACTTTAAAAAAACAGATATTATTACTTGAACCTGATATACGATCCAAAACCTACATTCGATCAGCTGACGAAAGCGTTCCAGATGAAGCAAAATCACCCAGACCATCAACCAATTTTCCCTTTCCTTGAGGAGAGGGCCGTGGAGAGGTGACCAGGCTTGTCGAATTCTCTCCCTTATCGTATTATTCTCTCAATGCATCTATCAACTCATTCCCATCCCCCCATGTCAAAAAAATCCATCACCAAAGAAGCTGGCCTGCAGATACAGCAGCAGGTTGCAGAAGGCCGCGACCGGCATGAGGTTCTCAATGAAATGAAGGCTCAGTATTTCGATGAAAAGAGACTGGCCTCTTCAATTGCAGCTATCCCTAATCCGGATAAAAAAGCGGAATCACAGACGCTCATCTATATGTTTTTGGCGGTTATCGCCATGCTTGGGGTGTTTCAGTTTTTGTACGCTCTGGGGTTGTACAGCCACGAGCCTGCTACCACAACGGACGTCCTCATTCGCATAGCGGCCGGCCTTGGTGTGCTGGCCTGGACCCGATTCATGGCCAAGCTGAACGGAGCATTTCTGCAGTTGCACATCGTCTTTTCAATAGGATTCAGCATAGGGTTTTTTCAGCATCTCACAACCGTTGAGCTCTTGTTTATACTTTGCTCGGGCGCGCTGGCCCTTATGCTACGGCTCAAGCTGTTTCCGCACATGGGCTTTTCAGAAGCCCGAAAAGACAAAGACGGTAACTGGATGCTGGGCTGATTCCGGTTAGGTTTAGCAGCGGGTTCTTTCTTATTTTGGAGCATCATCCTGCACGTTCTGAAGTGCCGTGTAATCGCAGCGACTTTGATTCTCCCGCTTGTTTCAGCCTATGACAACCATTTCTACCGTTTCAAACTTTTTCCCTTTCATCTCCTCCCGACCGTATAGATTTTTTATCGGTTCGGTTACAGCGGTACTCCTGCTGGTTCTGCTTCCATCCGCTTCCGATGCGCAAACGGCTCAGGATGATTTCACACGCGAGGGGCTTCGGGCGTCATTCGGGGCCGATGTTTTTAACCAGCGGCAAACCGAGATTAACGGCATTAACGGCCTTAGCCTGGTGTATCAGTTTCCGACTGGTTTGTACGTGGGCAACTCGGTGTACTCGGCTGCATTTGGCACCGGCGGCGGCTTTTTTGTAGGCGGAATTGAGGCCGGCTGGATGCTTCCGTTTTCGCAATCATTCGGCCTGCAGTTCGGCAGCTTTGTTGGCGGCGGCGGCGGAGCTTCGCAGGTTTCGGGTGATGGTCTTATGCTCCGGCATCACCTTTCGGCATGGATTCAGCCTTTTGAGGGCGTGCGTATTCAGCCGGGCATCACGCACGTTTCGGTATCGGGATCTCCAATTTCCACGGCGGCATTTACGCTTGGCATCAGCCGCGATTTCAATATTGCCCTTAGCGGAGGTCACGAAAAGCAGGATGCGCCATCGGGCCGATTCCTGCGCGTAGCGGCCTTCAAACCGGCTTTTCGTCAGTATATTCCGCAGGGGAGCAAGATGCGGGGCGGGCGCGTTGATCTTCAAACCATGAACACGCTCGGGGCCGAGCTCACCTTTTCCCGCTCCATGAATTATGAAGTTTTCATCCAAACCTACGGCGTAGTATCGGGTGATGCGGAAGGCTATGCCGACTGGATGCTGGGCTACCGCGGATTCCTGAATTTACGCCCGTTCAGACTCTCGGCCTCGCTGGGCGCTGGCACGGCCGGCGGCGGAAACGTAAATACCGGCGGAGGCATGATTTTCATCACCGGACTGGGGCTGGAGCTCCCGCTATTTGGCAAGTTCGGAGCCGAGATTGAAGCCATGGGCGTGAGCTCATTCAACGGGGATTTCCTCACTTTCGCGCCGGGAGCCCGCATCGTGCGCTACCTGAATCGCCCGTTTGCCCCCGAAGGTGAAACCACGTCCTACCGCTGGAAAGCCAATTCCGGCGTGGTGATGCACATCCCGAACAGCAGCTATCGCAAAAATTCACGTCACCCCAACGACCCGGTTTATATGATTGAAGCCGGCATGGATTTATTCCTGAGCAACCATTTCTACATCACGGGTCAGGCCTACACATCTATTATTGGTGATGCCGGTG
>PWID01000087.1 GCA_003555145.1 Balneolia bacterium | reverse complement strand
TTGCTGCCCGGATTTGTGCTGTACATGAACCGTTTTCAGATTATCCCGGAGGAGAGGGCTCTGTCGGCTCAATTTGGGGATGCATTTTCAGATTATGTGCAGCGGGTACGCAGATGGGTGTGAGGAAATAAAACGGGACAGTCTGCATTTACGTACAAAAAGAAAGTTACATATCGAACTTCGAACTCTAATAAAGGCCAAGCTGTCACTGTAACATGAATCATGAATTATGTACTCTCGCCAGCGTCACCATTTGCCTGAATAAATTCTGCTGAGACTCGATTTGGGGCAAGTACTCAGGGTGCCACTGAATGCCAATTACGAAAGGGTGCGCGGCTATTTCCAGCCCCTGCACAACGCCGTTAGGCTCCCGGGCGACCAGCGCCACGCCATCACCGGGTTTGTCCACGGCCTGATTGTGCAGGCTGTTTACCTTTGCTGTACCCGAACCTATGATGTCGTGCAGGCTGCTACCTTCGGTGATCAGAATTTTCTTGCGCGGATAAATGGTTTCAGCTTTGGGCGTTTCATTGTAAAACGAGCTTATATCCTGATGCAGCGTACCGCCCAGATGAACGTTAATGAACTGAGCTCCCCGGCAGATACCAAGCACCGGTATGCCTCTTTCAAGAGCATCGGCCAATAGCTTCTTTTCCAGCTCATCCCGTTTCGGATCGGGACCCGCAAGATGACCAAGACTAAATAGCTTTCGAACAAGCGTAATTCCAAAACTCACAAAAAAGAATAGGAATCGCAGCCACCGCCGGCCTCTTTTGTCTTTTGAAAGCTCCCGAAGTTGTTCCAGTTCTTCTGCTCCGTAAAGTTCAGGACTCACATCCGCACCACCGCCAATTATCAGGCCATCGAGCGGAGGAATTTCGCGATTCATATCAGGGCGAATACGCCGCGGTTTTCCGCCGGCGCGCCGTACTGCTATTGCTGCAAAAAACCAGGCTATAAATCCGCCCTTATCCGGGCCTGTTATTCCTATCAGAGGTCTCTTCTTAGATGCCATAATTAATTTAGCTGAACCAGTCTTTGATATGTTTACTAACTACGGTTACAAAACGCTTGCCTGGTTTTTCGAGATATTCGAGATAGGATGAAGTCAGCTTTTCGAGCTTGTCTTTGCTTGATGCTATTCTCTCTACAACAACCCATCGGTTCCACTCCTGTGCGAGCGTCCATAAGGGGTTTGAAATATCACAGTTTGGAAGCCTGTAATGAAACGTAGGGCGGCTGGAGGTAAGTCCGTCGTCTACTATGCTCAAAACCTTGTTTTTATTAATGAAGGTGAAAAGTGGAAGCATATCTAATGGACGGTTCCGCGTCGGATTGTGCTTCAGGTAATCATCGATGAGAGAATCCATATCGGGCCTGTAATCGCGTTGCATAATCACCTTGGCATACTTGCGCGGAAAGGCGTCAATATAAGGGGTGATGTGCCGGGTGGTATCCACATCATGGTGCTCTTCGAGCCAGTCGTACATTAAAATGAAGGCACGAAGAAAGTCCCGGATTTCACCGGGTTCAAGCGAGGGAACTTCCGGATTCAGATGGAGCCCGAATGCGTTAAAAACCGAAGAGCGCGTTCCCTCCACGGCCTGTGTCTGAAGAGCCGAACGAAGCCGCTCCAGCTCCGGGAGATCCGTAATGAGGATGGGCGGACTGATAATTTCCATAGGGACAAAATCCATGGCCGAATCGGCAATGATGTCTTCAATTTTTTCGGCTATGTCCTTTTTGCCGAGTGCAATCCGGTCGAGATATCCGGCCATCTTGCCGTCTTTGAGCAGGGAGGCATCCAGTTCAACTGCAAAACTTCCGGCCTCTTTAAAACGATCGGTCTTAATTTCGCTTATGTACTTGCCCTTGTACTCTATGACACCGCCATATAATTCGGTTATGGTTTCAGAAATTTCCCGAAGCGTGAGGCCCGAAAATTCCAGCTCGACACCCATCCGGCGCGGTTTACCCTCAAAGTTAGTTGCATAGGGTGATGTTTTCATGTGAAATCGTATGGCTAAAGGAAAAAAAACGTAATAGAATGGAATCCGATATGGAAGTCAGCCACGGCTGCCTTATTTTAGTCTAAAGTATTGAAAATATAAACATGAGCGAATCCAAAATGAATAAATAACAATGCTTGGCCGCTCACGTTGGAAACTTGAAAAATAAATTGATGAATGACAGATTCATCATGCTAATATAAACACAGAAACAAAGGATACCATTTTGTCACAAGTAAAAGAAGGCGATAAAGTTAAAGTTCACTACACCGGAACGCTAAACGACGGCTCCGTATTCGATTCTTCCCGTGAGCGCGAGCCGCTGGAATTCGAAATTGGATCAGGCAGTATCATCCCCGGTTTTGAAAAAGCCGTACTTGAGCTAACACCAGGCAACTCTACCACCGTGGAAATCCCGTCAACCGAAGCATACGGTGAAGTTCGCGAAGATATGATTATCAGCGTAGAGCGCGAGAAGCTTCCTGCCGATATCGATCCTGAAGTTGGAATGCAGCTTCAGCTTCAGCAGCCCGAAGGCGGCGCCATGCCGGTTGTAATCTCAGACGTTACCGAATCACACGTAACTATCGACGCCAACCACCCGCTGGCTGGCCGCGATCTTAAGTTCGACATCGAGCTTGTTGAAATCGTGTAAGTTCTACGGTTAGAAACGGCTCATTTTTAAGATGAGGTCGTTATACAAGTATTACGAAGGCGCTTCTCTGCAAAGGGAGGCGCCTTTTTTTTTGATGAAAGCACATCGATTTAACTTTCTGATTTCAAAAAGCGATATATTAATCTAAGTCTGATGTTAGATTAATAACGAAACAAAAAAACGCCGGTTCCTTTTTTTAGCCGGTGCCGGTGTTTTCTCATTTTGAATAGCTGAGTGGCCAAATCATAATGAAAAAGCATGAAGTCAATTTCACAATAGACGCCCTGGCCTTTGTGGCGTTTATTCTTCTCGTATCAACCGGAATTATAATGTACTGGCTGTTGCCACCGGGTTCCGGACATCTGGAAATCTGGGGCATGAACCGGCACGGATGGGGCGATATCCATTTCTGGGTAAGCGTGAGCTTCATCACCCTCATAGCTGTGCACATGGTTCTGCACTGGAGCTGGATTACTGGTAAATTTAAGGGTAAAGGCAAAAAACAAACGGGGCCGAACTATCGATTCTTCGGTTTAGTAGCTGCCTTCATCATTATTCTGGTGATGGCACTTGCGCCTTTTTTCAGCGAGGTGGTAGATACCCGCAGCGGAGAAGGGGCAGGGCAGGGTAAAGAGCGAACGGAGCATGTTGAGAATCCCTAAGAGCTATTTCCTGAAGCTGGCCTATTCGCAATGGTGAATTGTGAATTGTTTTTTGCCCGTTTCGGGTATTGAGGCATAATTGGCGATAAATAAGCGAGGACCATGATTTATTGGATTTTATGGATGGTCCATGATTAGGCCTTGAGCCTTTGAGGATCTCTTTACCCAAATAAAAAAAACTCCGGATGTTCGTAACTTTTGCAGAGACCTGCCAGGTCTGTAGCTTTGTTCTCCGCGTTAATCGGCGATATAATCCGCGGTCCGAGCCTGCTCCGATAGTTCGGAGCAGGCGCAGCGATTCCCACGAAGTGAAATCAGCGTCCTACATCCACTCAAAGATCAGCAATCAGAAATCAGCTATCAAAAATGCCCAGGCTGAAGGCCTGGACGAACACAGCCCGGCAGCGAAGCTCCGGGTGTGGTGGCAACCCCAATTCCCAGGCTACAGGCCTGGACGAGTCGGAGTTATGAACAGTTTAGATGATAGGATTACCCCCCCAGACAGCCTTTGGGATTAATTTCAAAATGGTTCCGGCTGCGGAATTTTATTCGTGAGTGCGGGGTAGAATTATGCTAAGTCTCGTGCAGGCTTTCAGCCTGCGGAAATGGGGCCTCATTCTACCTGATGCGTTGCATCAGGCTGTGTTTGTTGAGGCTTTCAGCCTCGGGAGACTTTGGGAATAGTTGTTATGAAAATAACATTATTTTCTCCGAGTAGGCTATTCGCAAAGTTTTAATTACGCTGAATT
>PWID01000168.1 GCA_003555145.1 Balneolia bacterium | reverse complement strand
CTGGCTTTTCCAATGCTTGGCGTTCTTGAGGATAAATACGGATCGCTCATAAAAGGGCAGTTCAAAATTAAGCCCGAAGACCGAAAGCCTGGGGATTTACCCCGCTCATCGGCACCCATGGTAACTTTTAAAAAAGGCAATAAAGATTTAATTGATGCCCTTACCACTAAAATAGGTGATAACAGAGTTTCAAGCTTTAAGATTAGCCGTATAGAAAAAAACGAACAAGGATTCAAGGTCGTAAGCAGTGATGGTAAAGCACTCAAGTGCAGTAAGCTGGTTCTGACCTTGCCGCTGTTTGCACTTCAGGAAATTGAGTGGTCAGGTTTTGATGAAGAGTTAAACAAAATGCCGGAAGTGGAATATCCACCACTCACGGTAGTGCATCTCGGTTATAAAAAGGAGCAGGTTGCGCATCCATTAGATGGGTTCGGTATGCTGGTCCCTGAAGCTGAAAAGCTGAATATTCTGGGATGCTTGTTCAACAGCAGTTTGTTTGAAAACAGAGCACCGGATGAAAATCATCATCTGTTAACTTGTTTTATTGGCGGCAGCAGAAACCCTGCCTATGCGTTGGAAGATGATGAGAAAGTGCTTTCGAGAGTCAGAGAGGATATTAACATGCTGCTGGGCGTTAAGTCTGAGCCGGTAATGCATCATATTACAAGATGGAACCGGGCCATCCCGCAGTACACTACGAAGTACAAAGCCGTGTATTCACACCTTGAGGCCATGGAACAAAATAATACAGGGCTGCACTATCTGGGCAACTTCAGAAACGGTATATCTGTGCCGGATTGCATCAGAAATGCGGTGAAGCTGGCAGACAAGCTGAGTGATGATCGATAGTTGGTTCAGGCGCTTACCACTTCAGATCGCTTTAACTCCGGGCGGGATGTAAGCGTAATCTCCGTAATCTCTGGTCGCACAAGCCTGATGGGTGCTCCAACAAGCCCTACGCCTACGTTTACATAAAGCTGGTGCTCTCCTTTCTGATAATGTCCTCTTGAGTATTTTTGGAAAAGATCGATAGGATAGAGCTCAAACGGGCCAAAGTCGAAGCCGATTTGTCCGCCGTGTGTATGGCCGGAAAGCGTAAGGTTGATGTCGTGCTTAATGGCATCATCGAATTTATGCGGTCGGTGTGAAAGCAGGATTTTAAAGGCGTCAGGATTAGCTCCGGCTATAGCAAGATCGAGATCGTCGAAATTTCGCCCGGCTTCACCGGCATCATCTATACCGAGAAGGGATATCGGTTCACCGTTAATTACAAAATTCCGGGTCTGGTTACGAAGCAGTGTGACGGGCTTGTCGGACAGTGCGCTCATCAGGCCGTTGATTGACGCATAATGGTCGTGATTGCCGGGGCAGCCGAAAACACCGTAGTCAGTTTTAAGCATATCTACGGTATCTCTTATGCCTGGTATCTCGCTTTCATGGGTGTCAACCATGTCACCTGTAATAACGGTTAGGTTTGGATCGAGACTGTTCACGATTTCGAAGATTTCCTGAATCTGGGATGGATTCATGTAAATGCCCGAATGAATATCGCTGATGTGCGCAATCTTCAGGCCTTCTAATCCTGAGGGTAAATTCGGATAAAGCAGCGTTTGCCGGCTTATAACGTAGTTTCGGTGGGTAGCAGCCGAGAGCCCGGTAGTAAGTAGTAAAGGTGCACCGAATGCAACGGTACCGGCAGTGCGAATAAACTGGCGACGGGAATAGAGTCCAGAACTGGTGCTGCCGGAATAGGATGATGAGGTTTGTAAATTGGATGGTGATGATGATGGTGAGTCCACCTTGTTTGCTGCTGAGATTTGTGGCCCACCGCTGGAAGCCTGCTCTCTTTTAAGAAATCTTCTTACGAATGATGTGAAAGTTGAAATATTTCGAATAAGTGTATAAAGAGCGCTGAAAACAAAGAGTACAAAAATGAAAGCAAAATAAATGCCGCCCGGATTAATCATAAACTGCTGTATAAACAGAAGCTCATGCCAGGTGGTATAGGTGATGGCAAATCTGGGGAAAAAGAGAAAATTGCCGGCTATAAGAACACCTATGGCGACTTTTTTAAGGCGTGAACGGGTAGCCGGGCTGGTAAAGCTAAACGTGTACCACTTGGTAAAGGTCTGGTAAACAACGTACTGCATGCCTCCGAAAACCAGAATCATGAGGGTGTAAAAAACCAGGAAAAGAAAAAAGTTATTCATACTCTGCTGAAATGCAGGATTTTTTATAATGAGAGCCGATTGATGAAATCCGGACATAAAAAAGCCCGGCGGGGAGATAACGCTTAAAGCGTGAATCTCATTCCGCCGGGCGGGAATAGCGTAAAGTGTTTACAGCTGATGCTGCTATTTTACAGCATCGGCAATTTTATCGGTATAATCGAGCTGTTCCCATGGGAATTCCGAACGTCCGAAGTGTCCGTAAGCAGCTGTTTGGGTGAAGATTGGCCTGTTCAACCCGAAGCGGGTAATGATACCAAATGGAGTACAGTCGAAGGTACGCCGAACCGCTTCTGCAAGCTTGAGATCATCTACAACGCCGGTGCCGTAGGTGTTTACAGAAACCGATACAGGTTCGGCAACGCCGATAGCATAGGCAAGCTGAATCAGACAGTTTTCGGCCAATCCTGCTGCCACAATATTCTTGGCAATGTGGCGCGCAGCATACGCGGCTGAGCGGTCTACTTTAGTTGAATCTTTTCCAGAGAACGCACCGCCGCCGTGTGCTCCGTGTCCGCCATAGGTATCTACAATGATTTTACGGCCGGTTAGTCCTGTATCGCCATGCGGCCCGCCAATTACAAACTTGCCCGTCGGGTTGATGTGCATCACCGTGTCGTGGTCCAGCAGGTTCGACGGAATTACGCGCGGGAATAAATGCTCGCGAACGTCTTTTTTTATTTGTTCCTGGCTTACATCAGCATCATGCTGTGTGGAAAGAACGATGGTATCGACGCGTGTCGGGTTTCCATCGGCATCGTTTTGGATGGTAACCTGGCTCTTGCTGTCAGGAGCCAGATATGGCATTATTTTACCTTCCTTACGAATAGCAGCAAGCTCACGAACCAGGTCATGAGCCAGCTGAATACTTAGCGGCATGTAGGTGTCGGTCTCCTTGCAGGCATAACCGAACATCATGCCCTGATCGCCGGCACCGATGGATTTGTTGGACTCTTTGTTTTCGTCCACACCCTGAGCGATGTCATCGCTCTGCTGGTGGATGGCGACAATAACGCCGCAGGATTCGGAATCGAAGCGGTAAGAACTTTTAGTGTACCCGATGCGGCGAATAGTTTCTCGGGCAATCTCTTGAACATCGACATATGCATTGGTACGAACTTCACCTGAAATAACGGCTAAACCGGTAGTTACCAGCGTCTCAACTGCAACTCTTGAATCGGGATCCTGGGAAAGCAGCGCGTCTAAAATAGAGTCTGAAATCTGATCGGCAACTTTATCCGGATGTCCTTCTGAAACTGACTCAGAAGTAAATAATTTTTTCATGTACGTCTTGAATTAATAAATGAGCTTGTGTTAAAGCGAGGGGGGCGTCAAATTTACAAAATTATAATGAAAGAAAAATGTAGACGGTTTGATGAAAATGCAAAACCGTCTATATTGCTTATCAACAAGTCGTGAAAAAACTGCACCCTGCTATCAAGTCTTTTAATACGTATGGATACACTATTTGTACCTGTGTTAATCGCTGGCGCCTTATTTCTTTCAGGAATTCTGTTAGTTATAATTCTTCGAAAAACCCAGCGGTTTACTATGCAGCGAACATCAGAATGTGAGCGCATTATATGTGATGTAAAGCGTATTCACCGCCCACGGTGGATGAAAGCATTGTCGCCTTTACTCCCAACAAGGAGGTTTCGCTGCGTAAACTGCGAGAAAAAGTTCACCCGTCTCAAGCCACTGTAAACGGCAATTCTATTCAGTTGTCGAACAATCCCTGTCCGCTTCCGGGTATTTTAACACCCATGTACTCAAAAGCTTTTTGAGTAGCAGTACGGCCTTTTGGTGTGCGCTGAATGAATCCTTCCTGAATCAAAAAAGGCTCATAAACTTCTTCAATAGTTCCTTTCT
>PWID01000308.1 GCA_003555145.1 Balneolia bacterium | reverse complement strand
GACAAAAGGTAACCAAAAACCGCTGGGCTGGAATAAAAATTGGCTAAACCGTACTGCGTTCCGCTAAAAGAAACCAAAGCTCCCCAACGCTCAGAGCAATTTTATGAGGTACTCAGCGGTGTGGTTTCTTTTTTAACGCTCCACTCCGCCTCGGTTCTTAACGCCATTTTTTTCCTAGGCCCGATTTATTGGAGGCAATTATCAAAAACTTGGTGGTTTTTAGCGCCTGCCTGTCTTCGCCGCGGCAGACAGGCTTTCCTTTTTAGTGCCTGCCTAACAGAATTGGTAGGTTTCTCAACACAGCCAGTATAGTTTCCCCGGACACCATTAATTCACCATTCAAAATTGTGAGCGATAGCGAACCACCTGCCTACATCTTTTTACAACGATTTGATAACAATCTCCTCATCTTTGTTGTTTGGACAAATATCTGGAACTTTTGCGCATTAAGTCGCCATTTCCCTATCGCATACCTGAATAACTATCTATTATATGTCAACTAAGCTTAAATTTATCCTCATTGGTGTGGTCGTTATTATTATAGCATCGATGATTCTCATCCCGCGCCTGTCCGGTCCGGGCTCCAACTCTAATGAGGCGAATGCGCAGCAGCCCGCTGCACAGGAAAACGACAGGCGACTTGCCGTTCGTGCGCTGGTTCTGGAGCCGCAAAACTTCGATAATAACATCCGTTCTACCGGAACCGTACTGGCTGATGAAGACGTGGTGCTTCGCCCTGAAGTTTCCGGAAGAGTAACCGGCATTTATTTCCGCGAAGGTGATATGGTGACCGAAGGCGACCTTCTGGTTAAGATTAACGATTCGGAGCTTCAGGCCGAGTTGAGGCGTGCCGAATACAGAAGGAATCTGGCTAAACTGCGCGAAGAGCGACTGGCCAGCCTGATTGAAAGGAATGCTACCGCTCAGTCGGAATATGATGTGGCACTCAACGAGTTGAACGTTATAGAGGCAGAGATCCAGCTTATAAACGCCCGTATAGATCAGACGGAAATAAAAGCACCATTTGATGGAGTTATCGGCCTCAGAAGCGTGAGCACGGGAAGTTACATCACACCATCATCCTACATTGCTGAAATACAAAAGGTGAACCCGGTTAAGGTAGATTTTTCGATTCCGGAACGTTACTCAGGCATGATAACCCGCGACCAGCAGTTTTCTTTCCATCGTGAGGGTTCTCAGGAGCAATACAGCGGTGCTGTTTATGCAATCCAGCCGCGTATCGAACAGGATACGCGTACGTTGCGCATTCGTGGCATAGCCGGCAACGACGAGCGGCTTATTTTACCAGGTGCTTTTGTGGAGGTTCAAATCCCGCTTCGCTCCATTTCTGATGCGCTGCTTGTGCCATCAGAAGCCATCATCCCTGAAATGGGCGGGCAAAGCGTGTTCGTTTTTGAAGATGGCAAAGCACAGCGAAGGCAGGTCGAAATTGGTATTCGTACCGAAAGACGCGTGCACGTTACTGATGGCCTCAGCCCTGGAGATACGCTCTTAACTACTGGCATGCTGCAAATCCGTCCGGGTATGGATGTGCGCATAGCCGAATTCATCGAAAACTGATAACGGACACCCCCAATCATGAGCATTTCATCATTAAGCATCAGGCGTCCGGTATTGGCCACGGTGATGTCGATCATCATCATCCTGTTTGGCGTAATCGGCTACAATTACCTGGGTGTGCGCGAATATCCGGCCGTTGATCCGCCTATTGTTACCGTTACAACCAATTATACCGGTGCCAATGCCGATGTTATTGAGTCGCAGATTACCGAGCCGCTGGAAGAATCCATTAACGGTATTGCCGGTATCGAGACCATGACCTCGGTTTCGCGTGAGGGCAGAAGCACCATTACAGTGGAGTTTAACCTCGGCATCGATATGGAAGCTGCCGCAAACGATGTTCGAGACCGGGTTTCGCGATCGCTCCGGCGGCTGCCCGCCGATGTCGACAACCCGATAGTTTCAAAAGCTGATGCCGACAGTAACCCCATCGTATTCCTCAACGTGCGTTCGGATATGCGCGATATGATGGATCTCACAGAATTTGCAACAACAGAGTTTAAAGAACGTTTCGAAACCATTCCGGGCGTCAGTGAGGTCAATATCTGGGGCGCCAAGGAATATTCCATGCGACTATGGATGGAGCCCTCCCGGCTGGCCGCCTACGGCCTGACTCCTATCGACGTACTTCGGGCACTAGAACAGCAGAACGTAGAATTACCTTCTGGAAGAATTGAAGGATCCACTACCGAGCTGAGCGTTCGAACGTTGAGTCGCCTCTCCACGGCCGAGGAGTTCAACAGCATGATTGTAAAACGTGATGGCGACAATGTGGTACGTTTCCGCGATATCGGTCTCGCCATGATTGGGCCGCAGAACGAGCGCACCATTCTTAAACGCGATGGAATCCCTATGGTTGGCGTGGTACTCAGGCCACAGCCGGGTGCGAACAACATTGCCATTGCCGACGAATTCTACAATCGTCTCGAAACCATAAAAGCTGGCCTGCCGGAGGATGTTTCAGTAGCCATTGGCTTCGACGTTACAGAGTACATCCGCGATTCAATTTCGGAGGTGCGGCAAACGATTCTTATCGCTTTCCTGCTCGTGGTGCTTATTATTTTCATGTTTTTAAGGGACTGGAGGACCACGCTCATACCGATCATTGTAATCCCGATTGCGCTCATCGGGGCCTTCTTTGTGATGTTTATTCTGGGCTTTTCCATCAACGTATTAACCATGCTCGGGCTGGTGCTGGCTATTGGTCTTGTAGTGGATGATGCCATCGTTGTGATGGAAAACGTCTATGCAAAAATTGAGATGGGAATGAATCCGATTGAGGCAGGCCTGAAAGGTTCCAAGGAGATTTTCTTCGCCATTGTCTCAACCACTACGGCGCTGGTTGCCGTGTTTTTGCCGGTAATCTTTCTCGAAGGACTTACAGGCCGACTCTTCCGTGAGTTCGGTTTGGTACTGGCTGGCGCGGTAATTATTTCCTCTTTTGTGGCGCTTACGCTTTCACCCATGCTGTGCTCGAAAATCCTCAAAAAAAGGGAAAAGCAGTCGTATATACACAGAAAAACAGAGCCGTTTTTTGTAAAGCTAAACTCAGGCTACAGAAAGTCTCTGGCATCATTCATGCGGATGAGATGGTTAGCCTTCGGTATCGTATTAATTACCGCTGGTATGATTGCCTGGTTTGGCCTCAACCTTCAGCAGGAGCTGTCTCCGCTTGAAGACCGTAGTCGCATGCGCATCTTTGCCACTGGTCCGGAAGGAACTACTTTCGAGTTCATGGATAACTATGTAGACGAGGTTACTGAGGCAATTCAGGAACGCTTCGACGAGGTGGATGCTATCATTACGGTAACTTCACCGGGCTTTGGAGCATCCAGTTCAGTGAACTCGGCCTTTTTTAATATCATACTAAAAGAACCGTCTGAGCGTGATAAATCTCAGTTTCAGCTGGCCGATGAGCTTACTGAAATGCTGAATAACTATACCGGCGCCCGTGGTTTTGTAACTCAGGAGCAGTCAATCAGGGCGCAGCGCGGCGGACTTCCGGTTCAGTATGTAATCCAGGCTCCAAACTTTGAACGCTTGCGGGAAGTTTTGCCGGAGTTTATTGAGGCCGCAAACAACGACGGCACGTTTTCCGTGGTCGATGTGGACCTTAAATTCAACAAGCCCGAGCTCAATATTGAAATTAACCGCGACCGCGCACGCACCCTGGGCGTTTCGATCCGGGATATTGCTCAAACGCTTCAGCTGGCGTTTAGTGGTCAGCGGTTCGACTATTATATACAGGACGGAAAGCAGTATGAAGTAATCGGGCAAATGGCGCGTGAATACAGAAACGAGCCGGTGGATTTAGCTTCGCTATACGTTCGTTCCGATGAAGGCCGCCTGATTCAGCTCGATAACCTCATCACCATTCGCGAGGATAATAATCCGCCTCAGCTTTTTCGTTTTAACCGTTTTGTATCAGCTACGGTATCGGCGGGTCTGGCAAGCGGTAATTCGCTTGGTGACGGAATCAATGCAATGGACCGCGTAGCTGCGGCAACGCTGGATGAAT
>PWID01000043.1 GCA_003555145.1 Balneolia bacterium | reverse complement strand
GTGGTTCGTGGCAGTCTTCAGAATTCTTTATAGGTTCAGGAGTTCGGAATTTTAAAGACAAGAACCGTGCAAGTACAACAGTAGGAATACGTTTGGTTAAGTCTGGCCAATCGACCCTCAGATAGTTATAAAGTCCTGAATTTTAAATGATTCGGAATTTCTATTTACATAATCTATGAGTACATTCAGTGCTTAATTGATAATTAACTGACAACAGAAAGAAAAATAGTAATGGCATCTACTTTAGAAGACAAGCTAAGACCCGATCATGTGCCTATTTTATACACTTATAAAGGGTTTAAATGGGATCAGTTTTTCGTAGGCATGTTTGGAGCGCTCGCCATTTTTGGCGTATTAATGAAGCTTTGGGATGAACCCTTCTGGGGCCTGATCGGACCAGAAACGGCTGACTTGCTCTTTAAAATATTCATGCCCATTGGATTTCTTGGCGAGTGTATTGTTTTTATCATTATGGGCTTTATTAAAGGTGATCACCACGTTGAGGTGTATCCTACCAAAAAGCAGAAAGAAGAGGTTATGCAGGCTACTGCTGCGGTAGCGCCGAGGGAGGCTGTGACTGTAAATATGCAGCTTCCGGAGTCGGTAAAAGCAATAATTGAGAAAAAGCTTATGCAGGAGATGGACGGCAAGATGAAAGAACTTTCGGATGTTCTTACAAGGGATCTGGAAGAAACAAAGCGCCTGTTAAGCAAAACTAACGAAGCGTACGCCGGACTTGGACAAATGGGAGACTCGTTACTTCAGTTTTCTAACCATCTCAAGCAAATCGAAGGTAAGCTAAAAGCTTTCGAAAACCTCGATGCGAGTATGATTGCGGAAAGCACTTCCAGAATGAGTAAGCAGCTGGATGCCGCAAACAACGGAGTAGAAAAATTCCAGACAGAGTTGAACAGGGTTTCAGAAAAATTCAAAAACTTCTGATAAAAAGCATACAAGCAAACATGAACCGATTGTTCAGAAGTACGAAAGCGAAACCATTAATTAAAATGCAACTGAGGAATATCTGATGGCTGGTGGTGGCGGAAGCAGTATTGTAATGCTGCGACTGAATTTTATGACAGCAATTTATCTGCCGATTTTGCTATACGCAATGTCGACTTATGAGCTGGAACAGGGTTCACTTTTAATAAGCGAAAGAAATCTGGATGCTGTGGCTGTGCCGGCAGAGCGCTCCCTTTTCGCCGGTGATACGTTCGAAGCGCAGATATTGTACCAGCCTGTAGTTCCATCGGCCAGTATGGCAGCCCAGCGTGGCGGAATTGAATCTCTTGCCAGACCAGAGATCGAAATTACGGATGGCCCCGATGGGCTGTACTTCGACAACGATTCCCGTCGGTTCATATTTAACACCGAACAGGTATTCGATGGTGAACCGGATGATGTTTACGAGAAAGAATTCACCTTTCGGGGCCGTGCGATGCTGCAGTCTATTGTAGATGATGAAATGTTTGAAAAACCATTTGAGCAAACGTTTCGCGTTAGGAGGCCAACGGTTCAGGTAATTAGTAATGCGCCACAGCGCTTGGTACAAAACAGCCGGAACGACCTCACGTTTATGACACCTGGAGTAGCTGATGGCGATATTGTGCTCCACGAATCATCACGAAATCAAACCGTAAATGGTAACCGCCTAACCTGGACACCCGTTGGTGATACAACCACGGTTCGAATACAGCGCAGGAATCAGGCAGGAGAGCTTGTAACGCTGGGAACGCGTGGCTTTTCGGTAGTTCCGCCACCACCACCATCACTCATTGTGCGCAGAACAGACGGCAGTGGTCCTGTAGGTCCGGCCGATGTGGTTAACGCCTTCAACGACCAGCTTGAGCTTGTAGTAGCGCCGGACCGTCAGTTCTATAACGACTTTCCAGACGATGCCCGCTACGAAATATCCAGTGTTGGCGTGGCATTTGCGATTCCTGGACAGGTAATGATGACCTATGATGTAGCCTCTTCCAGTATCCCGTTTAACAGAACACGAAGCCAGCAGCTTGGCCAGTTTGTATACGGCCCTTTCACTCTTTCAGACCTGAATAATCAGATTACGGGCCAGGTTAATCAGGTGAGTATATTTGTAGAAAGTGTGGAGCGCATTAACTTTGAAAACAGGCGAATAAGAGAAGAAGACGGATTTGCCAATAACTTTGCCATACGAACCCGATAAGAATTTAATACAGAATTTTATGAAAGCCATTTTTTCAAAAACTTGTTTACCGGCTTTGGCAGCATTGCTGATCTTCGCCATACCAACACAGGCTCAATTTACCCCCGTGTCTGATGGCGTTAACTGGCAGCGAACGGTTCGTGTGATGAGCGTTATTGAGCCATTCGACATATTTAACGAGTTTATGAACACAGGCGAGGATGCCGATATCCCGTCGCGGGAAAATGTTCATTACTCGAACATTACCAGTAACTTCTGGGAAGTTCTCCGAGACTCGGTAAATGAAGCCATTAAGGCCGATGATATCAATATTTACAGTCTGCGCCCAAGCGAAATTCGTGGTCAGGAAAATATTTATGTGAAAAACGAGCGCATCGAAGGTGCCACGTTAAGCCAGTATCTTTCTGCCCGCTTCGATGATGTTGTAGCATCACGCTTTTCCGGTGCTGCCGCACAGTCAGCCCCTTTTTATTTCAGTAATTTTGAAAACGGAATTACGCGTGTAAGCCAGCGTCCGCCTAATTTTGATGATCTGATTGACATCAATATGTTTCAGCTGGAGCTCATCTTTTACCATGATGAAACAGGATTCGGAATTAAGCCTACCAAGCTCATTTTTGTGCCGGCTTTGTTCAACTCTGCAGCTGATTTTGACGAAAACCGCCCGGTAGAAATATTCCCTCATCAGTTTGCATTCATGATCGATCTAACCGAGGAAGAATCCGTCAATATTCTTAACGAAAAGGGAATACAGTATAGCGGCGAACAGAACATCATGTCGTTTTATGATCTGATTTCACTCTTTCATTTCGACTATTTCTTTTACAGCGTAAGTAATCAGGACTTGTTCTCCGCGACTCAGCGTTTTGATGGTCGGTATGAGCTCGATGAACTCAGATCATCTACCCAAAATTATTTTAATGAACTCATTTTCAACTTCACCTATGGTCAGGTTCCGAGCTGGTGGATTGATGGAGGAAAAGGAAGTCTTACCAGCGGCATTTTTGAGACTTCAGAAGGTTTCGTAGATACTGAAGGCAACGGCCTGTTTCAAGAGTAATTAATTCTCTGTAGTAGGAGCAGCATCTGAAATTGAGAAGCTCGTATTTCATAATCACTAATTGAAGTGATTATCGAAGTACGAGCTTTTTTTGGAACAGGGCGGCAAAAACGATGATAAAAGCAAATCCCGGCACGATGTAATAGGTGAGCATCCGGTAGATGTGGAACAGTGAATCGTGAATATTCAGGGCCAGAATGAAGGCTGTAATACATATTAAGCCTGCCGTAAGCTGGAAAACGAGGTGGAATTTGATGAAAGGCTTATAGTATTTCACAAAGCAAAAAAACAGAAGCGGGAAAAACAGATAAAAGCCCCAGGGAAAACTGAATACATTGCTTTGCCAGCTGTCGGACTGCTGCGGATCGAGGGAGACATCATCTTTTAGAACATATACCGTAAACGTAACAGATTTCTGCTGTGAACTTAGATAGTGTGTATCCGGATTGGTCTCAGTTATTCGTTCAACCGCTGGTATAACCAGCTCCTGAGTCAGCATTGCCCGGCCCGGCCTCCATGCAACCAGGTAAAGTGCAATGAGAATTACAAAAATCAAAAGCCGGGTATTGCTGTATGCAAAAACAGGTGTTTCGGATGGCTTGTTAAGTAGATTGTTTTCCATGATGAAGCCGGTTTTTTTAACGGCTCAGGCCGAGTAGGCGATGGGCATCCGATTCGGGAATGCCCAGCCTTTCATAAGACTTGAGAGTATCGCTGTACTCGTAGGTAATGCGCAGGTGTTCTGAAATCAGCTTTTCTGTATCTATTAGCATAAAAGAAGCTCTGTGGTCTCCGTCCCGCGACTGACCCACGCTTCCCGGATTAATCACAAAGCGATACCCGGGCTTCAGGCCGAATACTCCAAATTCATTCGCCACTATACCGGCCCTGTGGG
>PWID01000002.1 GCA_003555145.1 Balneolia bacterium | reverse complement strand
CGGAGGGGGGATCCGGAGTAATATTAACCATTTCGAAACCCTTGAATATTATTTAGATACAAGCCATAACCTATATAATGATTCATAAGAACAACCTTAGATATACCCAAAGAGATTATTGGAGAAGCGATGAAGGCAACCGGTGCAACTGGAAAAAGTCAGTTAATTAAAGATGCTCTTCAGGCCGAAACAGATCGCTCGAAACGAAAACGATTAATCACAAAAAAGAGAACCGTAGGACCTTAATATCGACCTCGATTCCCTCAGAGACCGCAGCTGATGAGTGCATACAGTATACTTATCGACAGCTCGGTATGGATTGAATATTTCCAGGTCGCTGTTAAACTCGTTCAGCATATCACCTTTTCATAAATGGCGCGATCTTTAAAGTAGTTTTATAACGTCCTGAACATGAATGGCTTAGAGGTATAGAAAATTTTCAATAAATAAAGTATGTAATAAATACTTTATTTACTTTAAGTTAGACCTAGTGTCCATAAAGTTTGCATTAACCACGAAGCTGCACCTCTTCTTTTCCATAGAGCAAATTGCCAGAAAAGATTCCTAAATAAACACCTGACTGTAATTGATAAAGGACGGTGCATCCCTACCTGAACTCAACCGCACCTTTTAAATCTCATATTCTCGAAAATGATCAAGACCGGCGTTTTTCTATGTTTCATTCATATTATTGGCGGATTATCGATGCTCTCCGGCCAGTCGGTTGATTCCATAACCTACCCTTCTGATGCTGTTTCAGAAATCACTGCATTAGCTTCATCCGCGCAGAAACAGTATGTATCCGAAAGCTGGAATACGCACAATGGATTGCCGGTTAATAATATCAACGACGTCTATCAGACTCCCGACGGATATTTATGGCTGGCTACCTTTTCTGGCCTTATACGGTTTGATGGCGTACGTTTTGTAGAGTTCAACTCGGGTAATACCGAGAATTTACCGTCGAACAGAATATTGCTTATTCAGGGCGGGGAAGGAAACACCTTCTGGCTGACAACAGAACAGGAAGATTTGATTCATGTAGATAATGGTGTGTTCACAAGGTTCGACGTTATTGATGAATGGCAAAAGCATTTTGTTACGCCTAAAAAGTTTTCGGATGGCACGTGGGTCGGATCGGTAGGCGGTCTCTACTCTTTTGACGGAGCAAACCTCACACCTGCCAGAGCAGATCTTTTCGGTGAGCTAATAATCACCAATATTCTCTACAGTAAAGGAAATGACCTTTGGATAGTTTCTGATGCAGGAAAAGCGTTCCGGTTCCCCGATGGTGATATCCATTCTGAACCAATTGTAATCGAAGTACCGGTTCAAAGTCCCACACTAATTGAGGATGAACGAGGCCGAATATGGGTGGGAGAATGGCAGCTCGGTTTTATTGAAAACGACTTATATATGCCTGTGGAAATCAGCCGGGATTACCTCGCTATGCAGAACACCCTTGCCCCCCTGATCTTCAGTTTTATCGAAACACCCGACAGCCAAATCCTGGTTTCGACACAGCTTGGTTTAATGAAAATTGATGATAATGACCAGCTAGTTGAAATAGACATCTCCAGCCCAGACGAGTATGCACCCATTGCATCCATTTTCGGAAACGCTCTCACAAGCTGCCCGGATGGAAGCGTATGGTCATTTTCTAAAAACAGAGTATACAAAAACGGGGTTCACGAATTCGTTGCCGCCCAGGAAGTTGAGTCCATTTATTGTGATCTGGAACAAAACCTTTGGTTTACATCATACAGATCCGGTCTTATGCGTTATCGCCTTTCGCTTTTTGAAAGCATCACCTTCGACCACTCGGATAATAATTTCTACGGTATCTACGCAGACTCATACAACGGTTTGTGGATTGGCAAAATGTTCGGTGAGCTAAACCGGATTGATATACAGGGTGATGTGGAGCGGTATAAAACACCCCGGGGCTGGGCCGCAACTTCAGCTCTTATAGAGCTTTCAGACGGGTCTTTTATAGTAGGAAATCAGCGCTGCCGGCCGGAAAACAGAACTGCTAACGGAGGCTGCAATACGTTTCAGCTTATAGATGAATTAGAAGAGAAAAGCATCTATGCCTTATATGAGGACCGTGAGCTCAATCTGTGGTCGGGCACACTGAATGGGGTGATACGGTTCAAGGGTGACGAATCCGGAGAATTTACCGTCGATTTAAAGGAAGGCTCCCTACCGGTGAGGTTCTTTCTCGAAGCCGACGACGGAGCCATCTGGTATGCCACAAACGGAGATGGTGTGGTGAAGTTTAAAGACGGAAATTCTGATAAATATGGAATCAAAAACGGCTTATCGAGCAACAATATACGGTGGCTGTTTCAGGATGAGTACGGCTTCATCTGGGTAGCTTCTGAAGACAGGGGACTTAACAGAATTGATCCTTCTTCGGGCGAAATTGTTATCATTACCAGCTCTCACGGTCTTTATGATGACGGCCTGCACACCATGCTGCCCGATAATAGCGGCCGTATGTGGTTCAGCACTAACCGAGGCATTTTCTGGGTAAACTTTTCCGACCTCCGGGAGTTTGCTGATGGCCACAGAAACAGGATTTATTCCACCGCCTATACCGAACGAGACGGAATGCGCAACAGGGAAGCCAACGGTGGATTCCAAAACTCGGGAATGAAGACCGAAGACGGTCGCCTGTGGTTTACAACACAGGAAGAAATCCTGATTATTAATCCGGATGAAATAAGTGTCAGCCACCCTCTGCCCGGTGTGGTTATTGAGTCTGCTGTGTCTGATGGCACCTCCCTTTTAGACGACAACGGCGGAATCATTATTAGCCCTGATCAGAGAAGCTTCAGCATCACCTTTAGCTCCCCGGTCTTTACAGCTCCGGAGAGAGTCCGGTTCCGATACATGCTCGCTGGCTTTGACCGGGACTGGGTTGATGCCATCAACCGGCGCGAAGCTATTTATACGAACGTGCCGGCCGGCGAGTATGAGTTCCGGGTTGTCGCCTATATCGATAGTGAGTACTCAGAAACGAAAGAAACCATAGCGTCCGTAATCATCACCCCCACATTTATAGAAACGGCCTGGTTTCAGGCTATAATTATACTTCTTCTGTTACTATTCATTGGCGGCGGGTACCAGGTTCGCGTACGACAGCTACTAAGAAAAGAAAAAAAACTCGCCACGCTGGTAGATGAGCGAACCGAAGCGCTAAGATCAGAAAAGAAGGTAACCGAGGCACAGGCTGAGCAGCTTAAAAAAGTGTCTCTGGAAAAAGACCGTTTCTTTGCAAATATCAGCCACGAATTCCGGACACCCCTAACGCTTACCATCGGACCCTTAAAAGATTTAAAAAACGGCCGCTATGGTTCATTGACTCCCGAGGTGCATCAACAGGTCGAACTTAGTCTTAGAAACTCAAAAAGACTACTGCGGCTGGTTGGTCAGCTAATGGACTTAGCTCGACTGGAAGCCAGAAAGTTTGAGCTTAATAAACAGGCAGGAAATCTGAACAGCTACCTTCATACTGTTGCTGAACCATTTAATATTGCGGCCGACCAGAAAGGAATAGAATTCAGCACCAACTTTCCCAAAGATCCGGTTTTTTTGGAGTTTGATCCTGGCCACTTCGATAAAATCATCGCTAATTTACTTTCTAATGCCTTTAAATTTACCAGTTCGGGAGGATTCGTAACGCTAAAGCTGGAAAGAAAAGATGCAAATGCAGTAATTACTGTAGAGGATAACGGCCGCGGCATGTCTGAGGAGCATCTCCCCAGATTGTTTGATCGGTTTTACCAGGTCCAGAAATCAGAAATGGAACCAGGCACAGGAATCGGGCTGTCTCTTGTTAAGGAACTAACTGAACTCCACGGCGGCAGCATTGAAGTGAAAAGCATACCCGGAACAGGCAGCACCTTCACGGTTAAAATCCCGTTGGTTCTTACTGCTGGAAGCGTGTTTTTTGCTCCTGAAGAGACGGACCTTTTATACTCTCCTGAGGTCGAGCTCGAACATCTGCCATCAGTTTTTAATGATAGCGGGGATAACAGTAACGAAGCTAAAGAAGCATTCCAAAAAACAATCCTGGTAGTCGACGATCATGCTGAGATTCGGCTCTACTTACGCCAACACCTCCAGGATGACTACATTGT
>PWID01000344.1 GCA_003555145.1 Balneolia bacterium | reverse complement strand
GCATATTGATGCGTATTTTGATAAAATTGCAAACATACTTCAACAACCTTCGACCTACCTACCACTACTATGAACTACAAACCTATCGCATCCCGGCTGTACGACGAGCTGGAGCGCATCATTATTGAAAAGCGTGAAGTGGAGCTGGTTTTTCATGCGGGTTCCAAAGAAGCAGACGCCACCCGGAATGGGGAAGAGGCAGCGGAGCCCATCACCCTGCAAACACGGATATCGGATGTTTTTACGCGTGATAAGCAGGAATTTATCCGGCTTCCTGACGGTCAGGAGATAAGGCTGGATCGTCTGGTGAGAGCCGGTTCACACGAGTTTGGAAACGAAAGCTGCTGATTCGGTCTTATTTTTTGTGCGGAAAACGTTTATCATCACACTGTCATCAAAAAACTAAAAACAGCCTCAACAGGCACAAGGACCTAAGAATGGATATCAAGATTAAAGTAGCTGATTACGAAAATGAAAAAGATGCAAACGATGTGCTCGACGTGCTGGATGCGTACAGCCGGGATCCTATGGGGCAGGGTGAACCCCTCAGTGAGTTTGTTAAAGAAAACCTGATTGATGAGCTCAACGATATGCCGACGGCGGTTTCAATTCTGGCCTATGCCGGTGAGAAGCCGATTGGTTTGGCCAACTGTTTTCTGGGCGTATCGAGCTTTAAGGCAAAGCGATTGATCAATATTCACGATTTGGTTGTGATTCCCGAGTACCGAGGGCGGGGAATCGGACGGGTTCTTTTGGAATCGGTAGAGCAGAAGGCAGAGCAGATGGGATGTTGCAAAATTACCCTTGAGGTGCGCGACGACAACCGGGCGCAATCACTCTACAAACGATTTGGGTTCGCCCCAAACGAGCCCGAAATGTACTTCTGGAGCAAAGAACTTAAGGACAGTTGACAGTTGACAGTTGACAGTTTTGCAGTGAACAGTAAACAGGATCCATAAATTACCTTTGCGTTAATCTGCGGCATAATCTGTGAACCTCTGCGTCCTCCCTCACCGCTTCTTAATATTTTCACCTAAAATGCCTATTTTGCAAAACTGAAATTGAAATGAAAGTATTAACTCCTTTAAACCTGATATTATGGCAAAAGAATATGATGTAGTTGTGATCGGAACCGGCCCCGGTGGTTATGTGGCGGCAATCCGTGCATCGCAGCTTGGCCTTAAGACAGCTGTTATTGAAAAAAGAGATTTGGGTGGGGTATGCCTTAACATTGGCTGTATTCCTACAAAAGCATTATTAAAATCCGCTGAGTATTTCGAAAAAATTAATCACGCTAAAGATTTTGGCCTTGAAGTAGGTGAAGCCAAAGTAAACTTCCCGAACGTAATTAAGCGCAGCCGCGGCGTGGCCGATAAAATGAGTAAGGGCGTTCAGTTCCTTATGAAGGCCAATAAAATCGACGTGGTTAAAGGAAAAGGCGTTCTTGCTGGAAAAGGCGAGGTGAAAATCCTTGATGACAAGGACAAAGAAACCGATCGTCTTAAAGCCAAAAACATTATCGTTGCAACCGGTGCCCGTTCGCGCGAGCTTCCAAACCTGAAGTTCGACAACGAGACCGTTATCAACTCCGAGCGCGCCATGAAGCTCGAAAAGCAGCCTAAGAAGCTGGTTATCGTTGGTGCCGGTGCTATAGGCGTGGAGTTTGCCTATTTCTACCACACCATCGGCACCGAAGTTACTATCGTTGAGCTGCAGAAGAACATCGTTCCTGTAGAGGATGAAGACGTGAGTAAAGAACTGGCTAAAATCTACAAGAAGAAGGGCATGAATATCATGACCGAAAGCTCTGTGGAGAAAGTCACCAAGAAAGGCAGCGGTGTGGAAGTTACCGTTAAGACCAAGAAGGGTGAGGAAAAACTCTCAGCCGATATGGTGCTCTCAGCCGTTGGCGTTGTTGGAAACGTGGAAGGCATTGGCCTTGAAGAAGTCGGCGTAAAAGTCGAAAAAGGCTCAATCGTTGTTAAGCCGAACACCTACGAAACCGATGCCAAAGGCGTTTTTGCTATTGGTGACGTAATCGGCGGCCCATGGCTGGCGCACAAGGCGTCTCACGAGGCCATCGAATGTATCGAGCGTATTGCAGGCATCGATGCTATCCCGGTAAATCACAAGAACATCCCGGGCTGTACCTACTGCCATCCGGAAATTGCTTCCGTTGGTCTTACCGAAAAAGCCGCAAAAGAGGCGGGCTACAAAGTTAAGGTCGGCAAATTCCCGTTCCAGGCGAATGGTAAAGCTTCCGCCGCCGGAAACAACGACGGTTTTGTGAAGGTGATTTTCGACGAGAAATACGGCGAATGGCTCGGCTGCCACATGATTGGCGAAAACGTAACCGAGATGATTGCATCTCCGGTACTGGCCCGCGATCTGGAAACCACAGGTCATGAGGTTATCGCATCCGTACATCCGCACCCGACTCTGTCGGAAGCCGTAATGGAAGCCGTAGCCGAAGCCTATGGCGAAGGCGTACACCTCGGAACACCACCGAAGAAGTAAGGTATTATACAGCTTCAGAATGGTTCATTTATCATTCTGAAAAGCGTCAAAAAATTAAAAGGCCGTCCGGATTTCCGGACGGCCTTTTTTGTTTATTAACAAGGATTGTTCACCTATCTCGTTGCAGTTCAACAATTTGACTTTTACATTTCTTTTTGTCTAACTATAAGAGCATGGCTTGCTTGCTGCTTTTTAGCAGAGCAGGTCACGTTCTTTTATGTATCAAAAAAGGAGGTACTATGATTACCCAAAAAATGTGTTTAAAAACTGTGATGTCCGCTTTTGTAATTCCCGTAGCAGCACTTTTACTCTCAGGTGCTGTATGTGAAACGAAAGCCCAGCATGGCCACGACTCTGATGGCCACTTTATGCTGTCACCCGACGAACTGGTATGGGGCCCGGTGGCCTCAATGGGTGAAGGCGCCCAAATTGCTATAATCGAAGGTAATTTAAGCGAAGCCGAGCCCTTTACATTCCGGCTGAAGCTCGAGCCCGGTTACGAAATTCTTCCCCATATTCATCCCGAATATGAGCGGGTTACCGTACTAAGCGGCACGCTGTATTTCGCCCACGGTTATGAGTTTGACCGTTCAGAAGTAAGAGAACTTCCGGTTGGAAGTATTGCCATAATGCCGCCGGGGGATCCGATGTTTGGTTTTGTGGAAGAAGATACCATCATACAGCTTCACGGAAACGGGCCCTGGGGCATAGAGTACATCAACCCGGAAGACGACCCACGGCTTCAGTAGGCAGGCCGCGTTTCAGAGATCATAAACATCAACATCAACTCCGGGCTCCTTCTCATTCTTCATTGCTGATTATACAAGCTGTAACTGAAAAATGAATAATGTACTCCTGAAACTGTTACCTGTTACCTGTAACCTGTTACCTGAAATCTGTCTCCTGATATATTGCATCTGTCTAAAAAATAATGCACTATTGGTAATACGTTGACTTAAATAGTGTTCAATCGACTGACCTCAATAAAATTGGAGAAGCTTATGCAAATAAAGGAAATCCTTAAAACGAAGGGCGACCATGTTTACAACGTTGCCCCCGATGCCACGGTTTTTGATGCCGTGAAACTATTGTCGGATCTCAATATCGGCGCCCTTCTGGTTATGAGAGACAAAAAGATGATGGGCATCATCACAGAGCGCGACTACCGCGACAAAATCATCCTGAAAGGCCGCGCGTCTAAACAAACCCGCGTAGATGAAATTATGAGCCGTGAGGTTTTTTGTGTTAAACCTGCCGAAACTGTCGACAGCTGCATGAAAATTATGACTGAGAAAAAAATACGTCATATTCCAGTCATGAAAGAAGATGACACCGTAGGGGGCATGGTATCGATTGGAGATCTGGTGAAAGCCGTAATCAAAAAGCAGGAAGTTGAAATCTCTACGCTCAAAAGTTATATATACGGAGATCAACCTGTTTAAATGCCAGGTAAGTCTTGTTTTGATGCAGAAAAAGTGCACGGAATTTGGTAGTTTACCCGACCTTCAAAAGACTTTAATCAACTTCAATTAACGGAAAAAAGTATGGGTCTGGAAACCTACGTATTTATTCACCTTATCGGTGTGCTTGTCCTTTTTATGGCGCTTGGCGGAACATTAGTTCATGTGCTCAACGGTGG
>PWID01000025.1 GCA_003555145.1 Balneolia bacterium | reverse complement strand
CCGATAAAATCTCGGATTCCCCGGAAACGGCAGCAGGAGGAAGCAGCGCAGCTTCGGGCGGCAGGGCGCCGGCGGCTATATCAGAAGCGGCATCGGCTCTTGAGGCGCTGGGCTACAAAAGGGCCGCAGCAGAGAAGGTGCTTCAGCAGGTGGCCAGAGATTTCAAAGGCCAGAAGCCGGACGTGCAGGAGCTCATTAAGGCGGGTTTGAGGCATTTGTCTTCGTGAATGGTCGAAGGTCAAAGGTCCAAAGTCGAAGGTCGGGATATCAGTTGACAGTGATCAGTAATCAGTAATTAACTCTGCGTTAATTTGCGCCTGAATCTGTGGGAATCTGCGTCCCGTAGCGTAGCATATGCCGAGGTTAACAATTTCTTAATCTGCCCTGCTCAGAAGTGTAGGGATTCTTCTGTAAATTAGGCAAGATTCGAAATCTGATAACTTAACCGTAATCGTTTTGCCCAAAGAAACGCTGCTTGTAGTTGATGATGAGGAAGATCTGCTCGAACTGATCGGGTACAATCTTAAAAAAGAGGGGTACACCGTTTTTGTTTGTGATAACGGTAAAGAGGGAATCGAGCTGGCCGCCCGGCACAAGCCCGACCTCATTCTGCTCGATGTGATGATGCCGGGCATGAGCGGCATAGACGTTTGCCGCGAAATCAAGCAAAACACGGATATGAAGCACATCCCAATTGTTTTTCTCACGGCCAAAATGGACGAGAAGTTTGAGGTAACCGGTCTCGATCTCGGCGCCGACGACTATCTGTCTAAACCCATAAGCACAAGCAAGCTCAAGAGCCGTATAAAGGCGGTTCTGCGTCGGTACAGGAATAGTGATCGTCCGGATACAGTGCTGCATGTGCACGACCTTGCAATAGACCGCGAGCGATACGTGGTTATTCAGGGCGATACCGAGCTCCACCTGCCTAAAAAAGAGTTCGAGCTGCTTTATTATCTGGCAAGCCGGAAGGGAAAAGTGCTGGACCGGCAGACCCTGCTGAATGAGGTTTGGGGCAACAACGTGTATGTAATCGACCGCACGGTAGATGTGCATATTCGGAAAATACGGGAGAAGCTCGGTGATGAGCTCATCGAAACCGTGAAAGGTGTCGGATACCGTTTCCGCCAATAGACCGGAGAGATAAATTTACTTATGCGGACAATCGGATTTAAAACGGCGGTAATAACCTTTTTGCTAAGCTTTGCTGCCATGGCGACCGCACTTTTTGTGGGCAGGCCTGAAAGTGGTGTTGAATATCTGCTAATCTCAGGTCTGTGCGCTTTGGCTGCGAGCGCCGGAGTATTTGCCTACAGCCATGTGGCAAATGGCCGCCGGATTAAAGAGCTGAACCGGGTGATGAAAGCCGTATCAGAAAAGAAGTTTGGTGAGCTGCCCGCCGCCGATCCCGGCAGCCGGGACGAACTCAGCCGTCTTACCCGGGAAGTAACGGAAGCGGCCAGGGTGATGGAGGCCGAATACCGCCGCCTGATGATGCTTGAAAACTACCGTAAGGACTTCATTGGAGACATTTCTCACGAGCTTAAAACGCCAATATTTGCCATTCAGGGCTATGTGGAAACGCTTATCGACGGTGCTCTGGAGGATGAGGAGGTCAACCGGCATTTTCTGCAGAAGACCATGAAAAACGTGAATCGTCTTACTATTCTCACCAACGACCTGATGGAGATCGCCAAGCTGGAAACCGGTGAGCTCAAGTCTCACATACAGCCTTTGTACATTGCGGATACGGTGCAGGAGGTGCTCGAGACGCTGCAGCACCGGGCCGATGAGGACGATATTACGATTCATCAGCAGGTTGAAGATGACCAGTACAGGGTGATGGCCGACCGGAATCAAATACGTCAGGTGCTGATAAACCTGACGGAAAACGCCATCAAATACAACAAGCCGGGCGGCGCAGTACACATCAGGGTTTCGAACCTGGCTGATCCGGTTGGTAGCGTGAGTATTTCGGTATCTGATACCGGAATAGGTATTGCGCCTGAGCATATCAAACGGGTTACAGAACGGTTTTTCAGAGTGGATAAATCCCGGTCGAGAGGAAGGGGGGGGACGGGGCTGGGCCTGTCTATAGTGAAGCATATACTGGAGTCGCACGGCTCATCTTTAAAGGTGAAAAGCGTTTTGGGTGAAGGCACTACCTTCAGTTTTTCTTTAAAAAAGGCAGAGAAGATTTCGGCATAGCTGCTGAAATGACTACCTTTATAGACTGAGAAAAAAACTTCATCACCAAACTATATACATCTATATGCGTTATGCCGTAATTATGGCTGGCGGAACGGGAACCCGTTTCTGGCCAAAGAGCCGCGTTGCCAAGCCCAAGCAGTTTCTGAATCTAATTGGCGAAAAAACCATGCTTCAGACTACAGTAGAGCGGATAAGCGAGCTTATTCCTGAAGAGAGGATTCTTATCATCACCAATTCCGGCTATTCTGATCTTGTAAAAGAGCAGCTCCCAAACCTGCCTGAAGAAAATATAATAGGTGAGCCGGTTGGCCGTAACACGGCTCCTGTGGTGGCTGCTGCAGCTGCGATTATTAACAGCCGCGACCCGGATGGCTCAATGGCGGTACTGCCTTCAGATCATTACATCCGCGACAGGAAAACGTTTTTAAGCGTGCTCGATGCTGCATTTGAAAAAGCTGAATCTGGTCATCACCTGGTTACCATTGGAATTCGTCCGTACCGCCCTGAAACCGGTTATGGATACATTCAGCAGAAGACGGAAGACTCAGGAGAGGTAGGCGGGCATACGGTTAGTGAAGTGAAAACTTTTGCTGAAAAGCCCGATCTGGAAACGGCCATTCGCTTTCTTGAGGCCGGCGACTTTCTTTGGAACAGCGGTATGTTTGTATGGAGCACCCGGGTTATTCTTAAAGAGTTCAAAAAACACCTTCCGCAAATGTATGAGCAGGCTGTTACGCTTGCCGGTACGCTGAAGTCAGACGGGCAGGATGCCATCAACCTTTTCTACAACAACGTGGAGTCTGTGTCTATCGATTACGGCATCATGGAGAAAGCCGATACTGTGTACGTAATACCGGCTGAATTTGGCTGGAACGATGTGGGCAGCTGGATGGCAATTTACGAGCTGGAAGACAAAGACAAGAACGGCAACGTACTGAGTGCTTCAACTACCTCGGTGGCAGACAGCCAGAACTGTTACGTGTACAGCGAGAGCGATAAACTTGTGGCTTTGGTTGGGCTGCAGGGCGTGGGTGTAATAGAAACTGGTGATGCACTGCTGGTATGCCGAATGGACCGCGCGCAGGATGTGAAAAAGATAGTTGAAGACCTCCGTAACTCATCTAAAGATTCGTTCCGGTAGCTCCGTGTAAAGAGGGGTTTAAAAAGAATTAATCTTAAAATAATCTGGCCGGCTTTAAGTTAATCATTTGATTAACTATCTTGTATCATATGCTTGTAAAACAACTGGTTTGCTTACGCATAAAAAGCTATATTTTAGAATTCAATAAGGTGAAACCATTATGAAAAGATTTTCGACCCCTCAGTTAATCGCAGCAGTTATAGGCGCCTTCGCCGGCGGTTTAGCTTTTTCCTGGTTATCAAGTCCCTCATCCGGAGCAGAAAACCGCAAATGGATAAGCGAGAGCACAAGCGGAATCAAAAGTAAGGTAAAGGAATCGGGCCGTGAGCTTAAAAGCCGCAATTTCCCCGACCTGTATGAAGCCACCGAAGAACTGGGCCTCACAGATGAGGATGTTATAACCGGCATGCGGGACTAAAAAAAGTCTCTTTTACCGGTTCAGGTAAATTTTAATTAAGCAGTTAGTATGCCATGCGGGAATCTGTTTTTCAGAAAATTTGGAAAAGAGAGGCGGAGGTTTCTCCAGGTTATGTTACGCTATGTAGCCGCAGATTTACCGTTATTTCCGCCGGGGAGCACAATCCCGGGGATGGTCCGGATTTCAGAAACGCAAAATTGCTTTTCGAAGACGGTACGCTGCTTGCCGGCGATGTGGAGCTTCATCTAACAGAAGATGAATGGTATACTCATAATCATCATACAGACATGGCATATAATGCGGTGTTGCTTCATGTGTTTCTTACTCCGGGTTCAAAACCAGCCACCAGCCCGGATTTATCCCGTCCGCTCCGTCTCGATTATTCACCCTACCTGAGCGCAACGACGGTAAAGAAGACGCATGAGGGGGCAGAATTACCATGTTCGCGAGTGCTGCATTACATTAATGAAAGCGTTATTTCGCGACAGCTGGAAAAAGCCCGGCGCGATTATTTTTCGGCACGCATTAACCAGTTAATGCCGTTTTGGGAAACAAATAGCACTATCCAGCTGTCTTTTAATAAAATGCTGTTTACAGCATTAGCCGAAGGCCTGGGCATAGAGGCTAACCGCAGGCCTATGAAAATACTGGCGCAGGCCCTTTTTCATGAAATTATCCATTTTGAAGATCCTGATAGCATAGAAACTCTGCTTATTGAAAAAAGCGGGATCAGTCAGCAAGGCGGTGTGCTTAGTCGACAGGAGTGGGATTTAAGCGGTTCCAGACCCGGCAATAAGCCAAAAGACCGCATTCATCAGTTAAGTATAATTGGGTACAACCTTAGACACATTAAAAAATCAGATTTGCTTTCCCGCCCCGATGTATGCTGGCAGCGCCTCGTGGCCGGAACGGGATCCGCCAGCCGTATGGGATTGCTCATGCATATTGTCTGGTTTCCGGCTTTGTATATACTGGGAAGCGTGGTGCAGTCCGAACGCCTTTGTACACATGCTTACAGCAGTTGGGAAGAGCGCCCTGCACAGGTTCCGCCATTTGTGCTTGAAGAGTTCAAACAGGCCGGTTTCCCGCGAGGTGTATTGGAGCCTCATTTGGGTTTAGTACATCAATTGAAAAGGTACTGCAGAGTTAATGAATGCTCTAAATGCGAAATTGGCAAAAAAATGGGGATTGCCTGAATAAACCGGAAAAGTGCTGGACATTGTTTGTAAGAAAGGAAGGTGAAAATTATTCATATTGCTGGTTGACAAAAATGAATAAAGTGTTTATCATTGGGGTCTCTGAAAGATGAGATTGCCCGGTCGTCTAAAGGCAGGACAGCTGGTTTTGGTCCAGTCAGTGGGGGTTCGAATCCTCCCCGGGCAACTTCACTATTTTTTAAAGGATGTTCATCATATGTACATCCTTTTTTATTAAGCACGAATCCACACGGGCCCAACATTGGATAAGCCTCTTGCCATATTCGCCGGACGTAGTAATGTCGCCCTGTCGCGTGCCATAGCTGAGGAATATGGCAGTACGCTGGGTGAGGTTACCATTAAGAATTTTTCTGATGGTGAGTTGTACGTAAAGTTTAAGGAAAGTATCCGTGGTGTGGATACATATATTATACAATCCACACCATCGGCAGACAGTATACTTGAACTGCTGCTGATGATAGATGCGGCAAAGCGGGCATCTGCGCACAGGGTTACGGCTGTGATTCCTTATTTCGGGTATGCACGTCAGGACCGTAAAGATCAGCCAAGGGTTTCTATAGCCGCCAAGCTGATGGCAAACCTGCTTACAACCTCAGGGGCAGACCGTGTGTTAACAATGGATCTTCACGCACCACAGATTCAGGGTTTCTTTGATATCCCTCTGGATCACCTGTATGCGGGAAGTATCTTCGTAGATTATTTCAAAACTAATCCGATTGATGACCTGGTTGTTGTGGCACCGGATGTCGGTAGTTTGAAAATGGCGCGTTCCTATTCCAAACGACTTGGAGCAGGACTCGCTTTTGTAGATAAAAGAAGACCACAGCAAAACGTTGCCGAGGTGATGAACATCATCGGTGAAATAAAAGGTAAAAATATTCTGATGGTCGATGATATGATCGATACAGCAGGAACCCTTACCAACGCTGCCGACGCTCTCCGTGAGCGCGGAGCAAAAAAGATTGTAGCAGCCGGAACCCATCCGATTCTTTCTGGGCCGGCTTATCAGCGTATCGAAAACTCTTCGATCGACACGCTGCTTGTTTCAGATACTATTCCGCTGCAGCGCCACTCAGACAAAATCAAGGTGCTTAGCGTTGCCGGTATTTTTGCTGATGCTATTCGAAGAATATACACTGATGATTCCATCAGCACACTTTTTGACGATTAATTAACTTAGTACGGTAAAACATGAAAAAGCCAAATGTCATAGAATTCGAAGCTGAAATCCGCGGTGCAGGAAGCACCCCAAGTAAGCAGCTTCGCAATGAAAAACTTGTACCCGCTGTAGTCTATGGCCCGGGTGTAGATGAAAATGTAATTATCTCCCTTCCGGAAATCGGAGTTGAAAAACTTCTCGGCGTAATCGAAAAAGAATTTGTTCTGATTAAGGTCGACGGAAGAGAAATTAAGTGCATTATCCAGGATGTGGATTTCCACCCCGTAACAGATCGCCCGATTCATGTGGATCTGTACGCTACACGCGAAGATACACCGGTTATCATTACTGTTCCGATTCGTCTCGAAGGCGTAGCCCCGGGTATTACCGAGGGTGGTCGTCTGTACCAGCCCCTTCGTGAAATTCAGATCAAGTGTCTTCCGGAAAACGTACCAGCTGAATTCGTTGTAAACATCGGCAAGCTGGATATCGGTAACTCACTTAAGGTAAGACGTATCAAGTCTAAGAATCTTGAAATCCTTACTGCAGCTGAGCGTACCATCGTTGTAATTCGTCCTCCAAAAGGTACAACCGTTGCCATTACGGAAATTGACGACGATGAAGATGAAGAAGGTGCCGAAGGCGAAGATTCTGAAGCTGCCGAAGCTGCTGCCGAGGCAGAGGCATAGGTCAGCCTGCAGAGCTTACTGGCTTTACCAATTTAACAGCTGCGCTGTCTTCCATGCTTTTGGAAGACAGCGTTTGTTGTTTATAGTCGCTTAACTTTCCCAAATACCACGGGTTTAGCATATTATGACAATTATTGCTTGTCTTGGAAATATTGGCAGCGAATATAACGGCACCAGACATAACATTGGTTTTGAAATAGCCGACCGTCTTGCTGAATCCCTGTCGATTGAGTTCGAAAAAGCGCGAGGTCCCTACCTCGTGGCTAAAGGGACGTTCAAAAGCAAGCCACTGGTTATAATAAAGCCAAACACGTACATGAACCGCAGCGGATCGGCCATCACCAAGGCCATAGTTGAGTTTAAAACATCGCTCGAAAATGTATTGGTTTGTTATGATGACCTCAATCTGCCTCCCGGGAAGGTCCGGTTCCGGTCAGACGGCTCCGCAGGAGGGCATAACGGTATTCAGGACATCATAGAAAAGACAGGTACACGTTCTTTTCCGCGTCTTCGGTTCGGTATAGGAAATGACTTTCCACGCGGCAAGCAAAGTGATTATGTGCTTGGCCGTTTTTCAGACGATCAAATGCCAGATATTGAGGCCGGTCTTGAGAAATCCCTGGAAGGCATTTTGTGTTTTGTGAGACAGGGAATAGTCCAGACAATGAACCAGCATAACTAACGGGCAAAAAAATGGCTACAGACATATTCAAGCTAATCTTTGAACACGACTTTCGAATGGAGCAGCTCGCCGACGAATTCGATCCGAGGAAAGAGCTTCGCCGAAAATCGTCGCTTGAAGAGTTTATGAAGCCGGTGCAGACCTACTCGAAATTTTACTTTACGGGCTCGCGTCAGCTCGGTGATGACTTTAGCTTTGGTTTCACAGCCCTTCAATCTGCAAACTTGCTGTTTAGTCTGTTTATTGAATCACTTCGTATACAAAGTGTTATCTCCGGTCCGGACAGTGGGATTGGGCCGGGAAGCATCACCCCTGAATTTCTGTCGAAGCCAAACCGTACAGTTGTAATAAATCCCGGACAGGAACAGGCATCAGCTGCATCAACCCTGCTAAAAGAACAGGATTTGGAATCATTGTTCGATCAGAGCTTGTCAGTTCGGGAGAAAATTATACTCATGAAGCCATTTCTGGATGCAGGGTGTTATGTGCTTTTTACCGAACAGGCGCACCATGGTACTGATCTTCATTTGTTTACTAAGGAGAACATATACGAGCGGTTCTTCGAAAAATATAAGCCTTTAACCGGAAAAGATGATTTTCGGTATTTTAGCATAAACGGCAAGAAGGCCAAAAGCGAGCGTCTGTTCTACTTTGAAACATGGTCTCTCACGCGCCCGCCTCATGGTTTTGAAGAAGTTCTTCCTGAGACCGTTTTACGTTGATGCTAAAGCGGCGAAAGTCTTAGATTTCGATCGTAAGCTGATCGTAAGCCAGCTCTACGTGTTCCGGAAGCCGTGCGGATATCTTCTTGTGAATTACATACGATGAAATGTGTACGAGATAGGTCTTTGGTATCTCCAGCTCAGTAGCAATTTCCACAGCTTCAGGAATGGTGATGTGTGTTTTGTGCCTGGGTTCCCACTGAAGCCCGTTTAGCACAAGTACCTTGGATCCCCGAACTAACTCCCGTGTCGCTTTGGGAATAATCTTGGCGTCTGTAATGTAAGACAGATCATTAATACGAAATCCCATAACGGGCATCACTCCATGATCTACTGGCAGCGGTGTTATTTTGCAGTCCTGAAACTGCTTGGGTTCTTTCATTACCTTTATGTCGAGATCAACAGATCCGGGCGTTTTTTTATCGCCAAACATATAGTGGAATCTGCTCTTTACTGCTTCCATACATCCGGAAGTAGTGAATGTAGGTAATGGTATTTTTCGTTTATAGTTAAAGGGTCTGAGATCGTCGAGCCCGGCTATATGATCGGTATGTTCGTGGGTAAGCAGTAACAGATCTATGGAGCGTATTCCGGCTCTTAATGTTTGGAGGCGAAACTCCGGACCTGTATCAATAACTATCGATGTTTCCGGTGTACGTACCCATGCAGAGGTTCTGTATCGTTCATCCCTGGAGTCTCCTGTAGGAATCTCCCTGCCAAAATTGCCCGCAACTGGAACACCCATTGATGTTCCGGTTCCTAAAAAAGTTAGCTTCATGCCGGTGCGTTATCTCTCGAAAGTGGATTTTTCCGTGTTTGGTCTGATGGTATTGCTCTGGTCGCTTTTATACGCTCTGACAAAAGTTTCCGGACTGCAGGCTTCACGTAAATATCATCAAGGGCAATATCATGTTCATCTTCATAAATAAAGCGAGTAATAACCCCGACCAGATAATCAGCAGGTTGGTTTTTGTTTAGCATAATAATTTTCTCACCCTCCAGCAAACAGTAGCCACCTTTGAAACTTCCGCGTTCTTTTCGCACGGTATACCCCATATTTTCCAGTATTTCTTCGAGCTCTAAAAGTAGTTTTTCAGCCTTCATAAATCATGTTTAAAAAGTTACAGCAAGACGGACTGAATGCGATATCCAGTCGTATCGGAAATCAGTGTCAGAGTTATTAAATCGTATAAACTGGAAAGAATAACCAGCCTGAAGCCCGTATTGGCGATATATGTCTATAATACTAAATCTTAGATCCTGCGTCAGTTTATATGAAATACCACCGGTCGAACCATAAGAACCAACGGTGTAACCAAAGTTGGGAGCTGTAATAACCTGAAACAGCACAGAATCTGTAATTCTGAACAGACCATCGATACCGGCCGCAACATAACCGGCATTTTGTGCAAATTCAATATTCGTATTAGCGGTTTCAGGGGTCCTTACCAAAGTAAAATCGGTATTCAGGCCGAAGGGAATTGAGATTCTGTAGTTCGAACCAGCCGCAATTGTAGCTGGTGAACGTATGCCAATACCTAGCCTTGTGGCGCGTATATTTTCATTATCGCCCATTGAGGTGCGGTCTGCTATGAAAATCGAAAGGAAGGGGGACTCAAAGGATGCTGAATACAACACATCGTTAAAATTAAAAAGCTCATCGGGGCCGTTGTCTCCGTTAGGACCGTAGTAACTAAAATCTGTAAATATAAGTGAAGGCCCCAGACTAGAGGGCATTTCAAGAGGTGAACCAATTTGTTGGGAAGAGGTACTGGAAACAGAAAACATCTGGGCTGATGCCAGCTGGGGACTTAGCATATAAAGTCCAACAAATAAACTTAATATGCTATAGAATGAGGCTGATTTTTTACGCATTATGTATTGTTCAGGAACGTTATTCAGGAATTGTATATTGAGAATCAAAACAATAACCTAATTATCACAAAGATGTTTCATCTCTTATTAATTTTTACGCTGCTTATGTCTGCACCGACAGAACAAATGAATACCAACGATCAGATTTTTGACTTCACAATGAAGGCGCTTGAAGGTGATGATGTAGCGCTTTCAGCCTATCAGGATAAAGTCGTGTTAATTGTAAATACAGCATCAAAATGTGGCTTTACGGGACAATATAGCGAACTTCAGGAACTGTACGAAACCTATGCGGATAAAGGATTTGTGATCCTCGGCTTTCCATCAGCAGATTTCGGCGGACAGGAGTTCGATACTGATGAAGACATTGCTGCTTTTTGTGAGAGAAATTATGGTGTAAGCTTTCCAATGTTTAGTAGAATTTCGGTTAAGGGATCGGAACAACATCCGTTATTCCAAAAACTGACTACCGCTGATAATCCTGATTTTACGGGCGATATAAACTGGAACTTCGAAAAGTTTCTTGTGGATCAGAATGGCAACCTTATTCGCAGGTTTCGGTCACGAACCACTCCATTGAGCACAGAGCTAACTTCAAGCATTGAAGCTCTGTTAACGAACTGAATCCAGACCAGATTCAGTTAAGCAGGTGTGCACGTAAAGAAAAGCGGGGAATAGATACCTCAATCTGCTCTCCGCTGTTTCTCCTCATCTCATAATGCCCCTGCATATGTCCTGCCATAGACTTCAGCACACAGTAGCTGTTGTAACTATGTGTTTTGCCAGGCTGGATTACGGGTTGTCTTCCAACGATGCCATCACCGTTTATTTCATAGGACTCCCCTGTGGAATCAGTTATGGTCCAGTGTCTGCGAAGAAGCTGCACGGATTCATTCCCAAGATTTTCGATTGTAATAAAGTAGACAAAAACATATTTGCCGGCAATAATGTCGGATTCGTTTTCCATGAAAGTTGGTTTAACCACAATCTTTACTTCATGGGAAATTTCGGTGTAAACTGTAGCTTTATACATAAAAATAGCTATGAGGGTGGTATTCAGTCAGTATCGTTTTTCCTTAGTATATAGGTAACAGAACTGCATCTTCCAGCATTCACAAGACAAAGCATATTCGACCACAAACCTACGAGGCTCGCTTTTGTAAATGCTTTAAGCCCGTTATTTCCACGATAAGACTCGCTGAGCAAACTTACGTAAAAAGTGTCCAGGAGCATTCGTTTTTTTTCTACAACACGAAAGCCTTTCGACTCAGCAAGGCGTGTGAAAGCATCCGGAGTAAAATGGAAAAGGTGTCTGGGTACATCATAGCCTGCCCAATCGGATGCGTAATGGCGTGCATCGAATGAGTTGCAGTTAGGTACGGCGATAATCAGAACGCCGTAATCGAATAATCGTTTATGGAACTGTTCAAGAATCAGATCAGGCCTGTGGACGTGCTCGAGGGCATGCCAGGCTGTGATCACGCCGAATTTCTCTGATTTAGGAAAGGAGTCCAGTTTTGGATAGACCGAAATTTTATCATCTTTCTGAGTGATTTGCCCGGCAGCCCCCGGATCTGTTTCTATAGCCTTAACCTGCCATCCTGGTTTTTGCTTCCTTACGAAAGATGCGAAATCACCTGTACCTGCACCAAAATCGAGTAACCTCACGGCTGCAACGGGAAGTCTGTTTCTAATAAGCCGGAACTTCCACTTCAATGTAATATTTCTGGCAAATCTGTAGATGGTTGCAAAAGTACTTTCACCATCTGAGTCGTGCGACAGGTACTCATCCATTTCATAATAGCTGCCTATTGTTTCCGGTGATGGCGCCGGGTGCGTAAACTTTATACCGCTGGATTTGTTTTCCCATATCTGAAAAGCTTCACCGGAACATGCGTGGTCTTTTACTTCATGGCAAAAACGGATATCATAAGAACCGGTTACCGGACACCTTGGTGAGCCAGAAGTGTGATGCAGTCTTTCGGGGGCCGTGGCTATGGATGGCATTCACACAAATGTTTGGAAAGAAAGGTGGTTTCAGGCAAAATGAACTCTAATAAAAAATACTCAGGCGGAAGATTTACCTGTATCAGAACTGGTGAAAATAGACTGGTCTGGGGTATATCTAGTTGAGTCGTTGTCGAGAACAACGGCCGGCTCAAGTGGCCGTACGATAACATTATCGCCAACGCCGAACGGCATTCGGTTATCTGTATGTACAATACAGTCGCCCCTGTCGAGCTTAATTAGATAGGTTATATCGTGACCCTTAAACTCCCGGTTTTGTATAACGCCACATGTGCCGCTGCAGTTTGCCGGTGTGGCCTGCTCGAGAGTAAGGTGTTCTGGTCTAATTGAAATCATCACATCCCCACGGGCCGGTTTGTCCAGCATGATAGACCCGATATTGGAATGCGCTTCCAGCCCGGTTGCCTGTGCGGAAAACAAATTGGTCCGGCCCAGAAACTGAGCCACAAACTTGGTTTTAGGTCTGTAATAAACTTCCTCAGGCGTGCCGATTTGCACAAGCCTCCCCTGGTCCATTACTCCGATGCGGTCGGCAACCGACAGAGCTTCTTCCTGGTCGTGCGTAACCAGAATTGCGCTCATTTTAGCTTCTTTAAGAATACGGCGCACTTCATTTCTTGTGGACTGGCGAAGAACCGCGTCCAGGTTGGAAAATGGTTCATCCATTAATATCATGGATGGTTTTGGTGCAAGCGCCCGAGCAAGTGCAACCCGCTGCTGCTGCCCGCCAGAAAGCTCATGTGGTTTCCGGTTGTGATAGGCCTTCATGCCTATAAGCTCGAGAATTTCCTGAGCACGATACTCTCGTTCACTTTTTGAGATACCGGTAAGGCCGAACTTTACATTTTCGAGAACAGTAAGGTGTGGGAAAAGAGCATAATCCTGAAATACAAAACCAACGCCTCTTCTTTCAGGGGAAATGTGGGTATAAGGGCATTCCAAAGTTTTGCCATTAAGCTGTATTGAACCTTCATCGGTACGCTCAAAACCGGCTATCATGCGTAAAGTGGTCGTTTTCCCACAGCCACTTGGCCCTAATATGGCAAAGATTTCTTCATGCTGAACTGTAAAAGAAACCCTGTCCACTACAGGCGGGTCCTGAGTGGAAAATCGCTTGGTCAGGTTGGTGGCTCGTAAAAGACAATTCATGCTCTTTTCCATTCTCGGGCAAATAATAGATAAACAAATAATATAGAGAAAAACAGTATACAAAGTGCAAACGGGGCCGCTTCGGCAAACATTGCCTCAGCTGAAAAACTCCACACGTTAACCGCAAGGGTTTCGAAACCTATGGGCGACAGGATAAATGTAATAGGGAGCTCTTTCATAGCTGATAGAAAAACAAATGCTGCACCTGCAATAATTCCACTTTTTAGTAGTGGAAAAGTGGTTAACCAAAATGCCTTAAACCGGCTGTAGCCCAAAGAGCGGGCTGCTTCTTCAATCCTGGGTGGAGCCTGGTAAAGTGCGCTTCTAATAGGGCCCATCGATTCTGCGAGGAAATGAAGTGCATATGCAAAAACAAGCAGACCAAGGCTCTGATAAAGGAAAGGAACTGCACTCAGACTGAAAAAAATGAAGGCCAGAGCGAGGGCCAGCGGAGGAGTGGCATAGCCCAGATATGCGAATCTCTGCAGAATGCTCGATAATCTGGAAGGGTAGCGTATCGAAATATAGGCCAGAGGAAGCGCGAAGAAAATTGCCAGAACAGCAGCCGGAGCTGATGCCATTACTGAAGATCTCACGGAATGGCCAAGGGTATTCCATACTATTGGATCCACACCCTGTGCCATCCAGAAAAGTATAGTAATTACAGGAATGATGATAGCAATCAGGGTAACTAAAAATACAAAAATAAAGGCAGCCCACTTCCAGTGTCCCAGTTTTAAAACTTTTGTCTTTCGTGCTGTGCCGGTTCCGGTACGGTAGAAAGATAGGCCCTTAAGCAGTTTGTATTCACCAATCAGGATGGTTCCGGTTAGGGTGAGAAGCATAAGAGCAATCCATGCAGCATAAACCCGGTCGAAAGCCGACTCGTATTGGAGAAAAAGAGCATAGCTGAAGGTTTCAAAACGCATAAGGGATACTGCTCCAAAATCCCCGATTACATACAGTCCTATAATGAGCATCCCGGCATAAAATGAAGGCTTCAACTGGGGGAGGGTAACCTTAAGTAGTATTTTGAAACTGCTTAAGCCTAGCGACCTGGCCGCTTCTTCAGTGGATGTGTCTAATCCTATAAAACCGGTACGCAGGTTTAGAAACAGGTAGGGGAAAGTATACAGGCTAATTGCAAGTAATGAGCCCCAGTACCCGCTGGGCCGGTCAATTATAATCCCGAACAGCTGGGCCAGGGTACCGTTGGTTCCGCCTAGTCCAAGAAGCGAATAGGCAAGCACATAACCTGGAATGGCCAGTGGCATTACACCAAGCAGGGTTATGAGTTTGTTTCCCGGGATATCTGTGCGGCTGGTTAGCCAGGCATAGGGGAAAGCCAGAAAAGTAGTGGTAACCAGTACCCCGCCTGTAAGAGCCAGTGTATTATAAAGAAGCGTTAGGTTTCGCTGACGAAAAATAAGTTCGTAAGACTGTTGCCAATCGCCGTCAACAGCACGAAAAACAAGGTAAACAAGAGGCAGGGTAACCGATATCCCAACAAAAATAGCTGGAAAAAGGAAATACCACGGTGGTAGCTTCTGGATATTTTTCGCTAAACCCAAAATACTATAGCAAATCAGTTTGTCTTAGCATGCGAAGTGTTTCATCCAGATCATTGAGGGCATCCAGGTTGATATCCGGCGTGATGCCTAGAATACTTTCCAGCATTCTGTCCGAATCGCCAATCCCGGTTGTAACTGGGTATTCAAAAACCTCATTCATAAAAAACTGCTGGGCATACTCACGCAGCATGAATGCAACGAAGGCAATGGCTTCATCTTGTTGTTTGCTGGATTTTAGGATTCCAAGCCCCGCTACATTTATAAGGTTACCAACGTCTCCTGCCCCGAACTGATGAGCTTCGATACCGTAATTCGGATTACCACTCTTGGCGCGGTCGATATAGTAATGATTCGTTAGGCCCAGCTGTATCTCGCCTGCTTCAATAGCCTGTAGAATAGAATTGTTGTTGTTATAGGCTACCGCTCCGTTTGCCTTCATCTGTCTTAGCCATTCCCGGGTGCGTTCATCGCCTTCTGTAGCCCTCATAGCCGTTACAAACGACTGAAACGATGCGTTAGCAGGAGCCCAGCCTACCTTGCCTCTCCATTCTGGCCTCGTAAGATCGAAAACTGATTCGGGCAAAGTGGATGAATCTACGTTGTTTTTATCGTAGGCTAGTACACGTGCTCTACCGCTTGTTGCAACCCATGTGTTAGCAGGGTTTGTGAACTGAGGCGGAAGTGTAGCTGCAATATGTTCGGGAAGCACTTTGAGGATGTCGCCGGAGTGAAGTGCTCCAAGTGCCCCCGCATCCTGAGACCAGAAAATATCGGCCGGGCTGCGTCGGCCCTCTTCCATAATGGCAACGGCCAGCTGTGTAGTGCCTCCGTAACGAATTCTTACGTTTATGCCCGTTTCGGCCTCGAATTGGTTTACCAGGGGCTCTACAAGTGCTCTGTTTCTGCCGGAATATACGGTAATCTGAGCCGATGCAAGTTCAATAAAAACAAACAGGAAAATGAATAAGGCCGGTAAAAATAATGACCTGCGTGAAACCATATAATATTTATGTAAAGATTAAATCTAAATAAAAACAAAAATACAATTATTCAGACTCATTTAAAATAGCTAGTTCTTCCGCCGCTATATTCCCCAGAGCGTGAGCGTTAAATTTCTGCCGCTGGCGCGGTTCCGGTGTTCACATAAATAGATACCTTGCCAAACACCTGTATGCAGCTTGCCATCCTTAACTGGAATACTAACTGAGGAACCCAGCAGAGAGCTTTTGATGTGTGAAGTCATGTCGTCGGTGCCTTCAAGGGTGTGCTTGTACAAACGTGTATCTTCTGGAACAGTCCGGTTAAAAAAGGTTTCAAAATCGTGACGCACAGTCGGGTCAGCGTTTTCATTTACTGTAAGCGAAGCGCTGGTGTGCCGGATGAAAACATGAAGCATCCCGGCGTTTATATCTTTAATTTCATTTAAAGAAGACAACACTTCATCTGTTATAAGGTGAAACCCTCTAGGGTAGGATCTAAGGGATATATCTATTTGTTTTATTATCATAGGTAAGTGAACTGAATTTAATATGGAGTAAAGTATTCGATGGGAAAAGCGAACTATCCGAATATATGCCGAACATTGCCTCCATCGTGACTTATCGTTTGTCCGGTCATAAAGCTGCTTTCTGCAGATAATAACCAGGCCACCAGTGCAGCAAGTTCTTCCGGTTCTCCGAATCTTGCAGCAGGAATGGATTCTTCCATTTCCCGTTTTATTGTCGCCCGTTTTTTTTCGGATGAATCGCACTTTGCATTAATAACTCGTTCGATAGCAGGTGTATTATGTGAACCGGGGGCAATGATATTAACTTGAATACCGAGCCGGGCGACTTCTGAAGCAAGCGTCTTTGCAAACCCTGCGACAGCCAGCCGCATACTATTACTCAAGACGAGATTGGGGATAGGCTGCTTAAGAGATTGACTTTCAATAAATACAATACGCCCGCTTTGCCTCTGTTTAAACAAGGGTAATAAATAATGAACCACGCGTATTTTCCAATCGAATACTAAATCATAAGCATCCCGATAGTCTGCCGGATGAGTTTCTGAAGCTGTTCCGGTAGCGGGCCCACCGGCGTTAAGAACGATCCCATCTGGAATACCGTGAGATTTCACAGCATTACTAAGGGTCTCATTAAGTAGGGATTCATCTGTGACGTCGCATGTATAATGAGTAAAACCTTTATTTACTAAGTGTGGGAATGACCTTGAGAAACCGCAGACACTATGGCCATCAGATAAAAGTTTTAAGGTGATGGCTTTACCAAAGCCGGATGAACAGCCATAAACGAAGTGAAGCATGTTTAGAAACTATGGTGATAATTGATGTAAGTGATTAAACTAAGGTAGTAAATATGGGGCTTTAGTACTGACGGGGTGCATCTTAAAAAAAGAATGTTATTGGTGATGTTTTCTATTGACACGGATTGTCTTCTGCCCTTATATTACCTGTCCGCTCAAAAATAATTTGAAGCGGTTCGGGTCAAAAAAAGATTAGCTAAAACTCATCTTTCATATTGACACTGGGTGTTTGATTTCGTATTATTGGGATCTGCACAAGAAATTGTTCTTTGGTTATTGACAAATAGACAGAAGATCGCATAGCGAAGCCTAAAAACGAGTCAAGACTT
>PWID01000227.1 GCA_003555145.1 Balneolia bacterium | reverse complement strand
TTGCATGGCTTCAACCGGTTTTTGAGTGGCTGAATATTACAGGATCCAGAGACCTTCTGCTTTGGGGATCGGCCGCGCTTCTTGGTATTTTCATAGTAAAAAGCGCCTACATTATCTTTTTCAACTATATTGAAGCCCGTTATATTTATAACCGGCGCTATCTTATCAGTCACCGAATGATGAGTGCTTACATGCAGGCTCCCTATACATTTCATCTTCAGAGAAATACTGCGGAACTGCTTCGAAATGTTACCAGTGAAGTGTATATTCTGATCAATAAAGTGTTGAGCAAAATACTTGGTATGGCCAGGGAGGGGTTGATGGCGCTATCAATTCTTCTGTTTCTTTTAGTTGTGGAACCATTGATTACCGTTATAGTGATTCTTTTTGCGGGGTTAGGTGCAGGTACGTTTCTCCAGCTGACCAAGCGAAAAGTGAAAGCGTACGGCGAGCGGGAGCAGGTGCATCGAAGTGAGATGATAAAGGCGGTGAACCAGGGTCTTGGAGGATTAAAGGATGCAAGGGTACTGAATCGGGAATTTGAGTTTATTAAACGGTTTAGTGATGAAGCCCGGGACAGTTCAAAACTTTTGACATACATATCTTACACAAGTAAAATACCTCAACCTCTGATTGAGACCATCGCCGTTGCAGGAATGATGATGATCTCCGCCATGCTGGTTTGGCAGGGACGGCCTCTCGCCATTATCATCCCGATTCTGACCCTTTTTGCGATGGCAATCGTGCGGCTGATGCCTGCGATTCGAAGTTTAACTTCCGATTATACAAATCTGATCTATAACATGGTTTCTCTGAATCCGATATACAACGATTTAAAGAGTCTTGAAGAAACAAGCAGAGAGTTTAGGGCAGAGCGCAGGGATATAAAGCCGATGGTGTTGGAACAGAAAATTGAGGGGCGAAATGTATTCTACAGTTACCCCAACAGTGAAGAGAATGCCCTGGATGGTGTCAGTTTCTCGATTCCCCGGGGTACGGCCGTTGCATTTGTAGGTGAGTCGGGTGCAGGCAAAACCACGGTGGTTGATCTGTTGCTCGGCCTTCTGGACCCTGGAAAGGGCGAAGTTCTCGTGGATGGACGGGATATCCGGGAAAACATATCCGCCTGGCAGCGTAACATCGGCTACATTCCGCAATCGATATACCTGGCCGATGAGACGCTTCGAAAAAATATCGCTTTCGGGATTCCGGAAGAAGAGATCGATGATGAACAGGTGATGAAGGCTCTTGAACTTGCTCAGCTGAAAAAAATGGTTGATGATCAACTGCCGGATGGCCTTGACACGATTCTTGGTGAAAATGGAACCCGTCTCTCAGGAGGACAGCGGCAGAGGGTGGGTATCGCCCGTGCTCTTTATCACGAACCGCAGGTGCTGGTAATGGATGAAGCCACATCAGCTCTGGATAATATCACAGAGAAAGAGATTACAAACGCCATTGAATCCCTGAAAGGCGAGCGAACGGTGATTATGATTGCACACCGTCTTACAACGGTCGAAAGCTGTGATCGACTCTACTTGATGAGTAATGGAAAGATAATGGATGAAGGAACCTACGGGGAGCTTGTTGACGGCAACAGCGATTTCCGTAAGATGGCGCTTGTGGATTAATTGCTCGTAGATTAACATTTCCAATGAGGATGAGATTCATTGTGAATACTACATACGGTGTAACAAACACAGAGAGCTGGTGGAAGAAGGTCCGGAATAACTTATTCTTAAACATCGGTTTAAACGGGAAACGGAGCCGAAATTACAAGCAAAACGTGAAAAAATCGCTTCAGATCTCGCTTAATGGGGTAATAAATTGTAAAGCTATTATAAATAATATGCTTCCTGTATGATCCGTAGGTTGTGTGGGTGCAAATTTTTTTTGGATGTTTGCAGGGAAATCGGTGAACAAGAGCTTATATTATGAATTATATTGAGTTTATCGGGCCGCAGGGTGCGGGGAAAACCACTCTTATCAAAAAGCTCACAGAAACAAGGGGTGAAGATTCCGGATGGTGCACATTTGATGAGGCGAAGAACGATATCGCGCAGAATCTGAAGTGGCGAGATTTGGTCACTTTTGAGGCAAAGGCACTCAAACTGATCAATAAGCTGGATCTGCTCAACAGAAAAACATCGGGAATCTCCACAAAGCTCTTGCAAAGCTCCCGCGGAGAGGAGAATCTTGAAGTGAAGCGCAAGTATGAGTACCTGGTAGATGCCCAGATAAGAGCGATAGCGGAGCTGGACATGAAAATCTCGCCGATAAACAAGTTGCATCTTCTGGAATGGCACTACCAGGCGTTGGATTGTATTTTTCTTCTTGAAGAGTTCAGATATATGAAAACGGTGGTAATGGATGAAGGTCCTCTTAAAACCCATTATGGATTGAATAGAATTGATTTTAATGAATTAATTCCGGAAACACTGCCCAATGCCGTTATTTACACCAGTATAGATACCGGTTTAAATGTTGAGAGAATTATGGCTCGTTTTAAAAAAACAAACAGGCTGAACAGAATACACAACAAGTTGAATAGTGACGGTATTGAGGAAGTTACCGTTAAGATTCATCAAATTTTAGAATCCAACTTAAGCGTCATTAGAAAGCTTAAAATACCGGTACTGGAGATAGATCTCGGGGTTGAAATCGACAAGAACTGTCTTGAAATGGTTGATGAATTTATAGAAGAATACAGCAACTGAGCGCATCGTCCACAAACTTTTTAGAACCCATCTCTGTGGTTAAGCATCTAAATGAAATAGAACCGGAGAAATTGTGGTGGGATTTGCGTGACCAAACGGGGTGCATAAAGTTGAAAGACAGGTTTATGCTGTTTCGAAAAAAGCTGAGCCGTTAAGTAATATATATCGATTTAAATGCTAGAAAGGCCCCTCCTGAATTAATTGTGATATGCAGCAATCTTTTCAGTCTGCGAAAAATTAATTTTCCAATAGATAGTCGTATCTACAGTATTGCGTTAAAGAAGGCCTTGCAAAGTCTGATGCATGAGGAGATGGTGAGTTCTATGAAATACGTCCCTTTGAAATTGATGATGAAAATGCAGATAGCTTATCATTTTTATTCGATAGTATTGTCTTTAAGGTTTTTAAACTTGTTCCACCACATCTTTAATAAGAAATTGTTTTTTCTCGTCTTTGGCTGGATTTCAAAAATCATTCCGGATTAAATTGACAACATACCCCCCTGGTAAAGGGGGCCGGGTTGGAGAAATACGAGGAGTGGATTGGAGTGATAGAATGACGCTCAGGGAAAAAATAGTAAAAAAAGAATACCAAGTTTAACGGTATAATCCAGAGGTACAGAGATGGGCGCAGGTGGATCGAGACGGATCTGTTCAAAGCTTATGAGCATTAGTTGGAAATTGGGTAAAAATTAAAGGGTTTGACCGGCTTGATGATGTTAAAGAGCATTGTATACGGCTTTACGATGGGATATTTGAATGTCTGGCTTATGACGGGGTGCTCCCTGCTGATAAAATTAATCCGGATGTGGCACCTATCTACGTAATAATCTATAAAAATAGCGAAATTCTCTATACTGTTGACGGCAATCTCAGGCTCTATATGTGTATGACCGCGGGCATAAATGAGATACCTGCCCGCGTGTGGATGCGGCATAAGCAGTGGCAGGAGTTTAGGGAACATATTTTAAGCCGGAAGTGTAGAAATGCTGATGTTGAGTACCTTCAGTATCTGGTTCATCCGGATATTGCAAGTGAACTAAATTAGAGAAGACTTTACCACGAGCATTCGGTACCAGCCGTCACTTTGAGCGCAATGATGAGCAATAGCGATGAGTGGAGTCGAAGAGTCCTTGAGGATTGTGAGTAACGATAAAGAGGGGCTTCGACTGCGTTACGCCGAAAAAGCGCCGGCTGCACTGCCACATAGTGATCCCTTCGGGGCGCTCAGCCTGACGATGGGGATTCTACGTTACTCTGAGCGCAGCCTGACGATTTACCAAACCCTACAATTAAAAAATTCAAATTACTATCTGTACACATCAAATGATAAATTAGAGCTTATAAAAAAGTTTATCTCAAAGAGAAATATAAAAGTGATAGAAGAGCCAAAAAAAATACTGATTGTCAGTCGAACAATGTATCCGGTGAATAGTCCGCGTTCATTCCGTACAACAGAATTGGCAAAGGAGTTTGCGCGTCAGGGGCATGAAGT
>PWID01000188.1 GCA_003555145.1 Balneolia bacterium | reverse complement strand
AGCAATTTTAAATTTTAAATCATTGTTGTCCGGGAAAACTATACTGGCTGTGAGGAGAAACCTACCAATTCTGTTAGGCAGACACTAAAAAGGAAAACACTAAAACCACTAAAGGTGAAATTTTTTTCAATCAATCGGGCCTAGAAAAAATGGCGTTAAGAACCGAAGCGGAGTGGAGCGTTAAAAAAGGATATAGGCTCCGATGATGCTGGTTTCGACTCCGCTCAACCAGCGTTCATTGTTATTCACGGACACTAATTCATAATTTAAAATTCAACATTCAAAATTGGGAGCGAATGCGACCCCTTGTCCGCACAAAAGGTAAAGATGATTACTTCGATTCAGAAGCTACTTAATTAATTCAGACATATAGGGGTTCATTTTTAGACATAGCTTAAAGTCGGCCCTTATTTGGTTCCAAAGGTAATAGTTTGGTTTGATTCAATTTTTACCGGACACTAATGATTCCTTATTGTTAATTCTCTTCCTTCCTTATATTCCTGTCGCTCAGTTTAAAAGGAACATCCTTCAACATAACCAAACATAACACCACATATCTCTTATGAAGCATATTGGACTGCTGCCGCGTCTTATAATCGGAATCATAGTCGGAATACTGGTCGGACTTTTTCTGCCTGACTGGATCGGACGAATTTTCTACACCTTCACGCATTTGTTTGGTCAGTTTCTGGGATTCATCATTCCGCTGATTATCATTGGCTTCATCGCGGCCGGTATTGCTGAGCTTGGCTCGAAGGCGGGCAAACTTCTGGGAGGAACGGCCGGTCTTGCCTACGGCTCCACCATCCTTGCGGGCATGGCAGCGTTTTTTGTGGCGCTTCCGGTTATTCCTGCATTAATTACCACAGGCTCGGCCGGTGATCCATCCGTGGTGGGTCTCACGCCGTTTATTGAGATTGCAACGCCTCCGATTATGGGAGTGATGACCGCACTCGTTACGGCCTTTGTATTTGGTCTGGGCATCAACTACATCCGCCATAACAATCAGCAGCAGGTGATGTTCGGCTTTGTGGAAGAGTTCCGCGCCATCATCATACTGGTCATTGAAAAAGTGATTATCCCGTTTTTGCCTTTCCATATCGCCGGTATATTTGCCGATATGGCTGCAACGGGTGAGGCCTTCCAGACTCTTAGCGTGTTCGGAAAAGTTTTCATTGTCATTATTCTGCTGCACCTTGGCTACCTGCTTATTCAGTTTACCATAGCCGGAATCAGAACCGGTAAGAATCCGCTGGTCGCCCTTCGCAAAATGCTGCCTGCCTACACGACCGCTCTGGGAACCATGTCCAGCGCGGCCACTATTCCGGTCACTCTCAAAAGTGCGAAGGCAAACGGCGTATCGGAGCGCATTGCCGAGTTTGTGATTCCGCTTTCGGCCACGATTCACCTGGCGGGAAGCACCATTACCCTTGTGGTTTGTTCGGTGGCGGTTGTTGTGCTGGGAGGAGGGACGCCCGAGCTGGCCAACTTCTTCCCGTTTGTACTGCTGCTGGGCGTTACTATGATTGCGGCCCCGGGCGTGCCCGGCGGAGCCGTTGTAGCCGCGCTTGGACTGATGTCATCCATACTTGGTTTCTCCGAAGCCGAGCAAGGACTCATGCTCGCCCTCTACATGGCACAGGATGGATTCGGAACCGCCTGCAACGTAACCGGAGACGGCGCGATTGCCATGATGATGGATTCGGTAGTGGATGAAGAGCCGGAAGGCTTAAGCTCCGCTGGCGCTGCGCAATTGTGAATGGTGAATGGTGAATGGTGAATGGTGAATTGGTTTTCCGGGGTGGAATCGCGCGGTGAGGGTAAACACAAAAAAGAAAAACACGAAAAACCACTAACAATGTATGTAAGGACTCGGGTTAAACATTCATCTCTGCGTTAATCGGCGGTATAATGCGCGCTCCTTCGCGTCCTTCAGGGTCGAAAGTCGAAAGTCCAAGGTCTAAGGTCTTTTTAATTAGTACATCATAAATTCCCGGTCCGCGAGAAGAGACGTCCGATATTGTAACCAGATTTAAAACCCGTTCCTTACCCAAATGAAAAACTCCGGAGGAGTTTCATGTGCGTAGCCCTGGCGCGTAAGCCCGGGGGATAAGAGTCACCCACATTTCGAGCCCTGAAGGGGTTCAACAAAAAGGTGGATTCAATTTGAGCTGACCATAAATGGCTTTAAGCCGCTGAGCTCTTATTTGCCAAATGAAAACAACTCCGGCGAGATGGTTTCATGTGCGCAGACCTGACAGGTTTCGAAAACCTGTCAGGTCTTTTTTTTATCTCAGCGTTAATCGGCGGTATAATCCGCGTGAATCAGCGTCCTTATGAATGTTAGACCATGATTGAAAAGTATTTTTGGGATGGTCTATGATGGATGCTGCGCAATTGTGAATGGTGAATTGTGAATGGTGAATTGTTGAGCAAAGCGAAATCCCGGCCCTGACAGGTGTCGGGATGAATTGGTTTTCCGGGGTGGAATCGGGCGGTGAGGGTAAACACAAAAAAGAAAAACACGAAAAACCACTAACAATGTATGTAAGGACTCGGGTTAAACATTCATCTCTGCGTTAATCGGCTATAAATCCGCGCTCCTCAGCGTCCCGTCTTGTTCTGTCCTGTCGGACGATATAATCAGTTAATCCAGTAGCTTGCAAAAGGAACCCTTCGAAAGCCGGACGAAAAGCTCTTTATTTTGTGAATATTTCTTGAAGATTAGTAATCTAATTCCTAACTTTGCTATTAGATTATTGAATTGGAATATCAATTTTGTGTGTGCTTATACCCATTAAAGCCGGCGCTAATTAAAAGGCGCCGGCTTTAATCTCCAACCTAAAGAAGTTAAAAGAGTCTTTTATTTTAAATAGCTGATTATGGCTCGTATAAAGAAAATCCTTCAGTTTTTTATCCCGCCTCCCAACTGGCGAATTCCTGTTATTATTTTAACGGGGGCATTCTTTGGCATTGCGGCCTATGCGTTTATTGTTTCCAACGCGGTGAGCTATATGTCGGATGATCCCGCAACCTGTGTTAACTGCCACGTGATGGGGCCGCAATACGCGACCTGGTTCCACAGCTCACACCGGGAGCACGCTACCTGCAACGATTGCCACACTCCGCAGGATAACCTGATCAAACAGTATTACTTCAAGGCTACCGATGGTTTACGCCACGCCACTATCTTCACGCTTAATACAACTCCGGAACCTATCCGGATGCATGAAGCGGGGCAACGGGTAGTGCAGGCCAACTGCCAGCGATGCCACGACCACACCAATCAGTTTGTAACATCCGGGCATGTTACTTACGACCATGTGCAGGAGGGGAAGGGAAAAATGTGCTGGGACTGCCACCGTGATGTCCCGCATGGTACAGTACGTAGCGCAGCTTCAGCCCCGAATGCAACTGTTCCTGTACCAAAATCGCCTATGCCCGAATGGCTTAGAAACCTGACTGACCGATAATATTTCCAACCTTTATAACCGTCATTATTATGAGTACAATTAGTGATAGCATCAAAAATAGACCCTGGATTGGCTGGGTGCTTTTTTTCGGAACAATGATAATAGTATTCCTGCTCGGAGTACTTACCTATACCATCATTGAAAACCGTACAGCTGGTCAGTTTGCCTATGTTTCCACCACAGATTTAGATCCGCTTGAGCCACGTGCAGAAGCCTGGGGGCGTTATTTCCCGCGGCAGTTTAATACCTACGCACAGATGGCGGATACCAGCTTCCAAAGCAAGCATCTTGGCTCACAGCGGCGCGATCTGCTTGACCAAAATCCACGAATGGTAATCCTGTTTGCCGGCTATGGTTTCTCACGCGACTACAACTCCGCCAGGGGCCACACCTACTCGGTGCAGGACGTACGCGAAACCCTTAGAACGGGAGCACCTATGGAAGCGGGCGACGGCCCGATGCCTGCCACCTGCTGGACCTGTAAGAGTCCGGACGTGGTTCGCCTGATGGACGAAGTGGGCGTAGCGGAGTTTTATTCCATGAAGCTTTCGGAAACGGGGCATGAAATCGCCAATCCAATTAACTGTGCCACCTGCCATGAGGCTGACGACATGAGCCTTAAAGCTCCTCTGCCAGCGCTCTCTGAAACCTTTGCGCGATTGGGCAGAGATATAGAAACAGCGAGCCATCAGGAAATGCGTTCTCTCACCTGCGCCCAGTGCCATGTGGAGTATTATTT
>PWID01000157.1 GCA_003555145.1 Balneolia bacterium | reverse complement strand
TCAAAGCCCACAACAGAATTGCCATCACGGTTGATGTACGGATACGAACGAAGGTTTCCGGTCATGCCCACCCGGATTTGATCGGCCTGGAAAAGTAAATCTGCAAGCTGCTGACCACTGTCGTTTCCGGCCTCTTCATTCGGGAACAGGTACTGCCCGCTGGTGAATCCCTGGAAACGTCCGGTATCGGTGAAATTACGGCCACGAATGCCATCACGCTTGCGATCGTTGAAATTACCGATTCCTGTGCCGTTCATTTCAAACTGCGTAGCCTGATCAAAAATACGGTTGTCTGCTACCTCACCGAAATTCCAGCCTTCACCATAAATGTAGATGTTTGCTCCGTCCACACCGTGCTCTTCAAGCGTGAGTTCGGCCAAAGCGTCCTGAAGCCGTTCCATAACGTAGCGCGGATGGTGGCCCATCAGGTCGAACCGGAAGGAATCCACTTTGTAATGTTTTGCCCAGAATACGATTGAGTCGATAATAAGCCGCTCTTTCATGTAGTGTTCGGCAGCGGTGTTCGGGCAGCAGGTAGATGTTTCAATCTCGCCCGTAATCATATCATACCGCTGATAATAGCCCGGCACCACGCGATCCAGAACCGATCTGCGCGTAAGGCCGTGGGCAGAGGTATGATTGTACACCACATCAACAACAAGCTTAAGGCCGATTTCGTCGAGCGCTTTCACCATTTCACGGAACTCGATGATGCGCTGCACGCCATCGGGATCAGTTGAGTAACTTCCCTCGATAGCGTTAAAGTGAAACGGATCGTAGCCCCAGTTGAAGCCATCGTAATGCGCAATGCTGTCAAAACGTCCGCGAAGGCTGTACGGCAGCTGAATGCTTTCTGTAGCCGGATTTTCGCTTGCCAGCTCGGCAAAAGCTTCATAAATCGGCGTGTCGCCAAAGCGCTCACAGTAAGGCTGCAGCTCTTCCTGATAGTCCATGAGCTCGCACAAATCGCTGTACGGCTGATCGATATCCACGCGACGCTCGCGGTCTTCAATTACGGTAGTGATGTCGTTGACCGGCAGCAGATGAAGATGCGTGAGTCCGGCCTCCTGCAGCGCCTTAAGATGAGCCATGCCGTCAGACAGCTCCCGCCCGTTTTCCCCGTTGTGGGTAAACGCCATGAACGTGCCGCGATCCTCGTACGGAATCGACATGTCCAGCGCGCTGAAGTCACGCACGTGTGCTTCATAAAGGGTGATGTCCGTGGCCCGCGGAAGCTCCTTGCGCATATTATCCCAGCCGGAAGGCTTCAGATCAGAATCGTTGTACAAGTCTGCAAACTGACTAAAATAGCTATCGGTTGAAAGGCTCAACGAATACGGATCGGTGACCTCATAGCTGTTGATCTCCATATTCTCATGATGGAAAACCTGCATGTCCAGACGATAAAACGCCCGGTCAAGCTGCGCTTTTTCGCCGCTGAATTGCCACACGCCGGTTTCTTCGTCGTATGAATCGGCCTCAATTGTAAGCTGATGCTCCTTATCGGCACCATACGTTTTAAGGGTGATGGCCTGGGCGGTCGGAGCCCAGACGTTGAGGCGGATTACGTCTCCGTCATAGACCGGACCAAGAACGCCGTCGAAGCTAAAAAACTCGTCGATTACCCCCGGTGCCTGCACTCTTGTGGCTTCGACCACGTTTCCGTCTGCATCATACGAAACGGCTACAATCAGACCACGAATGGCATTTTGAACCAGTTCGCGATCAGACTCAAGCGAATACACGGGCCATCCCGAGATATGGCGGTATTTATCGGTTTGGTGCTCGTTAAGCTCAGCGCCGGAATTCAGGGTGATGCTCTCCCCGCCCTGAACGCCATCTTCAGTAATTTCGATATCTGCATCCATGCTGTATCGCAGCTCAAAGCGATCAGCTGGCTCTGTAGTGTTCCAGATTACACGGTCTGATGATACCCAGTGAGCAGAAGCTCCTCTTAGCTCCCCTTCGGCAGAATTTTGTTCAGACACGTCTGTACAAAACTGTGTGAGCAGGCCTGTTAAAATGATGAGAGCCGTGGTTATTAATAATTTTCGGTTCATAAGCTGTATAAATTCGTTTTTTAAATAACGTATTGCCAAATGGCATGAATAGCAGAGTTCGAGAGCTCAGCTTCTGTAAGTGTTAAGCGCCAGTATCACAGTAAAGTCGAAATCAGTGAAGGTTACCCAATTATTCAGCATATCAGGATTCTGAAGAAATCGGGTAAGCGCTTACATTTTGTAATATAGGGCAAAACACCCATACGATACCAATAAATCGAAGCCTTACATTAGAATATTGCGATACATAATTATTATTAGCCAAGATTATGTATAACAATGCACTATATAGGAACTACTGTTTTAAAAGAGAGTATTGCAATTCTGCTTTTACTTAGCTTAATTAAATACAGTCTTTTGCATCAAAAATATTTACCCATGTCTGCTTTAACCACACATCCTGTAAATAACCGCATACCCGAGAAATTGGTAGAAAACCGCACCACCTTTGCCGGGCAGGACGCTATCTTTTCTATTTATGATACCTATGAAAAGGCAGAGCGCGTGGAGTTGTATGCACCTTCCATTATGTACTGCGGAATGGTGACTGGTAAAAAAGTAGTGCATGCAGGAAATAACGAGGTCTTCGACTTTATTCCCGGTGAGTCTTTAGTCCTGCACCCTAATCAAACCATTCATATAGATTTTCCTGAAGCACGGCTTAAACAGCCAACGAGCTGCATTACTCTTGAAATACCAGTAGAAAAAATAGAGCATGTAGCCCAAAGAATGAATGAAATTCGGCCCAGGCTAGGTGAAATCAGCAAAGAATGGAAATATGATCTAGCATATAAGCACTTTACAAATACAAAGGCTATAGAGCTGGTAATCGGTAAGTTGTCGTGGCTATTTACATCAAACGAGACTCAGAAAGACCTGCTGGCAGATCTTAATACAACAGAGTTGATCGTTCATATGCTTCAGTCGGGTTCCAGAGACTTTTTGTTGCAGAACTTCAAAAAGAATGCGTCTAATGATGGACTCTCTGCTGCACTGGAATATCTTCATTCTAATTTAACACAGCTTAAATCGGTTGATGAACTCGCCGACAAAGCCTGTATGAGTAAATCTTCGTTCTACAGGCATTTCAAAAATGAGACTGGCCTCAGTCCGGTAGAATACGTAAATAAGCTTCGCGTTGAACGGGCCCGGAAGCTGCTTCAAAAAAGCGGGACACAAGTCTCGGAAGTCAGTTTTCAGCTGGGTTTTTCAAGCGTGAGCCATTTTATCAAATTGTTCAAGAAAGAGACCGGCATTACTCCGAAGCAATACGGAACCCGGAATTTAGCCCACTCTGCCAACACTGTAAAACAACAAAGGCGCCATAAAGACGCCTTCGTGATACAAAAGTAAAACCGATTTTTTCCCTACACGTTAAAACGAAAGTGAAGCACGTCTCCGTCTTTCACGAGATATTCTTTCCCTTCGCTTCTCAGTTTTCCGGCATCACGGGCTGCCGATTCAGAACCATGTGTTTCGAAATCATTAAAAGCGATGGTTTCGGCACGAATAAATCCGCGCTCGAAATCTGAGTGAATAACTCCTGCGGCCTGTGGTGCTTTCATACCTTCGCGTATAGTCCAGGCGCGCACTTCTTTTTCTCCGGCCGTAAAATAAGTAATGAGACCTAGCTCGCGGTAGGCTGCACGAATAAGCAGATCGAGGCCTGCGCTTTCGATTCCTAGGTCGGCCAGGAAATCCTTACGGGCTTCATCATCCAGCTCGGCGATTTCTGCCTCTATACTGGCACAAACCACTACTGTTTCAGAACCTCTTGAATCCGCTAGTTCACGAACTGATTTCACGTATTCATTACCGGCTCCTTCGTCCGCTATATCGTCTTCGGATACGTTGCAAACAAACAGAACAGACTTTTCGGTGAGCAGAAACAAATCTTTGTAGGCTTCACGCTGTTCCGGGCTGACTTCAAACGTGCGTACAGGCTCGCCGTTTTCGATATGGTCGCGGAGACGTTCGGCTACATCAAGCTGGCCCTTCATTACTTTATCGCCCGATTTAGACTGTTTTTTAAGTTTATCGATACGTTTTTCAACGCTTTCCAGATCTTTGAAAAGAAGCTCAGAGTCTATAATTGAGATGTCGCGTATCGGATCCACGCCTCCTTCGACGTGGATTACATCATCGTCTACAAAACAACGAACTACATGCACTATAATATCCACATCACGAATATGTGAAAGAAACGCATTTCCCTTTCCTTTTCCTTCTGAAGCACCTTTAACTAAGCCTGCGATATCCACAAACTCAATCGTTGTGGGAAGCGTGCGCTTGGGCTTTACCAGGGCGGTAAGCGTATTCAATCTGGTATCTGGTACCGAAACGATGCCGACATTCGGATCTATAGTACAAAAAGGAAAGTTGGCAGCTTCTGCACCTGCATTAGACAATGCGTTAAACAAACTGGATTTCCCAACGTTGGGAAGTCCTACAATACCACAGCGTACACTCATATAATTTACTAATCGATGTAAGGTTGTTGAATAAAAGTTCTTTCGGGGAGAATTACAGCGGTTAGCTGTCCCAGCCCTCTTCTTTGAGCAAAAACGCAACCGGTGTCGATACCGATTTTTAGCGGTTCATTCATTGGAGTGCTCATTGGGGTATGGCCAAAAACCAGTGTCTTGCTCCAGACCGGCCTGAGGGCATCAATATGTGAACGCTCCCAAAGCATATTTTCCGGAGATCCTTCGCAAATATTTTCTTCTATACTTCGATCCGGATCAAGACCGCCATGGGTAAAGAAGAATTCGTCGGTTTCGTAATAAAACCTGGTGTTCTTCAGAAACTCAACGTAGGGTGAATCATGAAATTCATCTGGCCACTTAAGATCAAACGATTCCAGCGTCTGCCGGCCACCGTTTAGTTTCCACATGAAGTCGTCACCGGTTTCCAGCGCATCAAGAAGCATGGATTCATGGTTTCCACGGAGAAAGATACAGGTTTCCTTTTCTGAGAAGGACATTATCGTATCAAAAACAGCTTTACTGTCAGGACCGCGGTCGATGTAATCGCCAATAAATAAAAACGTACTCCCGCTGTATGGTTCGAGGGTGCGAAGTAGTTTTTGGAGTGATTTTGCACATCCGTGCACATCACCTATGGCGACTATAGTATTTTTCAAAACAATTATAACTCTGTTTGCTCACGCTGATTTAGCGAGGCATCATTCTTCTTTGGGCAGCGTTTTATCAATCAAGCCTGTACCCTGCTTAACAATCTTTCCTTCTTCAATCAGCTTTTTGGAAGCCGGGTCGAGAATACCATTAACAAAATTACCGGACTTGTGGGTAGAGAACTTTTTAACAACATCGATGGCTTCATTAATACTCACTTTGGTGGGAATGTCTTCAAATGTCATCATTTCGGTAAGCCCCATTCTAAGCACACAGCGATCGATTGTTGCGATTCGCTTAATATCCCAGTTTGTAACAAAACCTCCGATTATCTCATCGAGTTCGTTCTTATCGCGTACTGTTCTTAAAAACAGTTTTTCTGCGAATTTCTGAAGTTCCACGTCGGCTGACAGCCTTTTTTTGATTACAGTTTCAATAATATGCTCGAGAGAATTGTCACTTAGCTCCAGTGCAAAAAGGGCTATCATTACGGTTTCTCTTGCGGTACGGCGGTTCAATTGCATGTATTAGCTCAATAATTCACATAAATTTATTACAGCCTGCTAAGATACAAACATTCAGCCTTTATATATCTTCTTGATGCGTAATAAAATGTTGATTCATTTCAAATGAATTCAAATTAAAGGGAAATCAGGGCTTTTCTCCGGCCATCTGATGAACAACTTCCCATTCTTGCTCCGTAACAGGCTGTATAGACAGACGTGAACCTTTTTTAATTAGCATCATATCAGCCAGCTCTTGCTTCTCCTTAATTTCGTCGCGAAGTACGGGCCTGTCAAATTTTTTGATGAGCTTTACATCAACAAGGAACCAGCGGGGCTTTTCTTCAGTAGCTTTTTCGTCGAAGTATTTGGACTGAGGGTCGAATTGGCTGGGATCCGGATAAGGTTCGCTGGCCACTTCCATGGTTCCAACTATAGCGAGAGGATTTGCCCTGGAGTGATAAAAGAAGATTTTATCTCCTATGTTCATTTCATCTCTCATGAAGTTTCTTGCCTGATAATTCCGAATGCCTTCCCACCAGGTCGTTTGATTTTTTCGGGATGCAAGGTCATCGATACCGAACTCGTCTGGTTCGGATTTCATTAGCCAGTATTTATTTTCAGCCATGTTAAATTTTAAATTTTGGTATTAGTTAGTTTAAAGCATGAAAATACAAAATCGATCGCAAAAAGCCGGAAAAGCTTCTTTTGCTTTATCTAGGCTCAGATTGCCATATAAAGACGTAACCGACATAACACACACATCATTTCACTTATGTCAGTGGCACATCATTTCACCTGTAGTCATATCCGCGCCTATAACCGGACTGATAAAAGGAATTCCAAGGGAAAGACCGCGCATCACCAGAATTATACCAAGTGCAATAGCTGCATAAGGCACAGCTTTTTGTAAGCGCATTCTCCAGTCTATACTTATTAACCGGTTAGATGAAGAAACCAAAAACATCACCGGAAACGTACCCATACCAAAAAGAAACATGTAAATCATGCCGTCGATAGCAGATCCGCTAACAAGTGCGCCAGCCAAAGCGACATAAACAAAACCGCACGGCAGAAACCCGTTTAGCAAACCAACCCCAAGCATTCCGGATGGATTTTTAATACGCAGCATTTTCCCCATCCCTTTTTTTAATGATTCCACGGGCAACCATATGGGTTTAAGGTGCATCCAGTTTATTTTTCCCGAAATAATTGAAATGAGCGCAATTAGTATAATAAGACCACCGCCCAGAATTGATATAAGCTCCTGATAGCCAGCCAACCATACGCCAAAACCCACCAAACCAAGAATACCGCCCATAAGCGCATAAGTAAGGCTTCTGCCCAAATTGTAATTAATGCGCCCCAGCCAAAACGAGTAGCTGTTCTTTTGAACCGGCAAGGCTAGTGCTATCGGCCCGCACATTCCCACACAATGCATGCTTCCTAGTAAACCAAAGATAAAACCAGCGAGATAAAGCTCCATGTAACTCTGAATTTCGAAATAATTTATAGCCTTTTCTTAAGAGAGGCTTGATAATATAATATGAATATAAGAATAATATTCAGAACGGGACATCCCAACCCACCAATTTCCTAACGGTTCAGTACATGAATATTCCGATTGATTCTTAGCCCGTTAACTCTCATTTTAATCTTCTTTAAACCATGTCCTGAAATATCAGATTTTTTATATGATGTTTTTTGCCTTGCGCATGAGCATCTCATCAGAATTAAATGTTTACTGAACCTACTGTTATTAATCGCCGAATAGGCTGGATTGAAGTCATTTGCGGCGGCATGTTCAGCGGTAAAACTGAAGAACTCATTCGCCGGGCAAGACGTGCTCAAATTGCTGGTCAGCGGGTCGTTGTGGTAAAACCAGCCATTGATAACCGCTACTCCGAAGAAATGGTAGTTTCCCACAATTCAACCCGCCTTCCGGGTATTGTGGCATCCACGGCCGACCAGATTGTGCTCATGACAGGTAATTCCGAGGTCGTGTGTATAGATGAAGCCCAATTTTTCGATAATCGGCTAATCGATGTGGCCAATACACTTGCCAACGACGGCAAACGCGTTATTATAGCCGGCCTTGATATGGACTTCCTTGGCAAGCCCTTCGAGCCTATGCCCCACCTGCTCGCGATAGCCGAATATGTAACCAAACTGCACGCCATCTGCGCAGAGAGCGGACACATCGCAAATTTTTCCCAACGTATTTCAGAAAGTACAGACCGAATTTTAGTAGGTGAGAAAGATGCTTACGAGCCTCGCTCCCGCCATTGTTTTCGCCCGCCTGTAGATAAGAAACGAGGGCGTGAAATCGAACCTTTCAATGCAGATTATTCCGGAAAATCAACCAAACAATCACCTGATTCAGACACATAACTCACAACTTCATGGAAATTTTACGTGGTATTCTGGGCATGGCTGTTATTCTCAGCATTGCTCTTGCCCTCAGCAATAACCGCAAAGCTGTAAGCTGGCGTCTTGTTGGAATTGGTCTTGGTATACAGCTCACGCTGGCCATGTTTATTCTAAAAGGTTCAGATATGGCCGGGTTCTTCGCGCCTCTGGGCTGGCCTAAACTGTTCTTCAGCTTTGTCTCTTCATTCTTTGTGCTTGTTCTTGATTTCACAACCGAAGGAGCTGCATTTATATTTGGCGACCTGGCAAAGGGGCCCGGCATGGAAGGAAGCCTTGGATTCTTTTTCGCCTTTCAGGTACTTCCAACCATTGTTTTCTTTGCATCCATTACCACGATTCTCTACCACTACGGCATACTTCAGTTTGTTGTAAAGGTGATGGCATCCGGTATGCAAAAACTTATGGGCACGTCTGGCGCGGAGTCGCTGTCTGTTATTGCCAACATCTTCGTTGGTCAAACAGAAGCACCGCTTGTTGTTAAGCCCTACATCGAAAAAATGACGCAGTCTGAACTACTGGCCGTTATGACGGGTGGTATGGCTACTATTGCCGGCGGTATTATGGCTGCGTATATACAAATGCTTGGAGATTCCTATGCACAGGCAAACGAGCTTGCCCTCGAAGTCGGCCGACAGCTCTTTGCTGAACAACTGCTTGGCGCCAGCCTTATGGCTGCTCCCGCCGCACTGGTAATTGCGAAAATACTTTATCCGGAAACGGAAAAACCGGTCACCATGGGTGAAGTAAAAATCGAAGTTGAAAAAGTTGATGCCAACGGGATTGAAGCAGCCTCTTCCGGTGCAACCGAAGGCTTAAAGCTTGCATTAAACGTAGGTGCCATGCTGCTTGCCTTCATCGCTATTCTGGCACTCCTTAACCACTTCCTTGGTATCTTTGGAGATCTAACGGGCATTAACGCCATTTCAGATAATTTCGATCTTAACATACAGAGTATTCTTGGCTATATATTTGCCCCTGTTGCCTTCCTTATTGGTGTGCCCTGGGTCGATGCCGTTAACGTAGGTTCGATGATTGGCACGAAGATAGTGCTAACCGAATTTATCGCCTTTATCGATTTATCCCAGTTTGTAATTGATGGCGCACTTCAGGAGCGCACTATATTTATGGCCACATTTGCCCTGTGTGGATTTGCGAATTTTGCTTCAATTGCGATTCAGATCGGTGGAATTGGCGGGCTTGCACCATCAAGAAAGTCGGATCTTGCCAGATTCGGCCTCCTGGCCGTGCTTGCCGGAACTATGGCAAATATGATGACCGCAACAATAGCCGGTGTTCTTTACTAGCTATATACATCTTTAAATAAAAAAGGACAGCCTGACCCGCTGTCCTTTTTTCGTTTGAACGATCTTCACTCAGTTGTTTTGAATACCTAAAATATAAGCCGGGCAATCATCAAAGGATTTAACCGTTTTGATGGATGGCTTCAGCTTCACAAGAAGCTAAATTTTATGTATTTTGTAAAGCTATTGGATTTTGCAAAATACAGCACTTTATATGTGCTTCAGGTACATTTCGGTAAGACGTGTGTCAACTAATGATAACTTAACCAAATAATCGCATCATACACTTTATGAAACGTTCAGGTTCATTCAAATATCTAACTCTCACGTTAATCGCAGTAGTGTTTGCAGGATGTTCGTTGTTCCAGACAGCATCAGACGATGTTGAAGCAACTGTAATTGGATCTGTAGACGGAAAAGACGTTACCTACGGGGAGCTCCGCGCCAGCTTTTACACTTCCCCCCTGCAGGATGAAAATGATCCGGAAGCCACAAAACAAGAACTCATGGATTTCCTGGATCTATACCTTGTGTACCTTGCAAAAGTTGAAGCGACCAAAGACGAAGGGTATTTCACAGATTCTGAAGTGCTCGAAGAATTAGAACAGTACCAGATGCAGTCTGTGTTCCCATACTGGCTTGAAATGCGTTTTCGTGATGAATTGCTCGACGAAATGATTGAGCGATCCAATTATGAAATTGGCACATCGCATATTCTTATTTCAGTACCTGAAAATGCATCCCCTGCTGATACGCTGGAAGCATACAATCGCCTGGTTGAAGCCCGGAATTTGTTCCTTTCCGAAACAGACGCTCGTAGCTTCGACGAACTCTCAAACGAATACTCCTCCAGCCAGCGCGGACAGAGCATGGGGGGAGACCTTGGGTTTATCTCAACCGGTTGGGCTGTAAAGCCATTTGAAGATGTAGCATTCTCAACAGAAAAAGGTGATGTTTCCCAACCGTTCCGCACCAGCTTTGGCTATCACATCATTTACGTTTACGATATTCGTGAAGCAGTAAACGAGCGTAATTATTCGCACATTTATTTCCGTACAAGAGGAGCTCAGGTTAATGAAGAGCAGGCAAAAGAAAAGGCCGGTGAAGCCTATGCAGCTCTTGGAGAAGGTCGCGACTGGGATGAAGTTACTATGGAGTTTTCGGAAGACCCTGATACACGTAACACCGGTGGCGACATTGGATGGATTAATCCATCGCGCTACCAGCCTCAGTTTATCGAAAATATCAGCACGCTTGAAGAACCAGGAAGCTGGACCGAACCTTTCGTAAGCGAGTACGGAATTCATATTGTTCGTCTCGACTCCATTCGCACATTCGAAAGCGATGAGCAGTTTCGCGAAGCCATGTACGAGCGACTACGCGGTCTACCCCGCTACAGGGAAAACAGATCTTTCACGCTCGAAAACGTTCGCCGTACAGCTGGAGATAGCCTTCATACTTCAACTTATGAGCTATTCCTTGACGTGCACGACAGCAGCCCCGGACTTAATGTACTCGAGCTAGGTTTTACCGACGAGCAGCTTGAGCTTCCATTATACTCAATAGCTTCAGAAACGCATACCCTTGAAGACTTTATCACATTCGTTGGGCGGGCGGTTGAAAACACTAACGACCGACGTTATCGCCATAACCTTCTCGATGTTTTCAAAGACGAAAAAGCAGAGGACGTTATTATTGAGGTAACCAAAGCCGAGTTTCCGGATTTTGAAGAGCTGAGTAAACGCTATCATGAAGGGCTAGCTGTATTTAAACTGACCGAAACGGAAGTCTGGAACTACGCTGCTCAGGATACTGCAAGGCTTAAGGAAATCTATGAAGCCAATAAAGAAAACTACATGTTCGGTACACGCTACCGCTACTACCGCATAAGCGCAGACAGCGAAGCAAAACTTGATGAAGCCAGAGCCGCCGTTAACAGTGGTACAGACATCGAGGACATACGTGAAGAAGTAAGCGGCCTTATCGTGCGTACCGACCTAATTAACAGCCTTCAGGATTTCCCGTTCGACTATCTGCAGGGAGTGGAGCCGGGCGGATTCAGCGATGTATTTGAGTACCGAAACCGCAAGACAGTACTTTATCTCACTGAGATTCTTGAACCCCGCCAAATGACTTTCGAGGAAGCATTCATGCGCGTTGTGGCCGATTATCAGCCCATTCGCGATGAAGAATGGAACAACCACCTTCGCGAGACCTACAGGGTGGTTTCCTATCCTGAACGATTAAGAGAACTACTCGAAACCGTTGAGATTTAGTTTTAAATATATAACCACTTTGCAGATAACAGGAGTATGGCTTTTAGCTGTACTCCTTTTGTCGTGTGAGCAGGAACGAGCTACACCTGAGTCGGCCGTAATTGCCGAAGTAGGCAGCCATAAGCTAACTATAGATGAGGTACTGGAGCGCATTCCGCCTTATGCCGCTTACGAAGACAGTTTAACTTCTGTAGAAAGATACCGGTCTCAGTGGGTTCGCGAACAAATCCTCGCAGACGAAGCCGCGCGTCTTGGTCTTAACCAAACCAGCGCCTTCAGAGATGCTATGGCGTCTTATGAGCGTCAGCTACTTATTCAGCTGCTTATGGATCACGCAATGAACCAGGCCGGTGAAACTGAAGTTACGCGCGAACAGGCCATGAGATACTATGAACAGCACCGCGATCAGTTTGTTCTTTCAGAACGCCACGTACGCTTCCATCATATGGTAGCGGCTACGATGGATGATGCCACTCAGGCCAGAACCGACTTACTGAGAGGCGTTGAGTGGAACGAAATAGCAGAAAACTACTCCGTAGACCCTTCTTACGCTCTACGCACATCAACCGTTTTTCATCCCTTAAGCACGGCGCTGAACGATAGTCCCGCAATGGCACAATTTATAGGCCTCATCGGAGTTTCAGAAGTAAGCCCGATCCGAAACATTAACGGGCAGTACCATTTCGTACAGCTTTTGGAAAATCAGGATGAAGGAACCGTCCCGGAGCTGGATTGGGCCCTCGAACAAATTGAGCACTGGATTTCAATAGAACAAAAACGCACACAACTAAACGCATTCCAGCAAAACCTGATACGTCAGGCTGAAGCTAACCGATCTATACGACTACATGATTAATTCTTACACCAATTCCCTGAATATCTCTTTTATGAGTACTTTATTAAAGCTCGCACTGCCGGTAATCGGCATCCTTCTTTTTCTGCCACAACAGTCCGATGCCCAGCAGCGTGAAGTTTTGGATAAAATCGTTGCCGTTGTAAACGACCAAATTATTCTCAAGTCTGATGTTGATGCTCAGATAGCTGAGTTTTTATCCCAGCGCAGCGACATTACCTACAGCGATGAAATGTGGTATGATGTGCTGGAAAACATCATCGACAACAACGTGCTTTACGAGCAGGCTAAAATTGACTCTATTACAGTAAGTGAAGATGAGGTGAACCGTGCACTGGATCGCCGTATTCGCCAGCTTGTACAGCAGGTTGGAAGCGAAGAGGCTCTTGAAGAAGTACTCGGCCAAAGCCTGATTCAGGTTCGCTCTGAGTTCAGAGATCGTTTTCGCCGCGATATTATGGTACAGCGCGTTCGTGATCAAAAAATGAGAAGCATACGCATTACACGCCCCGAGGTAGTCGAGTTTTTTAACAACATCCCCCAGCATGAGCTCCCGGAAATTCCGGAAACCGTTGAGCTTTCACACATAGTCGCCATAGCTCCTGCAGGTGAAGAAGCTGAGCAAATGGCCCGTCAAAAAGCAGAAGCACTTCGTGACTCATTGCTAAATCATGATGCAGACTTTGAAGAGCTCGCCCGACGACACAGCGATGGCCCGGGCGCCTCAAGAGGCGGACTTCTCCCGATGATGCCCTTAAGCGACCTGGTATCTGAATACGCAGCTGCTGCTTCAGCTCTTGAGCCGGGTGGCATTTCTGAAGTTGTAAGAACCCGCGCAGGCTTCCACGTAATCCGGTTGAACCGCAGAAGCGGAGACCAGATTGAAACCAGCCAGATTCTTATTCAGGTCCAGGAAGATCAGGTTGATGAATCCATTGCTATCGAAAAACTTGAAGCTCTGCGCGATAGCGTAATTACTCATGGCGAACGCTTTTCAGATCTGGCCCGGCGCCATTCGCAAGATCCAAACACGGCTCCTACAGGGGGGCGCCTTATCGATAACCAGACCGGACAGCGTCGCCTTGCTGTAGACGATCTTGATCCTACACTTTACAGAGCCATCATTAATCTTGAAGAAGAGGGTGATATAACAGAGCCCATTCGCTATACCATCGGCAGCGGGCAAAACCGACAGATTGCCTACCGTATCATCAGGCTGAATAGCCGCATCCCCGAGCACATTGCGAATCTTGACCAGGATTTCGACATCATTCGAAACTTTGCGCTTCAGGAGAAACAGCTTTCTGCGATGAACCGGTGGCTGACTGAACTCAGGGAAGACATATATATAGAGTACCGTATCGACAGCCCTTACGCCAGTACGAATTAAGTGCATCATCTTTATGTTCTTACATTTTTAACTTCTCTAACAAAACGATCCGCGAATGTCCACAGAACAAAATCAGGAAACAATCGAGAAAGCTAAGCGATTTCATCAGGTATTTAATGAGCTAAGAACAGAAATAGGCAAAGTGGTTGTTGGTCAGCAGCATATCGTGGACAATCTGCTGATCAGCCTGTTTTCACGCGGGCATTGCGTTCTGATTGGTGTTCCGGGTCTGGCAAAAACGCTTTTGATTTCCACCCTATCCCGCTCTTTGAATCTTTCCTTCAATCGTATTCAGTTCACCCCGGATCTAATGCCGGGAGACATTACGGGTACAGAAATCATAGACTCGGATGTGGTTAGCGGTAAAAAAGAATTCAAGTTTTTTAAAGGCCCGATCTTTGCCAACATTATTCTCGCGGATGAGATCAACAGAACACCACCTAAAACTCAGGCGGCTCTTCTTGAAGCCATGCAGGAATATCATGTTACGGCTTCCGGAACTACCTACCAGCTCGATAAACCGTTTTTTGTACTGGCTACTCAAAACCCCATTGAGCAGGAAGGAACATACCCCCTTCCCGAAGCACAGCTCGACCGCTTCATGTTTAACCTGTGGCTCGACTACCCAAGCTTCGATGAAGAAGTAGAGATTGTAAGTCGTACCACTACCGGAAAAACGACGGAAGTTAAATCCATTCTTTCACCAGAAGAAATTATGGAGTTTCAGCAGCTGACCCGACAGGTTCCCGTACCCGAGAGCGTAATGAACTACGCCGTCAAAATCGTAAATATGACTCGTCCAGACACCAAACACGCTCCGGAGTTTGTAAATAAATACATGACCTGGGGAGCCGGGCCACGTGCGTCTCAGTATCTGATTCTTGGAGGAAAAACGCGGGCATTGTCTCAAGGCCGTTTCAACGTAACCGAAGAAGACATCAACGCGATTGCCATACCCGTGCTGCGCCACAGAATAGTAAATAACTATGCGGCCGAAGCTGAAGGCATAAAAGCAGAAGACCTCATTAAACGAATTCTAAGCGAAGCCTGATTCTACACATGATTACCGGCTTTGAATCTGATCTTGCCATATTACTGCTGGCCTTTGCCCTGATCTTCTCGGCCTTTATTGGCTGGTGGACCTACTCGGGTAACAAACGTCTGCCTGAGGGAGTAAGATGGCTTAACATCTCCCTTCGAAGCCTGGCAATTTTTATTTTGCTGCTTCTTCTTTTTAATCCCGTTTATGAGTTCGAAGACAGCAGAACCTTAAAAAACGATATAGCCGTGCTGATAGATAACAGCAGAAGCACAACTATCGAAAAAGGCGAATGGAAGGGTGAAGAAAGCATGAGAGACGTTATCCGGGAACTCAACCTTTCGGATACCACTTCCACCCGATATCGTGTATATGGATTCGACAGCGACATTTTCAGTACAACTCCCGACTCCCTTCCACTCGATGGCAGCATTACGGACATCAACCGCTCTCTGAACTCGCTCCATCAGGCGGGTTCCACTCCCGACGCCATCATACTTGTAACAGACGGTATTTTTAACCGCGGCCTGGATCCCACGCGGGCTGCCGAACGTATTGGCGCACCTTTTTTTACTGTAGCAGTTGGCGATACGACTGCCGTACGCGATGTGCTTGTTCGCAACGTATTTTATAACTCAACGGCATTTACAAATACGACCGGCTCGCTTCGCGCTGAGATTCTGAACGACGGTTTCCCGGACCGCTCAATAGAAGTACAGCTGTATCGTAATAATGAATTAGCGGCAGTACAAACAATACAAACAACTCAGGACCGGTCTGTACACAATGTGGAATTTGAAGTTGATTTTACGGAAGAAGGAACAGAGCGTTTTCGCGTTGAAATCCCCGAGCTGGGCGAGGAATGGACTACATCAAACAATGCCTATAGTTTTACCATAGATGTGCTCGACGACCAGGTCCGTATTCTGCATCTGGCCTTCGAAATCCACCCCGATGTAAGCTCTCTGCGGAATCTTTTGGCTACAGATGAAAGTATTCTTGCTGAATTCAGAACATGGACTGGCGGTGACAGATTTATAGGCGGCAGCACCCCGGCTTCTGCAGATACGCTCGATCTGATTATTTTTCACGGTTTCCCTCACCGCCAGATGGACGCAGGATTGCGATCAAACCTCGCTGAATTAGCGGCCGAAGCCAACCTGCTGCTGCTCACTCTTCCCGGAACCGATCTCGATAACCTTCAGTCTGATCTGCAAAATACGGCACCTATACGTCAGCGTGCTGCTTCTCCCGTGGGCGTGATTCTGCCCGAACTAAACGCTGCCGAAAGCGAACACGCCATCTTCGATTTTGAAGTTCCGGGCAATCTTAACCGCGGTCCTGAATTACGCGGACCGGTTCGAAATTATGCTTCAGCATCCCTGGCGCGCGATTTGATATTCACAAATCACCGGAATGAAACCACCGATGTTCCCATGCTCTCAGTACAGCAGCTTGGAAACAATCGTGTGAGTCAGCTTAATGCATGGCAGTGGCACCGCTGGCAGCAATCAACTTTATCAGAACACCGCGAGTTTTACCGGAACCTGATGAATAATCTTGTGAAGTGGACCAGCACTGGCGTATCAGACGGTTTGCTTGAGTTCAGCCCGAGCAGAAGCAGTTTCGATGAGGGTGAAGCCATCACCTTTCGGGCATCGGTGCAAACCGAAACGGGCCAACCGGATAATGAAGCCCGCGTAAGTGTACAAATTTCCGGTGAGGAATTTGATACCCAGGATTTTGTAATGCGCAGCCTTGGCTCAGGGCGTTTCCGTCTGGAGACGCGACCTTTGCCTGCAGGCACCTATCGCTACGAAGCGGTAGCTCAGCGTGGCTCAACAGAAATAGACCGGCAAAACGGCTCTTTTACAGTAAATGAAAGCATAGTAGAGTTTATGGATACTATGCGGAGGGATGAGCTTCTTCGATTCATAGCTGAAACAACAGATGGGTCATTCTTTACCTCCAACCAAACAGACCTGTTGCGCATCGAGCTTCAATCAAGAGGGTTCGATGAGTTTCGTACGGAGACTTTCACATCAGCCCGTCGCGCTCACCACAGCGGCTGGTGGTTTTTAGCTGTAATTCTGATTGTTGGAGTAGAGTGGTCCATCAGAAAAGTATATGATGTGGCGTAAGTCGCTTCGCTGGGTCGCATTCGCTCCCAATTGTGAATGTTGAACCTGCCTGTCTTCGCCGCGGCAGACAGGTTTTGAATTGTGAATGGATACAAGCCTGTCAATAACTTTCTCTCCCTCTCCCACTCTGGAGCAGACCGACCAAATTCACAATTTAATTCAATGGGCCCGATTTATTGAGGGCATATTAAACATTTAGTGTTTTTTAGCGCCTGGCTGCCAGAAATAGCAGGCTTTCTTTTTGGTGCCTGCCTAACAGAATAGGTAGGTTTCCCTTCAGGTTTAGATTACTAATAAGCAGGAAAAAGCTGACTACTAAATAACTTCGGCTGGCTGCTCTTCATCGCCCATCAGATCGTTCCAGAACTGGATTCCGAACACGATTAAGCCGCGCAGAATAAAAATCGTAAACACGATCATCAGGCCGTATTCCTGAAGCACAACTATCGTGAGAGCATAAAACAGGAATAGAAAAACTAGTCCGCGGTTTTGCCTCATATATTCCTTGTTGAAACGGGGCACTTTATCGAATGGAACCGTGCTGACCATCAAAAGAGAAAGCACAAATATGATCCCAATCACT
>PWID01000084.1 GCA_003555145.1 Balneolia bacterium | reverse complement strand
CTGAACTTCATGCTGCCGACACCCTGAACTGGTTCGGCAGGGTGGACGATGCCCGTTTAAGTGCAACCCGAAGTCTTTCTGTTTTTATGAGGGTCGATTCTGTACAGACGTCATCGGGGTTTACGGTACTGGATCAGTCATTCGAAACGCAGATTCGCTATTTTCGGGTCGACAGCGCATTTGTTGAGCAAATTCAGCCCGGTGCTTTAATGATGCTCAGAGTCGTGCCGTCTGCAATCCCGCCAAAACGAAATCCTCACGACTTCGACGTGCAGTCCTGGCTGGGCAGCCTCAATATTCATATTCAGGCGCAAGGAGCGAGAGACGGAGAATCTATAATGATACGACCGCCCGACTGGCGTGGCTGGGGCTGGTGGCGTACCGGAATGCGGGAAGGGATTGCGCGCGTTTTTGCGCCGGAGCAGACTCCGCTGGCGCAGGCCGTGCTCATTGGCTACAGGTCGGGCCTGGACAGCGAACTCCGGCAGGATTTCTCCCGGGCCGGACTGGCGCATTTAATGGCCGTTTCCGGTATGCACGTGGGTTTTGTGCTCATCCCGCTTTGGTTTGTTATTCCCTTTTTCTGGCGATACAAATACGGAAGCATAGCCGGGCTTTTGCTAATTACGGTGGTGCTCTTTCTTTATGCAGGAATTACGGGTTTTTCACCCTCTGTGCAGCGGGCATCAGTTTTTGCATTTTTCATTGCGCTGGCGCGATTGTATCGATACCGCAGGGATCCGGTCAACCTGACCGGACTAGCGGCCCTGCTGATTCTGATGGTCGATCCCTCATCTTTGTATTTGATTGGCTTTCAGATGTCGTTTGCGGCGGTGATTACTATTTTTGTGATGCTGCCCGTGCTCGAACGCATGTTTTCGCCAAGAAACAAAACGCGGTGGTACGCCCGAATTATTCAGCTCACCCTGCTCAGCGTTTGTATTCAGCTGGCGCTCTTGCCTGTGCTGATCCACCGGTTCAACGAGTTTTCGCTCATCGGCCCGCTCATGAACACAATTGCAGCGCCAATTACGCAGGTGATGTTTATCTGGGGTTTTGCCGGGGTGTTTATCGGAATGATTCACGAGCAGGCTGGTATCTGGATGAATCTGCCCGCGAACTATCTTACGGCGGCGCTTGCCTGGCTTACGACAACATCGGCCAATTTTCCGGGGGCTTTCATAACGGCACGACTGCACTCACTCTGGGTTTACCCGCTTTGGATGGCTTTATTTGCCGCAACCGCAGCGATGTTCAAGCCGGCTTTGAGATTCAAACTGATTGTTCTGTGCGGCCTGCTGGCCATTGGATGGCAGGTCGATTTACTGATGCAGAAACATGGTGAGCAGCCCGCGCTACAGCTTACATTTTTTGATGTGGGGCAGGGTGATGCCGTTCTGATCGAAACTGCACATGGCAAACGGTATTTGTATGATGCCGGGCTTTGGTCTCCATTTGGAAACAGCGGAGACCGTTTCATACTGCCTCACCTGCGGGCCGAGGGCATCACCCGGCTGGATGGCGTATTTCTTTCTCATCCTCACGCTGACCATATTGGCGGTCTCATCCCATTGATTAACGAAATCGAAATTGATGTGATTTACGATCCGGGCTTTGAATATCACTCGGCCATTTTTGCCGGGTACCGGGCGGCGGCTCGCGAGAAGGGAATCCGGATTGAGGTGCCCGAAATGGGTGAAACCATCTGGCTGGACGAGTCCACCCCGGCTCTGGTGCTTGGTCCTCATCCCGATATCGGATCTTCCAATCCGAACGAACACTCGTTAATTATACAGATTGTGTACGGCGAGCAGCGGGTGCTGTTAACTGGTGATGCCGAAACGCAGGCCGAGCGATTGCTAACGCAGCAGTTTGGTGAGCTGCTCCGCTCCGATGTGTACAAGGCAGGTCACCACGGCAGCCGGACAAGCTCCCATGATTTCTTTCTGGAATATGTACAGCCGCATAAAGTGGTGGTTTCTAACGGGCTCAGAAACCGGTACAACCATCCGCATCCGGTGGTGGCTTGGCGGATTATGGAGCACACAGGCAGCGAGCGATTGTTCTACACGGCTCTTGAGGGCGCCGTGATTTTACGGCTCGACGGTACCGATATTCATAAAGTGGAATGGCGGTGAATCCGGCCACGGATGCCATCACCCAAAAAAAAGGCCGCACGAATAACCCGTGCGGCCTTTGTCTGTTTCGATGGTCCGAAAGTTGGCTTACAAATCAATCGCGATAAAGAACTGCTGATTCTGGCGCACGAGCTGAAGCAGAACGGTGCCGCCCTGAACGCCGTCCATGCGCTGGCTGAACTCCTGCATGTTTCTCACGCGCTGTCGCTGAACGCCGGTAATCAGGTCGCCTTCGCGCAGACCCTGCCGGAAAGCATTGCTGCCCTCGGCAACGCGGGTAACTACCACACCTTCCAGATTAGAGCGCAGGCGGTAGCGCTCTGCAAACTCCTCGTTGAAAGAATCTACGCTGAAGCCAAACTGCTCGAAGAAGCTTTCGGTCTGAACTTCGGGTGCTTCATCCTGATCGAGCTCGCCAAGGGTGATGGTTTTTGTCATTTCCTGTCCATCTCTGAAAATCTTCAGTCGAACCTGGCTTCCGGGGGTGCGGGAAGCGATGGAAGTACGGAACTGACGGGAATCGGTAACGGCACGACCGTCGCTTTCAAGAATTACATCCAGCTCGCGGAGACCGGCTTCAGCGGCAGGACTGCCTTCCTGAACATTGGTTATAAAAATGCCCCTTGCGCGGTCCATCTCCAGAGCACGGGCCATGGAATCGTCTACGTTTTCGGGTGTGATTCCCAGGAAAGCACGAACTACACGGCCGGATTCGATCAGGGAGTTCATAACGCTTTGCGCCATATTAATTGGAACGGCAAATCCAATGCCCTGAGAACCGCCCGAACGTGAAGCAATTGCGGTATTGATACCAATAATTTTGCCATCCATATTAATGAGCGGTCCGCCGGAGTTGCCGGGATTGATAGCGGCATCGGTTTGGATGAAGTCCTCATAGTCCACAAGGTTGATGTTCGAGCGGCCTTTGGCGCTCACAATTCCCTGCGTAACGGTTTGGTTCAGATTCTGGCTGAGCGGGCTACCGATGGCCATCACCCATTCACCTACGCGAAGCGCATCGCTGTCGCCGAATTCGAGAAACGGAAGATTCTCCGCATCAATGCGAAGAATGGCAATATCGGTGCTCGGATCAGATCCAACCACTTCGGCCCCAAGGTTCACATTATTGCTCATGCGTACGATAATGGTATCGGCGTTTGCAATAACGTGATGATTGGTCATGATGAGGCCATCACCATCCACGATTACCCCGGAGCCCTGACCTCTTTGCTGAAATTCGCGCTCCCGTGGCTGAGACGGCCCGCGGCGGCCAAAGAACTCGTCGAACAGAGACATCTGCTGCCGGCGTACCGTGCGCTCTGTACTGATAGTTACCACGGCTGGTGACGCGTTTGCTGCCAGCTCAATAAAGGCGTTATTGAGTTCCTGTAGCACGTTGGAAGGAGGATCTGCGGCTACGGTTCGTTCAGTAGCGGCCTCAGGGTAGATGTAGGTTGAACTGGTTTCATCAGGAGATGTACCTGAAAAATACCCCACGAAAAGGATGATGAGCGCAAACGTAAATGCAGCTGCGAACTTAGGCGTTTGTGATGTCATAAATAGTAGAGATTATTGAAATTCAATACATGGTTGAAAGAGCCTGCTAAACTGAAGCCCTCATTAATGTCTTGTAATCCGGTTGTTTCCATCGCGTGTAATACGTACGAGAACCGGAAAATATTTTTCAATCCGGCCGGGAGTCTTCAAAAAGTATGCCGCTCCCCGCCCGCCTGATAAACGTATGAAGGAGGGTATTTTCGCATGCAAAAATTTCATAATTCCGGAAAAAATGTCATCAAACTGCTGCATTGGAGCGTGACATAAAAAAGGCGGCAGCTCCTGTGGAACTGCCGCCTGATATATGATAAAGGAATGCGGGCCTAGCGCGTACGCTCAATAAACGCTTCGTTATCAACCACCGGGCGAACCGGGGAGTTGGCGACTTCCACAAGCGTGGAATAGATAAGTCGGGCACGTTTTTCGAGCAGGTCGAATGGAATGAGGTCGATTGTATCGGAAGGTGTATGGTAATTGTCGTGAAGGCCCGAGAAGAAAAAGATGAAGGGCACATTCAGGCGGCCGAAGTTCCAGTGGTCGCTGCG
>PWID01000352.1 GCA_003555145.1 Balneolia bacterium | reverse complement strand
CGTCCTGCATTCGTAATGCCTTGGCCGCATTGATGGTCGCGCCCTTAAGCACCTCCGAAGGGCTCATGTGCTGAAGCGTGCAGGCCAGGGTCATGGCGTACGGCAGATGATAGCTTGGTGCAGACCCCGGGTTAAAATCGGTGGAAACGGCCACATCAACGCCGGACTCAATGAGCTTTCTGGCGGGAATGGACGGCTGACGCAAATAGAAACTCGCCAATGGCAGACTCACGGCCACAACGCCCGTATTGGACATCGCCCTGATGCCCTTATCAGATATATATTCGAGATGATCAGCCGAAACGGCGCCCAGTTCAGCGGCCAGTTCAGCCCCGCCGCCCGGACTCAGCTGATCCACGTGCAGTTTTAGCATCAGACCGTAATCGAGCGCGTTAGATAGAATCGTATAGGCTTCATCTATGCTGAAGGCTGTTTCCTCGATGAAAATATCACAAAACTGAGCCAGCTGATTATCCGCGACATACGGAATCATTTCCTTGATGAGCAGGGTGATGTAATCAGCCCGTTTATCGGCAAACTCCGGTGGAACCATATGCGCACCCAAAAAGGTCGAGATGATGTCCAGCGGCTGCATCACATCCAGCTTTCGATACACGTTAAGCAGCTTGATTTCATCATCCTTGTTTAACCCGTATCCGCTTTTGCACTCAACGGTGGTAATGCCGAGCTTCTTCATCTCCTGAAGATGGTCCAGGCTTTTTTCGACCAGCTCGTCTTCCGAAGCGGCGCGGGTAGCACGAACCGTGCTCAGAATTCCGCCACCGGCTTTGGCAATTTCAATATACGGGCGCCCAAGTGATCTTAACTCATACTCATCTGCTCTCCATCCGCCAAATGCCAGATGCGTGTGGCACTCAACCAATCCCGGAATAACCATCCCGCACTGTGCATCAACCGATTCCTCATGCTGATACTGCTCGGGCAAATCCGTTTCGCGCCCTACCCACTCCACCTTATCCTTTTCCCACACCAGGGCGGCATTTTTTATTGGGTGAGCCTCACCCTGTCCGCCCTCGGGAGCGCAGGTGTACAGAATTCCGATGTTGGTTAAAACGGGCATGTTGGTGTTGTTTAGGGTGATGGTACCTGATTCGTTTAAAGAATCTCGCCAAGTTCATCTTCAATGAGCCTGATATAATCGGCCTTCTGAATCAGCTCCAGACTTTTTTCCATGTAGGTTTTGAAATAGGTGTCCTGCTCGGCATGCGGAATATGATCACGCACAAATTCATGAAACAATTGAACGCCCCGCCCCGGTTTCAGCGGCCTGCGAAAATCGAGAGCCTGAACGGCCGTTAACAGCTCAATCGATAAAATATGCTCCACGTTTCTGAACACCTGCAGCAGCTTGGTCGCGCTTATACTACCCATGCTAACATGATCCTCCTGACCCAGACTCGACGGAATCGAATCTACCGAAGCCGGGTGGCAAAGAATTTTATTCTCAGAAACCAGCGAAGCAGAGGTATACTGCGGAATCATAAAGCCCGAATTGATTCCCGTGTGCTGCATCAGAAGTTTGGGTAGGCCGTCGTGACCTTCGAGCAGCAGGTACGCACGTCGCTCTGAAATGCTTCCCAGCTCGGCAAGCGCAATGGCCGAGTAGTCAAGCGCATACGCCAAAGGCTGACCATGGAAATTACCACCGCTCACAATATCACCATTCCGAAACACCAATGGATTATCGGTTACGCTGTTCAATTCGGTTTCCACCACTTCTGATGCATGTTTCAGCGCTCCTCTGCTGGCGCCGTGAACCTGAGGCACACATCGTAAGCTATACGGATCCTGAACCTTACCACAGTGGCGGTGTGAATCCAGTATCTCACTGCCCTGTAGTAACTTGCGAATATTTGCCGAAACAATAGCCTGACCCGTATGAGGCCGAATCTGATGAATGCGTTCATCAAACGGGGTAATGCTCCCCTGTAAGGCTTCCAGACTCACGGCCGAAATAATATCGGCGGTTTTCTGCAGCCTGATGCTCTGCTCAAGCACCCACGCTCCGTACGAGCTCATCAGCTGGGTTCCGTTGATGAGCGAGAGGCCGTCCTTGGCCTGCAGACTAATCGGCTCCAGTCCGTACTTCTTCATAACCTGTTCGGCCGGCAGCTGGGTGATGCCCTCATTATCCCAAAAGTGTCCATAGCCAATTAACGGCAGCGATAAGTGGGCCAGAGGAGCCAGATCACCGGATGCGCCAAGGCTTCCTTTCGATGGCACAACGGGAATCAAATCCTTCTGCGCAAATGCCTGAAGCAGGCGAAACGTCTCTTCGGAAACGCCTGAATAACCCTGAGCCAGCGCGTGGATCTTAAGCTGAAGCATCAGGCGGGTGATGTCCTTCGGAACCGGATCGCCAACGCCCACCGCATGCGATAAGATCAGATTCTGCTGCAGCTGTGAAAGATCGGAGTCAGAAATACGCTTATTGGCCAGTCCTCCGAATCCGGTATTTATACCGTAGTGAGCACCGCCCTTCTTTAGTGCTTCTTCTACAATTTTGCGGGAGATACGAACCTCCGGAGCATCTTTCTCAAGCTCCCCGAGCCGGATGGCGAGATCATCATACAAATGACTCAGCCGTATGGTATATAAATTGATGTCAGACAATCGAATAGAATTAATGATACAGGCCTCGTGCTGAGGCGGATAAGCAGGCATTGATACCGTGAAACCTAAGGAATTCCGGCTAATTAATGAAGTTGTAAAATCGAAACGGAATAATCTAACAGATGTATCTTATTTATAGAATTCAGCGTAATATTGTGATATAGTTTTGTCATCAAAATCCCTACCTGTTCTAATTATGAAAAGACTTGTTTGCATTCTTTCGCTTTTCTCCCTTTTGCTAATCTCCGCACTCCCAGCTAGTTCGCAGCATTCAGACGACATCTCTTCAATATCAGATGGGTTCTGGGGAAGCTTCTCACGCTCCATTGTTATTTCATCCATAAACAACGATGGTCGCACTACTGAAGGTGGCTCCGGTATAAGCTTTCTGGCCGGGTATAACCTGAGCCCGAACATTGGTTTTTTTGGAGGAATCGAAGGCGCAAACATGCGTCCTGATATGGATAATATGTTTGGTCTGGGTCAGGTTGATCTTGGTATTCAGCTGATGCCCTTGTCGGAGTCTGAATCGATACGACCCTACTTCAGAGCCGCACTGACCGGTATGTCTACGGTGGAAAGAGACTTGAACTACCGTGGCGGCGGTCTTGCCCTTACAGCAGGAGCCGCAATCTATGTCTTGCCTCAACTGGCCTTCAACCTTGGTTACACGCACAGCATCATCAATATCCAGGAAGTTAATGCGGGAAACGGATGGCAGGAGGCAGATTTTAACGCGCTGACAGGCAGAGTACAGGTTGGCCTCGCCTATCACTTTGGAAGAAGATCTCATAGTTAACTCTTTCACAAGCAAAAGGAGTACGCTTTATGCATGCCAATTCCGACTCTGTTACAGGATTTCTGAATTGCCGGCGAATTGCCGTAGCCGGCGTGTCCCGGAAAGGTGATACCGCCGCGAGTAATATCATGAAGAAACTGCTAAACGCTGGCTATGAGGCCATCCCCGTAAATCCGCACGCGGAGGAAATCGACGGACTGAAATGTTATCCAGATCTCAAAAGCATTCCCGAACCCGTAGACGCGGTGATGATTGCCACCCACCCGGACCATTCGGCCGGAATTGTTGATCAGTGCGCAGATCTTGGCATCGGTCATATTTGGTTTCACCGCTCGTTTGGCAACGGAAGCGTCTCCGATGAAGCCATCACGCTATGCAAAGAAAAAGGCCTGATCCCTATCGTTGGAGGCTGTCCCCTCATGTACATCGAACCGGTTGATGTTTTTCACGCCTGCGTACGATGGTGGCAGGAGAGAATTAGCAATAAGGAATTACTACTGTCCGGTAAAAACTCAACCGAATCAAATATGTAACCATTTTAAACACCACCTAAAAACGAACCCCTTTACATCAGAAGCAGCTGAATCGCTAATCAATGGAAGTAAGCATCCTTTACCTTTTGTGCGGACAAAAGGTAACCAAAAACCGCCGGGCTGGGAAAAAAATTTAGCTAAAGCGTACTGCGTTCCGCTAAATAAAAACAATAGCTCCATAGCGCTCAGAGCAATTTTTGATGCTACTCAGCGGTGAGTTTTTATTTTTTACGCTTCACTACGCCGCGCTTCTTAACGCTATTTTTTTCCATAGGCCGGGTTGATTGG
>PWID01000314.1 GCA_003555145.1 Balneolia bacterium | reverse complement strand
TTTTTTTATTTATTGAGTAACCGGATGAGAAGTTTATCCCGATGCGAGGCTATCGGGAAGTCCGGTCAGCGGTACATTAAGCCCCGAAGCATGCAAATTGCCTCGGGGCTTTTTTTATTTATTGAGTAACCGGATGAGAAGTTTATCCCGATGCGAGGCTATCGGGGAGTCTGGTCAGCGGTATACTTTGCCTTTGTTCTTTGCAGATTGAATGGTTGCCGATTTAGCCATGAATAAAAAAGCAATAAATGAGTTTTAAAACGGGATATACTTAGAGCGGATTTCAGCCCAAACACCGGATTTTGCTTCTGGGAATCCAAACGAAATAACTATGCCGGGAATAACTTATCGTTTACTTTTAAACTTTAACTCCCATTGTTTCAAGAGATTGGGTATTAAAAACCATATCTTTGGCTGAAATCTATTTCTGAAAAGTCGCATAAATAACAGGAATCAAACCGAAAACCTGATCAATGAGTGCAGAAGTAATAGGTCTGAGTATTCTTTTTCTGGGTGTAGCTTTAATTGCCGGTAAAGTAGTGAGGGTATACGTACCGGTCTTTTCAAAATATTTTCTCCCCAGCTCAATAATCGGTGGTTTACTTGTACTACTAATCGGTCCTGAAGTTCTCGGGGCACTTTCGGGTTATTTCCCGGATGGTTATCAGATGGAATATGGACTTCTTAATGAAAATATGCTGAGTGTATTTTCATCTTTACCAATTCTGTTGATAAACCTCATTTTTGCCGCACTTTTTCTGGGTAAGAAAATCCCGGACGTTAAAAAAATATGGAGTATTGCAGGGCCTCAGGTTTCATTTGGTCAGACGGTAGCCTGGGGACAGTATGTTCTGGGACTACTTCTGGCAATTTTGGTTCTTGCACCTTTTTTTAACGCCAATCCAATGGTGGGAGCTCTTATAGAAATTGCATTTGAGGGCGGGCATGGTACAAGTGCAGGACTCGCAGATACATTTTCAGAATTGGGCTTTGAAGAGGGTGTTGACCTGGCTTTGGGTCTGGCTACTGTAGGTGTGGTTAGCGGGGTGATATTCGGGGTGGCACTCATAAACTGGGCGGTTAGAAAAAATAAAACCAACTACCTGAAGAGTCCGGAAGAATTTGATGAAAACCAGTTGAGGGGTATCATTGAGGTCGAGGACAGAGAAGAAAGCGGGTGGCTTACTACAAGTCCGCAATCTATTGAACCCCTTGCGTTTCACCTTAGTGTAGTCGGCCTGGCTATATTGTTTGGATGGGGAATGCTGGAACTCCTGATCTATATTGAAAGCATAAGCTGGGGAGCAGGCGATGGTTTTAAAATATTTGCTTATCTCCCACTTTTCCCACTTGCTATGGTCGGTGGAATTATCATCCAGCTTTTTCTGGATCGGTTTGACAATTATAAGATTATCGACAGAAATACCATTAACCGGATTCAGGGTCTGGCCCTGGACTTTCTCATCGTATCTGCTATAGGAAGCTTGTCTCTACAGGTAATCGGAACGCACATTGAAGTCTTTGTCTTGTTGGCCATGGTCGGTATTTGCTGGAATATCTTTGCTTTTCTGGTAATCGCCCCCAGAATGATACCTGAAAACTGGGTGGAAAGAGGTATAGGAGATTTCGGACAATCAATGGGTATGACAGCTGCAGGCCTGATGCTAATAAGGATTGTAGACACGGAGGGGGATGCAAAGGCCATGGAAGCCTTTGGTTACAAACAGCTACTTTTCGAGCCTTTTGTTGGGGGAGGATTGATGACAGCCGCCAGTGTACCTCTGATTTACCAGTTTGGTGCAGTACCCGTACTCATCTTTTCGGCAGTTGTTATGGTTGGATGGAGTCTTGTTGGCTTTTTTCATTTTGGGAGAAAAAAAGAGCCATAGTCCGGAGATTGGCACAATGATTTGAGCTTGGTAGAGTGCCATGTTTTCCGTCGGAATCAGTTACAGCTGCCATTTGTACCGTGGTGCCTGCATATGAGTATAAGTTTTAATGGTTGAACCGCAGATGAGTCCGGAACTGAATGAGGCAGGGTGATGAGTAGTTTTGGAATTCCCTTATTAACTAACCTTTTGCTAACAGGCTGATGAGATAATAAATATAGATGAAGGTTTCATATATTTATTTAAGCAAAACTAGTCACGGCATTTCCAACATTATTAGCCAGATAGCCCATATAAATGAATACGGTTTTTACTATTGGGATTTTCCTGTGCTTCTTTTTTCAGTTTTTGTTGTTAACGAAAAAGAAGGCAACCACCCCGGATAGGATTCTGGCTGTCTGGATGTTCGTATTTGGCATTCACATATTCAGCTACTATCTGCATTGGCTGGGCTATTGGGAAGTATACCCCCATTTGTCTGGTATTCATCACCCTTTTCCGCTTTTACACGGGCCCTTTCTCTATCTCTATATACTGTTCTCAGTACGGGGTGATCAGCATTTTAACTGGCAGAACTATATTCATTTTGTGCCCGCATTACTTTTTTATGTGTATATGATCCCATTTTTGTTCTTTTACACTGAAGATCAGAAATTAATGGTTAACCATGGGGAGATAGATGACTACTCTGGTTTCATCACATTTTCTATATTCGCGTTTATTACGTCGGCTGTGTGTTATGCTGTAGCTTCATACCGGCTGCTTTACAGGTATGAGTACCTTTCTAAACAGAATTTCGCATATACTGAATCAATCGATTTAAACTGGTTAAAGGTTGTCATTTGGGGAATGGGGATGACATTCGTAATTGCCACCGTTTTTATCATTCTGGAGACTGGACTGGGAGTTTCATTTAACTTTAATACCGATCTGGTTTTTTTGTGTTGATTATCGCTTTTATCTTTTATCTGGGGTATTCCGGCATCAGGTATAAAAATATTTTTGCTGATAATTTAGATTTGAATCATCGGATATATGAGCCAAGAGCTACCCGCGAATATGAGCGGTCTGGTCTCAAACCGGAGGTCGCGTCACGTTATCATCAGAATCTTCTGGAGTTGATGAAAACATCGAAACCGCACCTTGAACCCAAACTAACGTTGAGTAATCTTGCTGATGAGCTGGAAATCTCTGTAAACCATTTATCACAAGTGATTAACCAGTACGAAGGGAAAAACTTCTTCGATTTTGTGAATTCGTTTCGGGTGGAAGAATTCAAGAAGAGAGCTCTTGATCCGGCAAATCAAAACTACAGCATTCTGGCCATTGCTTTGGATTCCGGATTTAATTCCAAGTCTTCTTTTAATCAGGTTTTTAAAAAGATTACGGGGAAAACGCCATCACAGTATATGTCTGAATCGGTGCCAGCCATAGAGTAGATAATAATTTATTTTGAACCATCAAGGCACGAGGACACAAAGTTTTTTTGTTTGGTGATGTTTACCTCTTTACCCAGCCTCATTAATTGCCAACCCGGGCGGAATTTCGACTTATAAATTTATCATAATCAATGAAGTTTTCCGAAAGTGAAATTGTGGTTTGGTAGCTACAGCATTTTGATGAATCACCAAGACGTAGTGGTTCAAACATTATTGGCAACGATATAATTGAAGACCAATCCTGACGGATTGGACGTGTACATGGTTCGTACTTACAGGCCTGGACGATTGAAACGGAGTATCTCATCATATTGGGTACGGTTCACTTAAACATCTTAAAAATGAACTCTCAATATTATATCCGAAAAGTTATCCGAAACCTGCTTTTAGTGATTATCTGTGTCATCAGCTTTGCCATCATGGCATTCGTACTCTGGATAAACTTTTGCTAAAACCAGACCAAAGTCCTTATCCCATACTTTATTTACAACCATCATGAAAAGTGCATTCATCTTTAAAAATATCCTTGCCATCATCCTCTTGCTGCTGATATCCCGGGATGCTGAGTCACAGTCGATTACCCAAACTATAAAGGGTAGCGTATACGATATTCAGACCAAAAAAACCTTGATTGGAGCAACTGTTGTAGTGCTCGAAACCGAACCTCTGCTTGGTGTTTCAACAGACTTTAACGGAAAATTTAATATCCCAAGGGTACCGCTGGGGCGTCAGTCGATTCAGATCAACTACATAGGCTATGAGCCGGTAATTCTTCCTGAGATTCTTATTACCTCCGGCAGGGAGGTTGTCTTAAATATCGGGTTAAGACAAATTGTTTATGAAATGGATGGAATTGTGGTAAGCCCGGAAATCATTAAGAACAAGCCGCTGAATACAATGGCCACGGTCAGCTCCCGGTCATTCAGCGTAGAAGAGACAAGGAGGTACGCGGGCGGTCTCGACGATCCAGCCCGACTTGTATCTGCTTATGCCGGGGTAACGGTGGGGAATGTGCAGAACAATGCCATTATAGTGAGAGGCAACAGCCCCAAAGGTATATCCTGGCGGGTTGAAGGTGTTGAGGTCCCGACACCGCATCACATGGCGGGTGGAAATGTGGCAGGCGGTGGGTTGGTGACACTTTTTAGCAGTCAGATGCTGGCAAATTCCGATTTTCATACAAGCGCATTTCCCGCTGAATATGGCAATGCGCTGGCCGGAGTGTTCGATATGAATCTGCGAACCGGCAACAGCGACAGCTACGAGCATACGCTGCAGGCCGGAACAATGGGCCTGGATATTGCCTCCGAGGGGCCAATCTCGCAGGGTTCTAATGCATCCTACTTGTTTAACTACCGGTACTCAACGCTGGGGCTGCTTACGGATATCAATGTAATTCCAACTGATCAGCAAATTAGATATCAGGATCTTTCCTTTAAATTCCATATACCCACGAGCAAGGCAGGAACATTATCATTTTGGGGCATTGGCGGCATGGATAAAATGCTTCAACCGCTTGAAACGAATCCGGATATTTGGGAAAACGACTGGGACAGAAACTCGTTTGACTGGGCAGTCCAAATGGGTGCTGTTGGTTTGTCACACAGATTACTTACGGGAAGAAGAACCTACATCAATACAACACTTGCAGCAACCGGCATAAGAAATCGAATGGAAACAGTGCGTCAGGATGATGACTTAATGCCGCATCCCGATCTTTTAGCGATAGATAATTCCGGGAAGCTGAGTATTGGTTCGTATATCAACCACACGTTCAGCCCGGGGTTTTCAATACAGACCGGCCTTACTCTAAAACGATTACAATACAATCTTGACATCAACAGCACCATTGAAAGTGTGCCGGAAAGCTACCGAAATCTGGTAAACAATCGCGGGAACAGCTACGCATCGGAGATTTACACTCAATCCAGGTATCAGCTGTCGCAGAATCTGTTAATAAATGCCGGTGTTAATGTGGGATATTTCGCACTTAACAACTCCCTGACTATAGACCCGAGAATTGCACTGCGCCTGGATTTGAGTCAAAATCATGCTCTTAGCATGGGTTATGGAAAACACAGTCAGATGGAAGAACTTAAGATCTATATGGTGAATAGCGATGAAAACGGTACCATCACCCTTCCAAATAAAAACCTGAAGCCAACTATAGCGCATCACTTTGTAGTGGCGTATGACTGGCAGGTTAGCAGCAATCTTCGGTTTAAGCTCGAACCTTACGTGCAGTTAATTTATGATGCGCCGGGAATCGCAGACAGCTCCTACTCAATGATTAACTATAAGCAGGAGTGGGCGTTTAGTAATGTGATGGAAAACAATAGCATTGGCAGAAATATTGGAGTGGATGCTACCTTTGAGCGATTCCTGAACAAGGGCTACTACTTTCTGATTACGGGCTCTGTGTTTTCATCAAGATACAAAGCCGATGATGGCGTATGGCGAAACACCCGTTACAACAAAAACTATGTGCTCAATACACTGGCAGGAAGGGAGTTTTCCTTCAGGAGTAATCGCAGTGTGTTGGGAATAAATACACGGTTCAACGTGGTAGGGGGAGAGCGGGTAAGCCCGATTTTAGAAGAGAAGTCCAGAGAAAGAGAGCTGGTGTTTTTTGATGAAACGCAGGCATTCGAAAACCGTTTAGCAACCATCTTCTACGCCGATCTTTCGGTTACCTATCGAAGAAATCGCCAGAACTATTCAGGCACCTGGGCACTGCAGGTTAAAAATATGCTGGGACAAGCAACGGCTGAAGGGTACAACTACAACTACAAAACCCAAAGCGTAACACTGGATAAAAGCGTGATCATAGTGCCGAGCATTAGTTATAAAGTTGAATTTTGAAAGAGAACGTGGATTCTTAATCCGGATTACTCACCACGATAAAATAGCGCACAGACCTGACAGGTATTAAAAATCTGTCAGGTCTGCCAATTAGTAAATTTCACAGAATAATGAGTTAATATCTTTTAAAAACACTTCTTGAGTGTCCTTTAACAGTATTGCCTCTGCAAACAGGAATTCATACAAGTTTTATTAAAACGAGTCTGCAGAACAGCCAGGAAATGACCTTGATTAAGCTATCGCAAAATCATTTTAACCGGAAAACTTGGTTTTTTTTAAAAAAAATAATCACCTTCAATATAAATTTTTACCTTATTAAAAAATTTCATTGAGTTATAAACAGCGAATTTGGCTATGTCTTGGTTCAAAGTTATGATGGAGTCATCTCATGATAAAAAGTTTTGTTGGTACCCTATTTGTTTTTTTGATGTTACCCCTTTCGGCTTTTGCGCAGGATGATTCTGATTTTTATCTGGCAGAGAATGGGGTAACAATAATGTGCCCGGATGCCAGCGAGGGAGATTATGGTTCGGTTAACGGTGTGGAATATGAAGCAGTAACCCGCTATCTGCTGGCTGTACGAAGAAATCAGGGAGCTGACCTCACTATACTATGCACATCCCTTGTAACAGACTTGAGTGGTTTTTTCAAAGGCAGCTCGTTTAATCAGCCCATAGGCAGCTGGGATGTAAGCAATGTTGAGAGTATGTACGAAATGTTTCGTGATTCTGAATTTAACCAGCCAATCGACAGCTGGGATGTGAGCAGCGTAACGAATATGGGCAGAATGTTCTGGCGTTCTGCCTTCAATCAGCATATCGGGGATTGGGATGTAAGCAGTGTAACAGACATGGAGAGGATGTTCGATTCGACTGATTTCAATCAGTCAATTGATAGCTGGAATGTGGGGAATGTGCAGGATATGTCGTTTATGTTTGCCACCAGCGCTTTTAATCAGCCTTTGGACAGCTGGGATGTGAGCAGCGCTACAAGTATGGCTTATATGTTCAGAAACAGCGTATTTAATCAGCCAATCGAAAGCTGGGACGTTAGCAGTGTTATTAGCATGCCTGCAATGTTTGAAGGCTCCGCGTTCAATCAGCCTTTATCCGGTTGGGATGTAGGCAGCGTAACAACAATGGCTTATATGTTCAGAAACTCGGTTTTTAATCAACCTATTGCCGGGTGGGATGCAGGTTCGGTAACGGATATGTTTGGAATGTTTCAGTCCAGCCTGTTCAACCAGCCCATAGGCGATTGGGATGTTAGCAGCGTGGTTCGTATGCAGTCGATGTTCCGGTTAAGCCAGTTTAATCAGCCCATAGGGGATTGGGATGTGAGCAATGTAAATGATACGAGTCGAATGTTCTCTGAATCTCCGTTTAACCAGAATATAGAAGACTGGGATGTTGGCAGCGTTACAGACATGAGCGGGATGTTTGCGTACGCTCCTTTCGATCAGCCTATAGCGGGATGGAACGTTGAAAATGTGACTGATATGAGCCTGATGTTTGTCGGTGCTTCGTTCAATCAGCCCCTTTCCGGTTGGGACGTCAGGAGAGTGAGTTCTATGAGCCTTATGTTTGAAAGCAGCGAGTTTAATCAGCCCATTGAGGACTGGGACGTAAGCAGGGTTGTGAACATGAGACGCATGTTCAGAGACAGTCCGTTTAATCAGCCTCTAAATAACTGGAACACCGGCCGGGTTGAAAATATGATTGAAATGTTTCGTAACTCGGATTTCAATCGCCCGCTCGATAAATGGGATGTTTCATACGTCAGATTGATGCATTCTATGTTTTACAATGCCGGAAGTTTTGATCAGGATCTGAGCAGCTGGTGTACGACCTTTATTAATCTCCCGCCGGGCTTCGCTGAAGGAAGTGCGATGCAGTCGAATGTTCTTCCGGAGTGGGGGCGCTGTATAAAAGGCACGTATGAAATCCAGCAGATGGAAGCTTCAACAGGCATCTTTGCAATGTTTGCTGATGGCTGGGTATTCAATCAGTCGCAAACGTTTAGTATTGAGGTTAAAAGAAATACTGACGGAAGCAGGTTGTTTTTCACTGCAACTCCCTTTGACATTGGGGATATGTACAACTACGACAGGAGGATTCTGTTCGAAATCACTGAAGATAACGTAACTATCCTTGACCCTGTTTCAGATTTTGGGTTTTTATGTTCTCAGGATGTTATACTGGGGCCAACAACGAACATAAAAGGTTCTTTTGACCCTGATAACACCAATGAGTTTACCTTTGCCATTCGTGAAAATGTAAATGAAGTTTGTGGTCAGACATATGGTGAAATCCTGTTCACGGCTTCAAAAACAGGCACCAGTATTGATGATGGAATTAACCCGGAGCAGCCACAGCAGATTACGCTCTCCCAGAATTATCCGAACCCATTTAATCCTGTCACTCAAATCCAGTACAAGCTGCCAGAGTCGGCAGAAGTACGTCTGGATGTTTATAATATTACCGGACAGCGAGTTGCTATACTTGTGAACGATACACAGCATAGCGGTACACACACCGTGCCGTTCGACGCGGGTCAGCTTGCCAGCGGTGTGTACCTGTACAGGCTTTCAGCAGGCAGTTTCGTACAAACGCGCAAAATGTTGCTTGTAAAGTAGAATGAAGTCCGCATAGACTTAACCCGTAACTGTATCTTTTTACCGAAATCAAGCTGAAAACGGCTCTTTCAGCAGAGTAAAAGTGAACTTACTACCGGATTGTCCGTCTGATTCAACCTGAAGAGTACCGCCGTGTTTACGGATGATTTTATCGGCGAGGGCAAGCCCAATTCCCGTTCCGGGATATTCATCTTTGGAGTGCAGGCGTTTAAATATGGTAAAAATCTGCTCCTGATATTCAGGCTCAATTCCAATGCCATTATCCCGAAAATCAAATTGCCAAAGTTCGCCAGCGTCGGTGCAGGATAATTCAATCCGAGGGGAGACGCCTTCTTGACTGAATAGCAGGCTGTTGTCGATGAAAACATTAAACAGGTAGTGCATCATGTGGCGGCTGGTATGTATAACAGGCAGTTTTTCTGCTTCAATTCTTGCGCCCTGCTCTTTAATTTTTCTCTGTTGCTCAACTACGCATTCCCTGAATACTTCATATAAATCCACATCGGTAAAACTTTTAGTCGCTTCACTATCCGCATCATAGAAATCGAAAATATCTTCAATTATTTTCTTCATCCGGTTAGCGCCTTCCACTGCGAAATTGATGTAAGTTCGCGCCTTCTCATCAAGCTGCTGGTTGTACTTTCGGTCGAGTTGTGTAAGGAAGGATGAAATCATCCTTAAGGGCTCCTGAAGATCGTGTGAGGTTACATACGCAAACTGTTCGAGCTCTTTATTTGCTTTCATCAGCTTTTCGGCTTTGTCATCGAGTTCGGTATTCAGTCGCTTTAACTCTTTAATATTTTTGTTGATTGACTTCAAATAGTATTCAATAAGCATATAAAGCAGGAATCCTGTTACGCTTACGAAGAAAAAACCTTTAGCGGTCTGAAGCGTACTGATGCGTGCGGTTTCTTCGCCGACAATAAAATCCAGGGCATAGTCACTAAAAAAAATCCAGAGAAAACCTGTGATGAGATAAATTAGCGTAACTTTCAGGCTGACTTTCATACTATAAGGATGACTGTCATTAGGGGTATCGAAGTGGTATAAATGGGAGGGGTAGAATACAATCTGTTTATATAATACGGAAAAACTAGCTTTTACGAAGCCGAATAATTAGTTGTTAATTTTGCTCCATTACTAATAAAACTTTAATTAATGATAGAAAAATGCCGGCATACCTTTGTGAATACGGTTTCAGCAAACTGTATATTTACCCGGAATGATTTCATATATAGACTGCCATGTTTTATTTTGAACCAAATGATTCTAATGCCGGTCGGAGACGAAACTCAGTTTGTAACAACAGCGGAAAACAAATTCTTTGGCCGATATGCATTCACTAAAGCTTTCACATCATATTTTTAACTATGCCTGAAACACCAAAAATTATTTACACGCTCACCGATGAAGCCCCGATGCTGGCCACGCACTCTTTTCTTCCGGTTATCAGCGCCTTTGCAGGTCAGGCGGGTATTAAAGTAGAAACCCGCGATATTTCTTTAGCCGGCCGTATTCTGGCGCATTTTTCTGAGCACCTTTCCGAAGATCAACGAATTGGCGATCACCTGGCGGAACTGGGTGCACTGGCAAAAACCCCTGAAGCGAACATCATAAAGCTTCCGAATATTTCTGCTTCAATTCCACAGCTGAAGGCAGCTATTAAAGAGCTTCAGAATCAGGGATACAAAATACCTCCGTTCCCTGATGAGCCCCAAAATGAAGAAGAACAAACTTTTCGGGCAGCATATTCGAAAGTGCTGGGCTCAGCCGTGAATCCTGTGCTGCGTGAAGGAAACTCCGACCGCCGCGCGCCTAAGCCGGTTAAAAATTATGCCAAAAAGCATCCGCATTCTATGGGCGAATGGTCAGCCGATTCCAAATCGCACGTTGCGAGCATGGAAAATGGTGATTTCTATGGAAGTGAAAAGTCTGTGACCTTAGATAATGCCAAAACCGTACGTATCGAATTCGTGAATGGCGATGGAGAAATCCGGGTACTGAAAGAAAATCTGAAGCTTCAGGCAGGGGAAATAATCGATTCTTCTGTAATGAGCATGAACAAGTTAAAAGCTTTTGCACAGAAGCAAATTGATGAGGCCAAAAAGCAAGGCGTGCTTTTTTCTCTGCATATGAAAGCTACGATGATGAAAGTTTCGGACCCCATTATCTTTGGCGCATTTGTGGATGTTTTCTACAAGGATGTGTTTACCGAATACGGAAGCCTGTTTAAAGAGCTTGGCGTAGACACCCGTAATGGTCTGGGTGATGTTTACGCCCGTATCGAGGGGCACGAAAAGGAAGAGGAGGTGAAGGCTGCCATCGATGCGGTTTATGAAAACGCCCCCGACCTGGCTATGGTGAATTCACACAAAGGCATCACCAACCTTCACGTTCCTTCAGACGTAATTATTGATGCTTCCATGCCGTCTATGATTCGCAGCAGCGGAAAAATGTGGAACAAGAATGATGCGCTTCAGGATACAAAAGCCATTATTCCGGACCGTTCATACTCCGGTGTGTATCAGGCTACTATCGATTTTTGCAAGAAGAACGGAGCATTTAATCCCTCCACAATGGGAAGTATTCCTAACGTGGGCCTTATGGCGCAAAAAGCCGAGGAATACGGCTCACACGACAAAACCTTCCAGATGGATGGCTCCGGACAGGTTCGTGTGGTAGACGAAAGCGGGAAAACGCTCATGGATCATACGGTTGAAACGGGCGATATTTTCCGAATGTGCCAGACCAAAGACGCACCTATTAAAGACTGGGTGAAGCTGGCTGTAAGACGCTCCCGTGAATCGGGGACACCGGCAGTCTTCTGGCTGGATGAAAATCGTGCTCATGATGCTGAACTTATCAAAAAAGTAAATGCTTACTTACAGGATAACGACACCAGCGGGCTTGAAATCCACATTATGGAACCCGTAGAAGCTACTAACTTCTCGCTTGAGCGGATGAATGATGGCAAGGATACTATCTCAGTTACCGGAAACGTGCTTCGTGATTACCTCACGGATTTGTTTCCGATTCTGGAAGTTGGTACTTCAGCTAAGATGCTTTCAATCGTGCCATTGATGAACGGCGGTGGTCTTTTTGAAACCGGTGCCGGCGGGTCGGCTCCAAAGCACATACAGCAGTTTCTCGACGAAGGATATCTGCGCTGGGATTCGCTGGGTGAGTTTCTGGCACTGGCAGTTTCTCTTGAGCACCTGGGTCGTGTTTTCAACAACAAGAGTGCAACCGTATTATCGAATGCGCTGGATAAAGCCAACGAAATGTTTTTGGATAACGATAAGTCACCGGCCAGAAAATTGGGTCAGATAGACAACCGCGGATCCCATTTCTACCTGGCTATGTACTGGGCGCAGGCATTAAGCGAACAGAATGATGATGAGAAGCTTAAAGCCATTTTTATAAAGGTTGTTGAAAGCATGAAAAGTTCTGAAGAGCAAATTAATAAAGAGCTTATCGCATCTCAGGGTAAACCGCAGGATATTGGCGGATACTACCATCCGGACAAAGCGAAAGCCGAAAAAGCAATGCGTCCAAGCGGTACGCTCAACAGCATTTTGGATGGTTTGAAGTCATAAAACACGTTTAATAAATAGTCAGTAAAAAAAGGGCCCTTTCCGGGCCCTTTTTTATTGCAGATTATGGTTTGAAAAGCTTAATTCCAGACCGTTAGCTTATTCTAATATTGTGCGTAAAAGACAGCTGAGGGTGTTAATAGTCATAATAACAGTAAGTTAATCTGCAGATGTATTTACCAGTGGCAGATGGCTGGATTAGGGCTCTTATTTATTGGTTTCATAAAAGGCTAAAAATCAGTATATACAAATAACAGCCTAAATGATGATAATATCAGGAGCAAGCGAAAAATCATCGAAAAAATAACAGCAAGCTGCACCAATTAAGTAGTGAAAAACCAAGATTATAAGAAGCTTATCCAGCATGCACCTTTTGGATTTGCTCACTGCAAAATTATTACCGACAAATCGGGTCTCCCTGTCGACTATACGATTCTGGAGATAAATAAAGCATTTGAGGCACTCATTGGAATGCCGGCTGATGATGTGCTAAATAAACCGATTGTTGAAAGTATACCGCAAGTTCGCTTCAATGCCTTTAACTGGGTGGAGCGTTTCGGTAAGATTGCGCTCGAAGGCGGGAGTGATGAATTCGAACAATACGATGCTTTTCTTGATAAATGGTACCTGGTTCGTGCACAGTCGGAAGAAAAAAACTATTTCTCCGTAGTTTTTACAGAAACAACCAAAGCGCGAAATAAGCAGGAGTCTCTGCACGATGAAAAAGTCCGTTCAGTGCTTGATGCACTTCCGAGTTTTGTATTTGTAAAAGACAACCAAAGACGCTATAAATTGGTTAACAAGCGTTTCGCGCGGGCGGTAAATCAGACAACCGACAGCATTATTGGTATGCGAGACGAGGAGCTGCTGGATATGGATGATGAGCTTCTCGACGACTTCAGGCAGGAGGATGAAAGGGTTCTGAACGAGATGAAAGAGGTCTTTGTAAGCAATTATCCTCAAAAGCAGCCTGATGGCACAGTTCGCTGGATGCAAACCATCAAAAAGCCGTTCCGGCTCCCGGGGCCTCAGGGAGATTGGGGGCTGCTCGGAATTTCTGTAGACATTACAGACCGCATCCATACAGAAATAGAACTCGCGAAACAGAAAGAGCAGTTTGAAGTTGCCATTCGCGGCAGTAACGACGGTATCTGGGACTGGAATATCTCAACCGGAGAGTTGTTTTTCTCGGCTCGCTGGAAGCAGCAGCTTGGATATAAAGAGCATGAAGTTGAGCCCACATTTGAAGCATTTGAGCAACTGTTGCACCCGGAAGACCGCAGCTGGGTACTCGATTATATACAGCGTTTTCTCGATGGCAAACTTAATGTGTACGATACCGAATTTCGCATGGTCTGCAAAGACGGAAGCATTATTTGGGTACACTCGCGTGGTGATGCGCTCAGAAATGATGAAGGCATTCCATACCGCCTGGCCGGATCACACACCAACATTACTAATAAAAAAGAAACGGAGCTCGAGCTGCTTCGTATGAGGGAGCTGCTTGCCCAAACAAACAGGGTCGCCAAGATTGGTGGCTGGGAATATGATGTTAAATCCGAAAAATTAAGCTGGACGGAAACCACAAAGGAAATTCATGAAGTCGACCCCGGTTATGAACCTGATTTAGAGTCTGCTTACTCGTTCTATTTGGGTAAGGATTATGAAATTATCAAAAATGCGTTTGATAAAACCCTCCTTACGGGAGAGTCTTATGAGCTGGAGGTTAGAATTGTAACAGCAACAGGGAAGGAAAAGTGGGTTCGGGCCATTGGTTATGCAGAGTACGAATACGACAAATGTTCACGTATGTACGGCTCATTTCAGGATATTACGGACTACAAAAAGGCCGAGGAAGAAGTTCTGAATAGTCGCCAGAAGTTTGCCTCGATTATTGAAGCAATTCCGGATCTTATTTTTACTTTGGATCGTCAAGGTGTGTTCACTAGCAGTCACACCAAAGAATCCATGAACCTGCTTGTGAACGAGCGCAAACTTGTTGGAAAGAGAATTGAAAATGTGGTACCACCGTTTCTGGGTGACCTGAGTCATAAAAATATCGAACGGGCATTTACTACAGGGGAGCCTCAGATTTATGAGTACCAACTCGAAATAAAAGACACTCCCAAGTGGTTTGAGTGTCGAATGGTAAAAGTTCATGATGAGGAAGTACTTGCCATTATCCGGGATGTAACATCCCGCAAACTTGCAGAGTCGGAATTAATAAAAGTTCAGAGCTTCCTTTCGCAGACGAATCAAACCGCCAGGGTTGGGGGATGGGACTATAATTTGCAGACCAGCGTAATAAACTGGACGGAAATGGTCTATCGGATCTTTGGAGCCGATTCTGATTCATTTGAACCCTCTGTAGACAACATGTTTGATTACTTTGAGCCTGCCAGCAAAAAGAAGCTCAAACAGGCAATGGAATTAGCTGTAAAAAAAGGAAAGAGTTTTGACCTCGAGCTTGAGATTCTGGCGGAGGGCAGACAAATAAAGTGGATTCGCTCGATCGGCAATACCGTTTTTGAAGACGGAAAATGCGTACGCATTTATGGAGCAGTTCAGGATATAGATCAGCAAAAGAAAAATCAGCTCGAGCTAAGTGAAATCAGGCAGAAGCTGGAAAGTATCTTTACTGAAATGTCGGATGTAGTCTGGTCGATGAGTTATCCAGAGCTGGAACCATTGCTCATGACGCCTTCGGTTGAGCAGCTTTTTGGATATCCCGTAAGCAAATGGATGGAGAGTTCCGAACTTTGGGAGCGTATTATACATCCGGATGATAAAGGGGTAATCAACGAGATTATAGATACAATACCTCAGAGAAAATCTGTTTCTGTTGAGTACAGGGTTATTACAAATGATGGAGACACCCGCTGGATTAGAAACAAAGCCAAGCTCATAACCGACCGTGAAAACCAGCCCGTGCGTCTGGATGGCTATATTAGTGATATTACGTCTCAAAAAAGGGCACAGCTTGAAATTTCGGGCTATTCCCGTATGCTGGAGATACTGTTCGATATTGCGAATATGTTTATCAACGTAGACCTGACTCGCGTAGATGCCACTATTAACGACGCTTTGCGTAAAATTGGTGAATTTGTTAAGGTCGACCGCGTATATATCTTCCGGTACAATTTTGATGAAAACAATATCCGCAATACATACGAGTGGTGTGCTCGGGATGTGGAAGCACAGATTGACAAGCAGGCTGTAATTTCACTTGATGGCATGGAAGAGCTGATTGAAGCGCATGAATCGGATGTGGCGTTCTATCACCCGAAAGTTGGGCGGATGAAGAACGGAAAGCTCAAAAAAGTTCTGCTGGGCCAGTCTATAAAAAGCGTGTTGTGCCTGCCTATGAAGGAGAGGGACAAGCTTATAGGATTTGTTGGCTTCGATTCAGTTAATGAATACAGAAGCTACAGCTTCAAAGAGATATCATTGCTTAACGTTTTCGCGAATTTGTTCGTCAATGTTGATCAGCGAATCGGCCTCGATAATAAGCTGCAGGTAGCCAAGGAAAAGGCCGAAAGCGCAAACAAGGCAAAATCGCAGTTTTTGGCCAACATGAGCCATGAAATTCGCACACCTTTAAACGGAGTAATTGGATTCAATCAGCTGCTTTACGACACAGATCTGGATGATCTCCAGAAGCAATATCTTGAAAACGCCAGCACTTCGGCGAACTCTTTGCTTAGCATCATTAATGACATACTTGATTTTTCTAAAATAGAGGCCGGTAAACTCGAGCTTGAAACTATTGAGACTGATCTGGAGATGCTTCTTGAAGAAAGTCTCAACGTAATTAAATATCAGGCCTCCAGAACCGGGCTCGAGCTTATACTGAATATTCAGCCGGATATTCCCCGGAAAATATTCACAGACCCGGTCCGCCTGAAACAAGTTCTTGTTAACCTGCTAGGCAACGCTGTTAAGTTCACGGAAGAAGGAGAAGTCGAACTCAGTGTAATGCTCGTTAACTGTAACAAGAACCGATGCATTATTCGCTTTGATATAAGAGATACTGGAATTGGAATAAGTGAAGAAAGGCAAAAACCACTATTCCAGGCCTTTACACAAGCCGACAATTCGACTACCCGTAAATTTGGTGGAACGGGCCTTGGACTTATTATTTCAAATTTGCTTGCAAAAGCGATGGGTGGTGGAGTAAGCTTTGAAAGTAAGGAGGGCGCCGGAAGCCTGTTTAGTTTCGAAGTGGATGTGGAGATTGATTTAAAATCAGTGCTTAAGCCCGAGATGCCGTTTTCCGCCAGAGAAGCGCTTATAGTTATGCAAAACGCATCAGCAGCCCGCGCGATAGCTCGTACGCTCGAGTATGTTGGTATAAGTACAAAGCATGCTTCGAACCTGGAAAATCTCGAAGCGGCACTAAGCAACAAGATTAAGCCACAGATTGTAATTGCAGACTATTTATTCGACGGAATGGATTTGAAAGCGTTTATATCGACTCTGAATGGTCATTTAGGAGATCATTCACGGATAGTGATGCTATATGACGTGCTCAATGAACAGGATTTGATGAAAGAGCTTCAAGAAACATCTGTAATAAATATGATGAGTAAGCCGGTACGGCGTAAGGAATTACTGGAAATTATCAGGTCGATCTCTGCTAATCCGGATAACGATTTTTTCAAAACAGCTAATAAACCATCGGCTTTTGAGGCTATCCGCTACTCAAGGAAAGAAAACCCCGTAATTCTTGTAGCAGAAGATGTTGAAATGAACCTCCGCCTCATCAAAATACTGCTCAGTAAATATTTGCCATCGGCGAAGGTAGTAACCTGCACCGACGGATTACAGGCCCTTGAAACCTTCAAAACACTCAAGCCAGATATTGTATTGATGGATTTGCATATGCCTGGCATGGACGGCCTCGAAGTTACTATTAACATCCGTAAGCTAAAGAACGGCCTTGCCAAAACACCTATAATCGCCCTTACGGCCAGTGCCATTAAAGAACAGCGTGAAAAAAGTATGGCTGCGGGCATGGACGATTATCTCACCAAGCCTATACGATCCGAAGAAGTGAGACGTGTACTCGAAAAGTATCTAAATTAGAATGCGGGCAGGACGCTGATTAGCACAGATTAAGCACGGATTCTCGCAGATATAGTAGGGTGATGGTATTCAGGTGACATGATTCATTTTTCAGCACCAGTTTTCAGTTTTGCGTTAAATATTCCAGGTTTAGGCACATTTCGAACATGGATAAGGTTTTAAAACTCACCTCCTACCTTGCCCCAGCGGGTCAATATCTTTGTAGCATCTAATTATGCCCATAAAATGAGCACAACGTAGGTGCGCTACGAGATTGGGATGCAAATGATGATATTATAGCCGGTTATGATTATGAGCTTAATTTAGAAGGCGGGAAGGAAAGTAG
>PWID01000298.1 GCA_003555145.1 Balneolia bacterium | reverse complement strand
TTTCAGGCGGTAGCCTGGAATGCACCGGAGTTTGGTGAAGCGGAGGCTGCTCAGCTGAATACAGGGCTCGAAGCTTTGAATCAGGTTTATTCCATTATGGCAAGTTTTAACGCTGGGCCGCTGGCTGACTTTAGCGCTGATGACGCAGCCCAGCGAAGAGTAGAATATGAAGCCGGACGGAATCCTGTTCTGATTGTAGATACAGATTTAATGGACCTTGAGCCACAGTTTGACTATTTGTTAGAGCAGGAGTTTATTTCACCCGGACAGCGCGCTGCTCTTGAGCCTTATCGTCAGGCGCGCCCGATGGTTCAGGGTGAGCTGCTTCTTCTGGCTGCGGCCACGCAGCTTGGAACCCTTGCCGATCCGGATAATCCAACTTCAATTAGGGGCGTTGTTCTGCCGCTTGCGCCGCAGTTTTCACTCACCATGAATAACATCATAGAAGTGGAAACCGCACGCCAGACGTTCAACGGCACTATGAAAGCCATAGTGGAGCAGGTGAATGCAAGCGCGGGTGAAACTCAGATTGCAGTAGTCGATTTCGACGGGCCGCAAAGCATTTTCACCAGGCTGCTCGGCCTTGACGGTAGCGGGCTTGGGGTACAGGTTGGCACACGTACGCTGGCGCCTGATTTCAGCCCCAACGGCGTGTTCTCGACTGATGGTATCCACCCGAACGCCCGCGGTATCGCTCTAGTGACCAACGACTACATCCGCGCTATTGAAGATGCTTTCGGAGCAACGATCCCACGTATTTCAGACGGACAAATACTGAACATCCCAAGCGTTCAGGTTTGTGCCGGAGACTGCGTGAGTCAGCAGAGCGGTCGTGGAGTGAATATGGTTGAGCTGCCGGAATACAACTTCTTCAACTTCAATTTCAGCTACTGATTCTAAATCCAGATTAGCTGAGACGGTTCAGAAATAAAAAAGGCCCGTATGGAGTTTCTTCCGTACGGGCCTTTTTGTTTTACGGGGTAATGAAATGCTTAGCTTAAAAGCTGAAATCTACTCCTGCGGTCACGAATCTTGGAAGCCCCACCCGAATACCCTGCGGGCGTCTTGAGACGATGTAGCGCTCGTCAAGCAGGTTCTTGACTGAGATAGAAACCGAAGCCTGTTCAAACAACGGGAGGTCGTAGCTGGCGCGGGCGTCGAGCACAAAGTGCTCCTGAATCGAACCGCTTCTTCCGTCGAGCGAGCCCGATTGGGTATTGAGCACATCACCATACTGCCTGCCGATGTATGTCCCAACAATCGAAAGTCCGAGTCCGAAAGGAGAGAAAAGCCCCAGTTCTGAAGAAACAAGAATTTCCGGCGCGTAAGGCACACTGTTACCCTTCACGTTTACAACTTCACCACCTGATTGCACAAAACGGTCTTCGCTGAACTCGGCACGAACGAAGGTGGCGCTGGTGTTCAGGTTTACGCTCCAGCTGGTTTCAAACATTTCGCGGGAATTCAGAATGAGGGTTGTTTCGAGACCGAGGTGTTCTGTCGCTCCGCCGTTGGTAAGGCTGGCACCGGGCGCTCCTGCTCCACCGGCTGCTTCAGCCACGGGAATTATCTGGTTCGAAAAATCCATATAGAAACCGGTAAGTTCAAGCTGTACGCCGGCAGCAATTCGTGAGCGTGTACCCAGCTCGTAGTTCCAGCTGCGCTCGGCATCAAGCTCTTCACTTACGCCAAGAGCGCTGATGGCGTCCTTAACCCGCGGAGGACCAAATCCTCGATGTACACCGCCATAAAGCGCCACACCATCAAGAACGCGGTAGTTAAATCCAATGCCGGGGATAAGCTCAGATAGCTGATCGGAGCTCACGATATCACGCGGTTCGTTGCCAAGCCGGCGAATATCGCGCTCGTAGTCGAAATATTCGAATCTAAGTCCGGGCGTTACAGAAAAGCGGTCCGTGAAGTTAAACTGATTCTGAACATAGGCACTAAAGGCGCGTCCGGTTCGGATCTCATCATCGCGCAAAACTCCGGACTGCGGGCTAAGCACATTGCCGTTAACGCGCTGCTCGAACGCTCTTTCATACAGGTAGCGAACCCCGGCATCGAGCTCGCTTGTAATAGAGCCCAGGGCGTAGTTAACGGACAGGCGCGGCTCGATACCCATCACCTCAAACTGGCGGTTTCTGTTACCGGTGAGGTCCCTGAAGTACAGCGCTCCACCCGCAACATCGGTATTGCCAACCGTGCGGATATAGTCGCGTTCGGGGTTAAATGAAGTGTCGAAATCCTGACGCGACCAGTTTCTGGTTGTTGTATAACCAAAGGCGGTTGTGCTAAGGGTGATGTCGGGATTGATGTAGAAATCGTGGGTTGCGCTGGCCGCATACCGGCGAATTTCCAGCTGATCGTCCGGAGAAAGGTGGGTGAAGTCGAACTGACCCGAATCATACATCTGCTGGGTAAGACCAACGTAGGTTGAGTTCGAAACCTCATCATAAAAGGCAAGCTTAACGCCGACTACAGATCTCTCGCTGGTAACAAAACGAAGCTTACTGCTGAGGTCATGCACACCGAAGTCGAGCAGGCCCACCTCGTTTCCCTGTCTGCGCAGGTAGGTGAGCTGTACTCCGGTATTCCCGACGGTGGTGCCGTAACCAAGACGGGTGGTAAGATAGCCACCCTCGCCTGCTCGGAAATGGATGTCTGCAGACGGCTCGGACGGCGGATCTGCGGTAATATAGTTAACGACGCCTCCAAAGGTTTGCGGACCAAACAGTATGGAGCCGCTGCCTTTCACAACCTCGATACCGGCCATCCGGTCCATGGATGGCGTGTAGTACATTTCGGGCTCGCCATAGGGTGCCAGGGCAACAGGGATACCGTCTTCGAGCATCAGCACGGAGCGGCTGTTGGAAGGGTCGAGACCCCGGACCCCAATATTGGCGCGCAATCCAAGACCATCTTCTTCGACCGCATGAATTCCGGCAATACGTCTGAAAACCTCATGGCCACTTACCGGTGCAATGGTCCTGATTTGTTGTTCGGTAACAACAGCCGCTGAGCCGGGAACGCGCTCCAGGCGCTCGGGCTGTTTGCCAATAAGAGTGATACCAGGCATGTCGAGCAGCCTATCGAGGGTGAACTGCAATTCAGTAATTTCACCGGACGCAACGCTTATGGTCTTGCGACTCGATACATAGCCAACATAACTTGCTCTGAGGGTATAAGAGCCTGATTCAAGTCCGGAAATTCGAAAATTTCCGTTAACGTCGGTAGCCGTTCCGGTCGTGGTGCCTTCAACAATAATATTTACGCCAATGAGCGGATCGTCGTTTGATTCCGAGACGACCTTTCCGGTTATCACGCCTGTCTGGAGAGCTAAGGCACTACTGATGGCAGTTAAAGTACAAAGGCAAATAAATACAAATGAGATGGAATACTTTAAAAATGAGCCCATTTTGATGCTGAATATTAATTGAGAATAAAAGGCTGGATAACCACTTGTGTGGAATGCATCTAAATTAGGATTGTCGTTAAATAGAGTCAATACTTGTTTGAAATAAATCTAAATAAGAGTCAGCCAGCCTTCGTAGTTTAATAACATTGCTTTAGCAAAGCGGGGAACCAATAATAAAATATTTATATTTGAATTAACTGATTATTAATGAGCAGGCAGCAGATATGAAAGAAGACACATCAGATATTATTATTGCAGGTGGTGGTATCTCAGGGCTCACGGCAACGTATAAACTTTTAGAAAATGGAAAAGACGTTCGGCTTCTGCATATGGGCGAAGAAGCAGGAGGGGCATTAAAAACCGTACATAAAAACGGCTGGACGCTCGAAACCGGCCCGAATACTATTGTGGTAACCAACGTGTTCTTGCGGGATCTTATACAAAGTCTTGGACTTGATGGAAAAGTGGTGGAGGCGCGCCCGGCTTCAAAAAACAGATATATCGTAAAGGATAAGCAGCTGATGGCGCTGCCTGGAGGGGCTTTTGATTTCCTGCGAACGCCACTGTTCAGCGGAAGGGCGAAACTACGCTTGCTCAAAGAACCCTTCATTAAGCGAGGTACGGATCCGGATGAAAGCCTGGCCGACTTTGTGCGGCGAAGGCTTGGTGATGAATTCCTGACCTATGCCATCAATCCGTTTGTGGCCGGGGTGTATGCCGGGAACCCGGAGAATCTGTCGACCAGGCTGGCTTTTCCAATGCTTGGCGTTCTTGAGGATAAATACGGATCGCTCATAAAAGGGCAGTTCAAAATTAAGCCCGAAGACCGAAAGCCTGGGGATTTACCCCGCTCATCGGCACCCATGG
>PWID01000253.1 GCA_003555145.1 Balneolia bacterium | reverse complement strand
TAACTATTTACCTTGATCTTCGAGAAGTTAACTTAAGCCTAAAAAAACCTTGCAGTCAATTGCTTTCAAACTGGCAAAATCAAATTGTCCATAACCAAGGCATTTCATTTACCACCAATCCCGGAGGGATTAAACCTCAATAGCCCCGTATGAAATGCGGGGTATTGTATGTTCCGGATATGCAACCCCGACAGGGGTTGAACTCATGTGGGGGAGGATAATTCTTTTTCCATCCAGCTTCATTTCAACTTGTCTTCATAGGACTGCTTGATCAGATAAATGCCGTACTCGAGTTCTTTGCCGGGTTTGAATCTGTATTTATAGTCGCCGTTTCCCCAGTGGCCTTTTTTACTCATATCGAGGGTTTCTTTTCGGGGATCGTCGAGCTTACCCTTTTTCATATTGATGATGGCTACGACTCCCTTGTCATAAATAATTATATCAACAAAGGATTTTTCCAGCTTAAACTGTATGGTCTGAGCTAAATACTTTACCTCAATGTTTTCACCTAAATCCAGGATGCGTTCTTTTACTTTCAAGTAGAGCTCCTGAATTTCCTCAGGCCGTGTCTTACTTTTAGAAAGATGATATTCTTCATCATAAACCTTCACCTCTTTCGAAACTGACTTTACGACTGAATCCGATTTTCCCGATGAGGTGCTTTCTATACGCACATCGGAGTTCGACTCATGCTTTATGAGTCCAATAGTATCGTTTTTATATTTGTGAATTTCCCATAGCTCAAACGGCACGTCTTTAAAATTGACGGAATGCTTTTGGTAATTCGTATAGTTCGGGGCAACGAAAATCACCCTGGACTGACTCCAGTCTACGTGATCTCGTTTCAGGCTTTGTTTTTGCGTTTCGTTGAATTCCAGTATGAATTCGGCTTTATTATTCAGCATCAGGGACAGATAGGTATACCCCTGATCAATAACTGAGAAGTTTTTGTCTTTTTTATACTCGATTATGGTGAAGGAACTGGTCTCAGGATTCCAGCACAGGGTGTCAAGGCGGAAATTCTCAACCCGGAACTCACTTGATACAAATTCCAATCCAAACAGCGTGTTGGTGTTTCCCTCAACCAGCTGTTGTATGTCTTTCTCAAGCTTGAATGAGTCATTCTGGACCTTTTCAAGAGACTCTCCGTGAACTTTGTAGATCTTCATAAATTTATCTAAGTCGGTTAACCATTGGCGCTAACATAATAAAAAAACCTGAGGTCACTATTTGCCGGTTTCCATCATGAAGTTAAATCCCCCCCACCCACCACAAAAAAAGCCCCGGACAACTCTCATCGTCCGGGGCTTTTCGTTTTGTTTCGTTTTGTTTCGTTTTAAAATGAATGCTGAAATAAATTCAGACATCAGGTTTCACTTCATATCACATCACCCTAGAACCGGAACCGGTAGCCGGCATTGAGGGTGTTGAAGCTGAAGAAGTTTTGGTTGGCGTACTCAATGAAGAGTGATCCCGGGCCATATTCTGCGGTTGCTCCTAAGTGGAACGACCATACGAACTGTATTCCCGATACGCCGGACGGCGGGTTGCTGAATGCCTTGATTCCAACACCCAGACCGGTGTACGGGCTGAAAGGTGATATATTCACGTATGGAATTTCCGGCAGCGGTATAAGGGTGATGGCGTTGATGTTGTACATGCGCGTGTCCCCGCCTAAACCAAGGACAAGCTCCGGTATCAGCTCAAAACGATCGCCTAATACGGATCCGTAGTCACCGCGTACACCAAGTGCAGCCTGGAACGGATTACCTATTCCAAGATGTACGGAAACTCCCTGAAGCTCACCCGGTCTTACAGGTGCCGGCAATTCCGATACCGGATCAGTTTCTTCTGTTGTTTCAGGGTCGCGGGGTGCAGCATCGAGAGCGCGGTCAAGCCGGGACTCTAATTCCTGAATGCGACGCTCAAGAGCGCGTTCACGGTCGGTCTGGCTCCGTTCCTGCGTTGTGGTTTCGGTCCGGGCCCGGTCTCTTTCCCGATCCCGTTCGCTCGTAAGCTGATCGATACGGCGCTCGAGCTCGCGAACCGTGGCATCACGATCCGGTGCCGCAGGAGCCTGAGGAGCTGCCTGTGCAGCAGGGGCCGGAGCTGCAGCGGGTGCAGGTGGTCCGAAGCGGATATAGATTTCACCCTCTTCAAGTACCGGCAGGGTAATCATACGATCATCCGGAGTGCGAACGGTCTGGCGTTCATCTCTTGCCGAGAAGCGCATGGAGGATTCACGAACCTCATCAAGCTGCTGCCGCAGGTTGTTGGCCATTAGTGTATCTCCGTCAGCCAGGGCACGCGCTATTTCAGCAGACAGAGCCGTTTCGCGCATTACAAGAAGTCGCTGCTGATCTTCGAACTGACGATCATCATAACGGCGTGTTTCATCGGGTGCACGGCGTCTGTCGGGTTCTCTGCGCTCGCGATAGCGGAACTCGCCAATGCGGTACGAAACGCCGAGAGTAAACATGGGGCTGAGCTCAATTTTTGATGTGGAGCTATTATCGATTCCATCCTGGGTGAGCATCATCGCGCGCACGTCTCCGGTGAAACTGACATTATCTGTGAACTCGACCTCAATTCCGGCACCGGCCGTTGTAAATAGCTGGCTCTTCGGGCGCACAAGGCTTTCCGAACGGTAGTCGCTGTGTACGTTCATATAACCGCCGCCAACGAGCAGTATGGGCGAAACTGCTGTCCGGAAAAATGAAGCCCGGAATTCAGCTCCGTATGCGTTTACGTCGTCGAAGCTTAACCCGTTCGTGGCATCAATGCCCTGCCAGTAGAAACCGCGCACACCGGCAAACGGACCGAAATCAGCGCCAAACTGCAGCCCGGTTAGGTGCAGGTTTGAGGGGAAGCCAAGATTATCGTTGTTAAAGAAAACCTGCCCGTATATAGCATCGAACGACCAGCGCAGATTGCTCAGGCCCCCGTTATGCTGGTCGAGAAAGAGCACGTCGCGACTGTCTGAGTCGCTGGTACGTCCGCCCAGATATACTTTAAGACCACCTGTGAAATTCCAGTTGGTTACCAGCTGCTGCGAAAAGTTATTGGAATCAAGCCCGCCTGAAACCAGGTCTGAACCTCTTAGAAAAGCGGCTCCCGGGTTGTAGCGGTAGCCGGTATGCGAACCCTGCGCAAACAGCGTATACCGGGAAGCCACTGTGAACATAAAACCTGCGCCTGCGCTCAGGTAAATACTGTCGCTGGTGTTAAGCCCCGACCTGGAGAAACGAAGCAAGCCTGTACCAGCCGTTACGTAGGGAACAACGGCAGAACTGCTCAGATTTACCTTGGCAGATAAACCCAGCCGCTCCATGTTTATTCTACGGTTATCAAGATTGTCGAGACGCATGCGCAGCTGGTCGTCGCTGGTCCTGAGCCGTGAAAAATCGGTGCGGTAGCTCTCGCCGAGTAAATAGGTTGCCTGCAGCTCCAGATACTGTCCGAGGCCCATACCGAGTGATCCGCCAAACGCATATCCGGGTTTTAAGGCGGCATTGTCTTCAAATAAGGTGTAATCTACGGCAGGGGAAAAGCTGAAGCTTACGCCCGAAACCTGCGCCTGACTGTCTGTTGGTTTAATTGCGCCGAGGCCTGACAAAAGCAGAGCCATCAGCAAAAATAATAGTTTATTCATGATCTTGGGCTAAAAGGTTTGTTTTTCGGAACCGGGTAAGGTTTAATTTCTGGGAGTAAGGCTCAGAAACAAGGTTCCCGGTACCGGCGGCAGCCCTTCATACCGATTTGAGAAATTGCTTAGATCGACCGTTTGAGAGTTTTCCATCTCAAGTCCGTCGCGGGTCTGATTGGATACAGAAACACGGTTTAACCTTATTGGCGACTCCAGTAAAAGTGCCGTTAAACGTGATTCTGAACCTGCCGCTGCCTGTAGCTCAACACGATTAGCGCTTATGCTGAAATTTCCGGAAATAAGCGATTCCGGACCGTTAACAAACTGATAGTTAAGCAAAAACTGCCCGCCTGAGGTCAGTCTTAAGAAAGAGTTCTCTACTACGAGCGTATCCAGCACGTTTGCTGGGTCAATCGCTGAGGCAGTTGGCACGAATTCATACCGGTCAAAATCGTATGTGCCGGCAACTTCATCGGGCAGCACATTAACGGGATTGTCTTTCGAACACCCGAAAGCTGTAGCCAACAGAACGATAAATATTATTAGACTGAAGGACCATTTGTATCCCATATTTTCCATAAGGTGCACCAAAAAATTTAGATCTTGATTGAAGTTATGAGGCTTTTGACCTCTTCTGTAGTATGACTT
>PWID01000303.1 GCA_003555145.1 Balneolia bacterium | reverse complement strand
TTGTACGAGACAGCTATCGGTTGCTTCATTCGTATTCCAGTGTAAAGAAACAGCAAATCAACCTTGATATACCGGAAAACCTTGAATGGAAAGTTGACCCGGACAAGTGGCGCCTCATTGTTTCCAACCTTATTAACAACGCCATCAAGTTTACACCGGATGAAGGAATGATTGACATCAGGCTTTATTCCGGTTCAGATAATAAAAAACTGCTCTTCGAAGTAACCGATTCGGGAATTGGAATGAGCGAAGATATGCAGAAAGAGCTTTTCAGCGGCAACTCTTCCGTACAGCGAAAAGGAACTAAAGGAGAAGTAACATCCGGTATCGGAATGACGCTCATCAAAAAGTTTTGCGACCTGCACGGCGGTGAAATTCACGTGGAATCCGAGCCCGGTAAAGGCAGCCGGTTCCTGGTTTCAATCCCCGGCTGACCTGAATACCTAAACTCCATTTTACCAGGGCAGGCGCTGCTCCATATCGGCCACAATGTAAATCATTACAGCCGTAGCGGCAATTATTTTGGCCACATCTTCTTTATCGAGCTTATCCAGCGTATCTGCATCGGTATGATGGTACCAGAAATACCTTTCGGTATTGGTATCGATTCCCATACCCGGCATGCCCTCGCGCATCAGCGGACCGATATCTACCGTGCCGGAGCTGCCTTCACGAAGCGTAACCGCGCCGGTTGGAGCCGTTAACTCCATTATCGGCTCGAGCAGGGCAAAAGCCTCATCGCTTCCGGTGAAACCAAACCCAAGCGGCTCAAAAACACCAAAGTCGATCTCGTAAGCCAATTGGTGATTTTCAAAGCTTCCGTCTTCCATCACCATATCGCGATAGGCCCGGCCGCCCATCACCCCGTTTTCTTCGTTGGTCCAGCCCACTACTCTGATAGTTCTTTTTGGCTGAAGACCGAGCTCTTTCATCAGACGAACGGCTTCCCAGGTTGCGATTACGCCACCAGCATCATCCATCACGCCATGACCAATGTCCCAGGAGTCGATATGCCCGCCAATCACCACAATTTCTTCAGGCTTTTCACTTCCGGTTAGTTCACCGATTACGTTATGTGAAAGGGCGTCCGGCAGCATTTCGGCGCCCATGGTGAGATGCACCTCCATGTGCTCGCCTCGGTCCTGAAAGCGCTGCATCAGCTCGGCATCTTCAAGGGTGATGGCGGCAAAAGGAATAGGATCTCCATCATCGTCGTAGCGAATGTTTCCGGTATGAGGCGTCTGCATGGAAAACTGGGTAACTGAACGCAGCAAAGACGCGACCGCACCGGCTCTTGAAGCTACCGAGGCCCCGCGAACCCGGTACTGTACCGTTTCACCATAGGTCGTAAAAGGCACGTTCCAGACCACGATTTTGCCTTCGGCTTCGTGGGAGCGCTCTTCAAATTCTTCGAAACTGCCCACTACCATAATTTCGGCCCGGATTCCCTCAGGAGGCGTACCTACGGAGCTTCCAAGACCTATCATTCTCAGCTCTCTGCTCCACGGCCCGTGGAATACCAGCGACTCTTCGTTTCTCACCCAGTGCGGCACCATCACCTCTTGTTTGTACACCTCATCGAAGCCATCTTCAATCATATTGTCGTGCATCCATTCGATGGCATCTTCGAGCATCTCGCTGCCGCTCAGTCGATACGGATAATAATCGGTAAGCCAGGCCAGGCGCTCCCACATAAAGTCCATATTTTCGGGCTCAAGAGCAGCTTCGATCAGCTTTTCGGCCGTTTCCCGGTATTCGTCTATCCAGGCCGGCGGCTCGTTTTCTCCGGCCGTTGCGTTCGATGTAATCAGTAAAGAAATTGAAAAAACCAGCAGGTACAGTAAGCGCTTCATCATAATCATGGTTCTCTTTTGTTATTTTAGTGAACTGAACGGGATATATCACTTAATCGCGTTAATTGCAAATTATGCGGTGTTCTGAGCTACAGCTATCACGTTTTTGTAACATAACATAAGACGCTTCCGTAATCCCCAGCTGTAACCTTATCTCTACTCCCAATACTTATTTCCTTATGAAAAAGCTCTCCCCTTTACTTCTCATTCTGTCATTCTTTTTACTCACTCCGGCCGGAGTTGAGGCTCAGGAATCCTCTTTGTTATGGAAGGTTGAAGCCGACCATCTCGATGAACCTTCCTACCTCTACGGCACCATGCATCTGATCTGCAGTGAATTTAAAGATATTCCTGATGCCGCCGCTGAGGCTTTTCGGTCAGCTGATATTCTGGCCCTCGAACTCGATATGAGCGATCCCAACATGGCCGGCGAAATGATGATGCTCGGCATGAATCCGGACGGCAAGAACATCCGCTCGCTTATGGATGATGAAGGTCAAAAGCTTCTCGACGCATTCTTCACACAGCATTACGGCGTAGGACTGGATCAGCTTGGAACTATGAAGCCATTCATGCTCTCATCCATGGCGATGATGCCGATGATCAGTTGTGATCAGGAGCAGGCTTCAATCGATGCGTATTTTTTGAATGCTGCCACAGAAAGGGATATCCCGGTCGTCGGCCTTGAAACCATCGCATTCCAGGTCGGTCTTTTCGACAATATCCCGCTTCAGATTCAGGTCGATGAGCTGGTGAAAATGATTGAGAACCCGCAGGAAGGAAAAGACGAATTCAACCAACTCAGCCAGCTTTACGCCAGCAGAGACATCCTGGCTATGTATAACCTCATTACTGAAGATGAGTTCTGGACAACTTACAAAGACGTGCTGCTCGATTCCCGCAATAAGGCCTGGATTCCTGTAATTAAAGAACTCACCTCCGAACAAAGCGCATTCATTGCGGTTGGTGCCGGTCATCTTGCTGGTGAAAACGGGGTAATTAACCTGCTCAGAGCAAATGGTTTTACCGTTACAGCTGTAGAATAAGCACCTCAGAGCTATTCTCCCGATAGTTTTCATAGAACTAAACCGGATTTTATAAAGCTATTTTGACTTCTAAACAAGTCGGAATAGCTTTTTTTTGATTTCTGTACAAGTCAAAAAAACACCAATTTGACTTGTTAGTAAGTCAAAAAACACCTACATTTGACTTGTTGACAAGTCAAAAAAAACACAAAAGGCATTCCATGCAGCAGCTTGAAGAATTCCATAAAAGCCTGATGAGCCGCACAACGGACAAGTGGCACCGCTACCTGTTCGATCTGCTCGACTGGTCGCCAAGACTACTTGGACTGAAAGGACTACGTGGCGTAGGGAAAACGACCATGCTGCTTCAGTATGCCAAGTTTCAATTCCCGGAACCGGAGAAGAGCCTGTACGTAACGGTTGACCATCCGTGGTTTTACGAGAACACTTTATTTCAACTTGCCCAGGACTGGAGCGCAGCGGGCGGAAAGCTTTTGCTCATAGACGAAATTCATAAGTACGAAAACTGGTCCCGTGAACTAAAGGTGATATACGACGGTTTTCCGGATCTAAAAATTATTTTCACATCGTCGTCTGCGCTGGAAATATTCAGAGGTGAAGCCGACCTGAGCCGGAGAACCATTGTGCGCGAGCTTCATGGCATGTCGTTCAGGGAATACCTGCATCTTTTTCACGGTATTTCTATTGAAGCCGTTTCGCTCGATGATATACTCACAAACAGAGACGACATCATTAATGAAATACTTGGCAAGGTGAAGCCATTAGCACATTTCAGCGATTACCTGAAGCGTGGCTACTTCCCGTTTGCCAGAAACGAACAGGAGCTCTACCTCGAAGAACGAATCCATCAGGTTATTTCAGCCGTGCTGGAAAGTGATCTTACCTACATTCAGGACTATAGCGGTCAGTCGGTTGTTAACATGAAAAAGCTGCTCGGAGCCGTGGCACAGTCCGTGCCGTTTCAGCCGAATATTTCCAAGCTGGCCGAGCGTTTGAAGATGGGCCGGGATACCATCAACCAGTACCTGAAAGCCATGGGAGATGCACGTCTGCTAAATCTGGCAAATAAGCCGGGCAAGGGCGTAACCACGCTGCAGAAGCCGGATAAAATCTACTTCGAGAATACCAACATGGCCTACGCCATGCATATTCAGCCGGAAATCGGGGCTATAAGGGAGACCTTCTTTTTTAATCAGCTGCGAAATGCTGGTCATGAGGTGCATCTTGCCCAGAAAGCCGATTTTCTTGTGGATGGCAAGCTCACGTTTGAGGTTGGTGGCAAAAATAAGGATGCGTCACAAATACGCGGCAGCAAAAACGCCTGGCTGGCCAAAGACGGCACAGAGTACGCCAGCGGCAACGCCATCCCGCTCTGGCTGTTTGGGTTTTTGTATTGATG
>PWID01000008.1 GCA_003555145.1 Balneolia bacterium | reverse complement strand
CGACTATGTTTTCAGCGGCGCTATTGATGATCGGCAGCGTTATCCAAACGGGTATCCGGAAGACGCACCGCTCCGGCCAATAAACGCTTATGGAAAGAGCAAGCTAAGGGGCGAGGAGGCTATTCGTGAATCAGGGGCACATCACCTTATTATCCGCATATCATGGCTGTGCGGATCGTACGGCAAAAACTTTCTGAAAACCATGCTCACACTGGGTAGTAAGCGCGATGAGCTCACCGTTGTTAACGATCAGATTGGCTCACCCACCTTTACTTTTGATGTAGTTGATTTCACCCAGAAACTCATCACCCTGAATGAAACCGGAATCTACCATCTGCAGTGTAATGAAACGGTTTCCTGGTACGAATTTGCGCGCATGATTTTTTGTGAAGCCGGCATGGATACTAAAGTGATGCCAGTCGATAGCTCTGCCTATCCGGTAAAGGCTTTGCGCCCCGTTTTTTCGAAAATGGATACAAGCAAATTAAGACAGAAAACCGGAGATGCAGACATTTCAATAACTGATGGCATCCGTCGGGTGCTGAATGAAATAAACGAAACGGACCATCCTTCCACATGAAAATTATTGAAACTAAAATCGAAGGACTCCTGATCTTTGAACCGCGCGTTTTTGGTGACGAACGTGGCTTTTTTACGGAGACTTTTAGACAAAGCTGGCTGGAGGAAGCCGGCATTTCCTGTGTATTTGTTCAGGATAACTGGTCAAGATCAGCCGAAGGTACGCTTCGTGGACTGCATTATCAGCTTCATAAGCCACAGGCAAAACTGGTGATGGTGACCCGGGGTGAGGTGCTGGATATAGCGGTAGATATCCGCAGAGGTTCACCAACGTTTGGCAAGTATGAAGCCATTCTGCTTAGTGAGGAAAATAAGCGTATGGTTTTTATTCCCGAAGGTTTTGCCCATGGATTTTTCGTTAAGAGCAAAACGGCAGACTTTATGTACAAATGCTCAAACTACTATAATCCGGAGAGTGAGCGCTCGTTGCACTGGAGCGATCCTACGCTTGGCATCGACTGGAGCGCTGAGAATCCTTTGGTATCGAAAAAAGATGCGGATGCCCCTTTTCTTAACAATATTCCGGAGTCTGATCTTCCGCATTTTTCGCCATCATAATAATATCAACGGAGAATAGTCATGAAAGTTATGATAACCGGCGGGGCCGGATTTATTGGCTCGAATTTCATCCTGTATCTGCATCAGAACTACAAAGAATACCACATTCTGAATGTCGATAAGCTCACCTATGCTTCAGACTTGAAGTTTCTCGCTTCCATTGAGGGAAGTGATCGCTATTCCTTTTCAAAAACAGATATCACAGATAGGGCAGCCGTACGAAACCTGATTCGCGATTTTCAGCCCGATGCCGTTATTCATCTTGCCGCTGAGTCTCACGTCGATAATTCCATCAGCGGTCCGGAGCCTTTTGTGATGACAAACGTTGTCGGTACGTTCAATCTGCTAGAAGAATGCCGGCAGTTTTGGTCGGAAGGAAGGCGTAAGCTTTCGGACTACCGTTTTCACCACGTTTCTACTGATGAAGTGTATGGATCGCTCGGGGAATCCGGACTATTTACTGAGGAGACAGCCTACGCTCCTAATTCGCCTTATTCTGCAACAAAAGCCTCCAGTGATTTTATGGTGAGGTCGTATCATCATACCTACGGAATGAATGTAGTTACGACAAACTGTTCTAATAATTTCGGACCGCATCAGCACGATGAAAAGCTTATTCCAACCATAGTTCGGGCTGCTTTATCCGGAGCACCAATTCCAGTGTACGGAAAAGGGGAAAACGTGAGAGACTGGCTGTATGTAGGTGATCACTGTACCGCGCTGGACTTAGCTTTTCATGCAGGACGTAGCGGCGAGACGTATAACGTAGGCGGTAGAAACGAGTGGAAAAATATCGATCTGGTGAAAGCCATCTGTAATTTGATGAATGATTTGAAAGGAGGGGGGCCTCAGGGGGATTATAAAAATCTCATCAGCTTTGTCTCTGATCGTCCCGGTCATGATTTACGCTACGCCATTGATGCAACCAAAATAGAAAATGAACTCGGTTGGCAGAATACCAAAGACTTTACAAAATGTCTTACAAGCACTATTGAATGGTATTTGGCGCGTTACTCTTGAATAATATTATAAGACATATAGCTTATAATTAAGTTATATAAGGTATATGCCTTATATATTGCTATTATAAGGCAAATGCCTTATAATATATCAGCTGCGCTATCCATTAACAGGAATCCAATATGCCCGCTGTACTAACTGCCGATCTGGAACAATCGACCTCGCTGGCTGAAAGCGAGCTGAGCCGAATAATCGATGTGATACGTCTGGAAGCTGATAGCCTCATAGCTGAAGGTTTGGTTACTGATATGCGTTTTTTTCGAGGTGACAGTTTTCAGGCTGTAATCCCGGATGCTGCTGAAGCCTTTCGGGTAGCAATGATCTTAAAAACTGCCATAAACAGGCTTGGCCAGGATGAGACAGGTCGTGGAGATAAAATCCTTTATGATGTTGCAGTGTCGGTTGGATATGGGAAAATCGGGGAATACTCTGATATGGCTCTGCAGAACGACAGGCCATTTATTTTGTCTGGCAGGGGGCTGGAATTACTCAAAAAGCAGTCTCGCACTGCAGGCGTATTCACAGGTAATGAAACTGTAGACAGAGAATCGGACGTAGTCTTTTTTTTGTACGAATGGATTATGAAGCAGTGGAATATCTCATCGGCTGAAATTGTATACCACAAGCTGAAAGGCTTAACGGAAAAGGAAATAGCAGCTGAGCTTGGTATTAGTCAGTCGGCTGTAAATCAGCGGAGCCATGCTGCATGCTGGCATGGTCTGGACAAGCTGATTAAACGTTGTGCTGCCATAGATAGAGCATCTTATGAATGAATTTATCGTAATTCTCATACCGCTGATTCTGGCTCATATCTTAACAGACTTTGTGCTGCAGAGCCGTAAAATGGTTTCAGAAAAAGGAAAGCATAACCTGAAATCGGTTTGGTCGTATCTGCATGCTCTTATTGCCGGTATACTGGCTTATTTGCTTCTGGCTGAGTGGTCTCTTCATCCGGTATTCTGGGTTACCGCAGGCACGCATTTAGCGATTGATGCAGTGAAAAACGCGCTTGAGGATCAGCAGTCAGCAAAGGTATTTGTAGCTGATCAGCTGGCTCACCTGGCAGTGGCAGCCGGTCTGGCCTGGTGGATTTACCAGAATACGGACTCGCTCGGATTGTTTGGTACCATGCCGTTATTTCAGATTGGAACCCTCCTGCTGGGGCTGCTATTGCTTCTGAAACCATCATCCGTACTTATACAGAAGCTGATTTCCTCCTGGACGGCCGGAGTAAGTATTCCGTCTCAAGCAGAACCCACAGACAATATGCCGGGCGGTTTACCCAAAGCTGGCCATTATATCGGTCTTCTGGAGAGAATTCTGATTTACGTTTTTGTGCTGGTAAATCAGTTCGCAGCAATTGGGTTTCTGATTGCGGCAAAATCTATACTACGCTTTGGCGGCCAAAAGCAGGAGCGGGTTGAAACCGAGTACATTCTGCTTGGAACGCTGCTCAGCTTCACCATTGCGATTGTAATTGCTTTAGGAATCCGAATGCTGATAAACCCGTTTTGAGTCTGTCTTCCTAAAAAGGTGACTCCTCATCTGGCAGAACATCCGGTGCTGAGGGCGGAAGTTTTGGACGGCTGCCCCCTCCTTGCGCTGGCATAGCATCTGAATCGTCATCATCCATAAACGGATCGATGTCCACTCCACCTTCAATCATGGGGCCACCCTCAAATGAGGTAAGGTTTTCGAAACGCGCGTATTCCTTCACGAACTGGAGCTTAACATCGCCGACCGGTCCGTTACGCTGCTTTCCAATTATCAGTTCGCCGATTCCCGCCGTTGAGTGCCCCTCCTCATCGGTTGTGATGCCATAATATTCCGGGCGGTACAGAAAGCAAACCACATCGGCATCCTGCTCAATCGATCCACTCTCACGGAGGTCACTAAGCTGCGGACGTTTATTCCCGCCACGCTGCTCCACTGCACGACTTAGCTGTGAAAGTGCGATTACCGGAACATCAAGCTCTTTTGCGAGGCCTTTCAAACCGCGTGAAATCATTGCGATTTCCTGCTCTCGGTTGGTATTGCTGTTGTTGGAGTTGCCGCGCATCAGCTGGAGATAATCGACTATAATCAAATCGATGTTATGCTCATTTTTGAGTCTTCTGCACTTCGAGCGCATTTCCATCACGCTGAGGG
>PWID01000095.1 GCA_003555145.1 Balneolia bacterium | reverse complement strand
CCGGTTAGTTTTTTGAAATATTCTTTAGGGACGCGTTTAGAGTTTTCAATCAGGCTAAGCACCCAGGCGACTTTTTGGGCTTGTTTGGCATTTAGCGAGTCTAAAAAATCAGCGATAGGTGATTTGCCAGATTGTGTTTTATAGAATATGACTTCTCTCATCTGCCCAAGTTAACAAAAACGTGAACACCGAAAAATAATTATTCGAAATAGAAAGGGGTGGGGCAGAGGTTTAACTATTTATTATATGTCAAAATTACTGCTGTGTCTCCTCACTGCACAAACATCATCTTCCAGGAGATCACATATGCGCCCGCCTCGAGACGATAAATGAATACACCGCTGGGCAGGCCGCTTGCGTCGAAAGTCACATCATGCCAGCCGGCTCAGCGGGTTTCATCGACCAGTGTAGCTGCCTTCTGACCGAGAACATCGTAAACCGTCTGCGTTACGTGTGCCTGTTCAGGTATGGCGAACCGGATTTAGTTGGATGGATTGAAGGGGTTCGGATAGTTCTGATCCAATGCCAGTTCACCGGGCAGGCTAATGGCCAGCATTTAACCGGCTCGGTGAGGATGTAGTGGGCGGGCGAAAGTCTGTCCAACCGTATGGTTGGTTATTCACTTAGTAATCGAAACGTTGGTGTAATACGATTTTTCTCAGATAAGAAAGAGGCCAGGTCTGGTTCACTGCACAACCCCAGATGATATCTAAACTTATTTTGACCAGACTCGTCATAACGTGCTCCTTTTGGCATGGCAGGATATTTTACAACAATCTTTTCTCCTTTTCTAACCTTTAGGTCGAATCTTGGAGGCCCGGTATCAGCAATTGGGGTATAAATTGATCTTTTAAAAAAGGACGTCCCCCTTTGTTACATTTCAGTACTCAGTATAACCGAAATGAAACATAATGGAGGACGCCATGATACACATCGGAATAGACCTACATACTCGCAATATGACGCTTGCCGCGGTAAATGACAACGGTGATTTGTTGAAACTGGAAAGCATTCGTTGCTGTTCCTTGGCATTAGATCGTTTTTTTTCAAAGATCAGTCATCCGGCACAAGCCGTTGTTGAAAGTACAAGCAGCTGGTATTGGCTTGACGACTGGTTTCGCCATAAGGGCATAACCTTGAAACTGGCCCATGCCAAAATGCTCAAGGCCATCTCTTATGCTAAGGTTAAAACCGACTCTGTGGATGCGCATATGCTCGCCGAGCTGTTGCGCACTGGACTGGTTCCGGAAAGCTGGAAATCCGAAAAGCGGCAACGAGAACTTCGTGAATTGACCCGGGCTCGACTTCGATGGATTCTTAAACGAAATCAGTTCCAAAACTTTACTTACAGTATTGCTACACGTTACAACCTGACGGTAAAATCCTCCGACTGGCGAAATGTCAGAAATTTACGCATGTCTCTCAGGAATCATCTTCCGGATGAAGCATGGCTGGAGGCAAGTCTGAGCATCGACCAGGTCATAGAGATGCAGAATTCCATAGATCGGATTGAAAAAGCCATTGCCCGGCAACTCTGGTACCGTGAAGAAGTTAAACGATTGATGGAAATTCCGGGTATCGGACCAGTAAGTGCCTGGTCCATTTTGTCTGAAGTCGGTGATATTACCCGTTTTCCTTCCGACAAGCAGTTTGCCAGTTACTGCCGTCTGGTACCGGGCAGCAATGACAGTGGAGGAAAGCAACGCCATAAAACCGGTTCCAAAGATGGCAACAAGTATCTGAAAATTGCCTTTGGCCAAGCGGCAATTGGGGCTTATACGAATTACGGTGAGGTGAAGAAGTTTTATAACAAGCTCAGGCGCCGCAAGGGTCCCAAAGTTGCCCGCACCATCGTAGCCAAAGAACTCTCGCGCATTGTGTGGTACGTTCTAGCGAAAAATCAGCCGTATAAAGGTTTTAAAGGCCAGATGACGAAGAAAAGCAAAAGTTATTCATGGCCCCATCCTGTAAGCCCGTAATGTAAAACAGGGGTAGTTCCAACCCGTCAAATTGATTGGGAAACAGGGTGGCAGGCCGTTAAAAGATCTGGGATAGTTCACACTTTAGTGAACAGTTACAGAACAGAGTTTTGTAAAAAAGCCCGAAAAGCTGTTTGGACGCCATAATCAAGCGTCTGTCAGGATGGACAGGCCTCCATTTTTAATGGATTTAGAAACTCATAAATTAAACTGCTGGTAGCAGAGGGGAATTGGAATATGTTACTTGACAATGTCCTTTCTAAAGCTGGGTATAACGCAAAAGTTTTAACCTGAAGCAGTAACGCAACCCTCAGAGAATGGGGCAAGCATTCTCTACAGAATTGCATTTGACAACAGCAAGGGCCCCGTCAGTTTGATTCAATCAGAAACTATCACTTTGTAAAACAGAGTACTCTAATCGTCTGGAAAACACTTTTCCAGCTTAACTTCTGGCAGCTTGCGGGTTTTCCGGAGAAATTTGCAAGGCGATATCGTCGGCACTGAGGCAGATTACGTTTTTATCTTCAAGGGTTTCTGAAGCAATAGTGATTTTGCTGACCCATCAGGACCAGCTACGACAATAAGGTGTCTATCATCTTTGGATTTGGACATGACTGAATATAAGAGCCTCAGTCATGATCAGGAAGCTGCAAGTTGGGATCAGATGTATTTACGGTTCCGCGTTTAACCGGCAGGGAGAAGGATGTGGTGAACAGGCGAAGTACATCCGCCCCTCTTTTTCAAACCCTTGATATAGAACATTATATAGTATTAATGATTGTCTAAACGTAGTTTAAAAAAGAGCAGAAAAATCAATCACGCAAAATGATTCTTTCATTTACCGGGTTAAGCAATACAAGATTTTGAGCATTCATTAATTCTTGAGGAATTTTAAAAGCTCTGGTATCTCTGATAATTGCACGGCAAGGTTCATCGGGTGTTTTTTTGAATAGCCATAAATCAAAAGATGAAGCCCCCCTGGCTTCATACTCCAATGAATATTCGTGGCCGGGGCCGCATCCGCCATAAGTGATCTCCACTTTAAGTGAATCATCTTCAATAATTGGAAAATTTCCGGATTCGGATGCTATAATTGAATAGGAATAGCCGAATCGATTAAGCTGCGCATTATGAATTACTTCCTCCTCTTCCAATTTTTGAACCCATCGTTTCTCCCGGGTTTCTCGAACTTGAATTACATGTCCATCAGCCAATGACCTGTTCCACTCAGCCTCGAGATTTTCTAATACTGTTCTTAAATCTTGCACATTAAATTCTTCTTCCAACGTGACTAAAACCTCACCAGGCATGTATTGATAATCCACAGAATGTCGGTTTTCATCGTTAGCCTGAAATATATCACAGCTTGCCAAGGCGAAGCTTAAAATGCTTACTAAAGTAATTTTAAACAGAAAGTTGTTCATTTTAGCCTCCTTTGGGAATGTGTCTTTGTAGAATCACATTTAGCTTGGGGTAACTGTTTTATCACGGCAAACGCATGACCAGCGTGGACAGCCGGTTATCCTGGGGCGGAAATGCCCCACACGCCCGGTTGTTTCGTATGTTAGCGCGCTTGGATTCATTGAGAAGCATTTAGTTCACCTACTCGGATTTTGTAGGCTTGTTTGATGCTCTCGATAAATTCGTCGAAAGGTTCTTTCTTCATTTCTGGAGTATCTGAGTGATATGGTAACTTATCGAAATAACTTGCCGGGTTGGGTCGGTTTTTGCCGGACATGGAGAACCGTTGTGATGTATATTACTCGCTTCGGTTTTCGAATTCGGTATATGATTCTGTAATTTCCTTCAATGATTTCTCTTAGATCGGGATGGTTGTATTCAGGTACAATTCTACCTGATTCAGGATATTCAATGAGCTGATCTGTTCTCTCAAAAATAAGCTCAGACCACTTTTTTGCCGCCTGGAAATTATACTGATCGATATAGTTTACGTTTGAATTAACTCTTTGGATCGCAAGTTTGGTCCAGATTACTTCCACTTGGCCAGATTTTCACGGATTAGTTGTTTAGCATCTTCATGAGCAATCACTTCACCACGAGCAATTTGGCCGTCTGCTTCCATGAGTTCTTCCATGAGAGTAATTTTATCAATCATTTGTTGGTATTCGGAAACATCAACAAGAACAGCGGCACTTTTACCATGCTGAGTCAGCACTATTGATCGCTTTTCACGCTTTAGACGCCCAATAAAATCAGCAGCATTTTTTCTGAATTCCGAAAGAGGTTGAATATCTTGCTCTAAAGAAAAATTGGATATAGCCATTGTTTTGCAATTAGGGGACAATATGTCGTACAATTAAAGTACTAAATAAT
>PWID01000244.1 GCA_003555145.1 Balneolia bacterium | reverse complement strand
GCCAGAACCGGAAGCATAAACGCCACAAGCGCGGCGAATCCGTTGTAAATGGCAAAGGCCACGCCCACCCAGTCGGCCCCGGCGTTGTACTCCTGCTCGATGCGCTGCAGCGTGTTCCGGGTGCCTTCAGTAAGCTCAACGCGGCCTTCCTCCAGGAAGAAGGTGACCACCCGCATGCTCGAGGTTACGTTACTCTGACCCGCATCAATCTGAGCGCGGTAGGTCGCCAGGTCACCCTGTACGCGGCCAAGGCGGTCGAACCAGTCTGCATCGGTTTGTGCTTCAAGCAGGAAACCGGCTTCGGTAAGTTCGGCTACCTCGATGGCGTCCATCTGCATATCATAAATGTGGCTGGTTACGGCCGAGGTGGTGTAAATCCACATAGCAAAAAGTGCGAACCAGGAAAAGAACTGAACCACGGCCAGCTGTTTCATGGTTTTGGGCATCATATACAGGTCATCAAAAACAACGACCAGACCGTTAGAACTGCCTTTGCGCTGCATCAGGCCGGCGATTACCAGCACCACGCCAATAGCAGCGATACCAATGGTAAGGATGTAAAGCTCCTGAGCATACTGCTGTATATAGACGATAGCGGAGAGCAGTACCCCGATAAATACCAGGATTGGGCCATGCTTCATCTTGCTATCGGCCATGTCTTCCGGAGCCACCTTGGGCTTCTCGATTTTCTGCTGAATTCCGTGCTTTTCCTTTTCGTACTCTTCAAAGGCCTTCAGCTCTTCGGGGCTGTATTCTTTGGTTTTGTAGATGGTCCACATCACCGCAAGGAAAAAGATGATGCCGCCGAAGTAGAAGGAAAACTTCACCGAGTCGGGTATCATCCCCTCGGGGGCGGTGTTGGAGATGCCGAACCAGTTGGTCATCATCCACGGAAGAAAGGAGCCCACAAAGGCCGCGATACCGATAAAGAACGACTGCATCGCAAAGCCTTTGGTGCGCTGCTCGGAGGGCAGCATATCGCCTACAAAAGCCCGGAAGGGCTCCATGGTGATGTTAATCGAGGCGTCCAGAATCCACAGCATACCCGCGGCAATCCACAGGTAGGGAGAGTTAGGCATAATGAAAAGCGCCGCTGAGGCGAGGATGGCGCCAATAAGGAAGAACGGCCTTCTGCGGCCAAAACTGTTCCAGGTGTTGTCGCTCAGGTAGCCCACAATGGGCTGAACAATAAGGCCGGTAACGGGCGCGGCAATCCAGAGAATAGGAATTTGAGAAACATCGGCCCCCAGGGTTTCGAAAATGCGGCTTACGTTGGCATTCTGCAGGGCGAATCCGAATTGAATTCCCAGAAATCCGAAACTCATGTTCCAGATTTGCCAGAAACTCAGCTTGGGCTTTTTCATTATTGAAGGAATTTGATGGTGATTATATGTAACCGCTTACAGGCCCTAAAATAACAAAAATAACAGCTTTTTCAGCGTCCGGATTAGACCATCATGCAAACAAAAAAGGCCGGCTTTGCAATATGCAAAAACCAGCCTTTTGAATGCGTTTCCGTAAGAGTCAGACGGAACAGGAGCTTAAAGTTTATAGCTCATCGAGCGGCAAAGTGGCGCTGAGAAAGATTTCTTCATTTCCGGAGTCTTCTACTTTTACCGGTAGTTTGTACTGCACGTGGGTCTTAAGCTCTTTTTCCGGTGCATCATCCTTCACATAAGTAAACTCGTAGTCAATCAGGATTACCGCGTCTTCGCCCTTGCTTCTAACCGGTACCCCTATTGGGAACTCCGGATCTTCACGGATGATGTGGCTCTGCTGCTCGCCCGGCCTTTCTTCATGTTCATAAGATACGTGAAGCCTGTTGGCATGAAGCGGCGTAACAAGGCTGTAGCCTTTAGGAAAAAGCAAATCGACCTGTATAGTGTATTCTGTAGTTCCAATGTGCTGCAACTCTTGAGTTATTGTCTTCTGTGCTTTCATTAGAAAATCTTAATAGTTAAAATTATGATGTGTGCTTTAGGTATTTTCTATCATAAATGAAAAACCAGCGCATCACGTTCCATCCTGCGGACGTAAACATTTGTGCCCCTTTCATTTTGTCAACGGGAGCAAGCCCGAACAGAGCAAGTTACAAAAGGCCGGTACCGGCTGAGGCGCTTTAAATTAAGCGTTATCAGTAAACGGAAAAATCCGGCATGAAGCAAGCGTGCGGACAAACCGACACCTTATAGACTATCATTTAATTAGTGGAACAGGAACAGTAGAGTATGAGCAAACTTGATGCGTTTCGCCAGGAGCGAAGCCAAATGAACGAGAAGATTCTTGACTTGGATCACCTCGGAGTAAAACGGTTTTTCAACCTGGATACGAACACCTATCGCGATGGCGAGCTGGACGGCAGAACTAAAGAACTGCTTGGCCTGGTGGCTTCGGCTGTGTTACGGTGCAACGATTGTATCGATTACCATCTGGAGCAGTGTGCCAAAACCGGCTGGACCAAGGCAGAAATTGTTGATGCAATGAACGTGGCCCTTGTGGTCGGCGGCAGCATCGTGATTCCCCATTTTCGTCATGCTATCGCCACCCTCGATCTGCTCGAAGAAGAAGGTACTCTTAAGACTTCATGAACTCCATCATCTACGGTTCATGAAAAATATAACCAACTCAACAGTACTGCACACCGGTTGCTGTAAAGCATGCTGCAGCACTTTAGCTGAATACGTGCTCAGTCGGGCCACCGCTTTTTTGCCGGTGTTGTGTACACTGGCTGTTGCGACGCTATTTCTTTTTGGGAATGCAGCTGCGCAAACGCCTGATGAACCCGCCGAGCAGGGACTGTTGCCTACGCTAAGCTACTCCTCGGATGCAGGTCTGGGTTTGGGAGGGCTGTATCAGTTTCATCAGTTTAATGGCGGCAGCCGTATCAAAAGCCTGTACCGGCTGAGCGCAAGCGCATACTTTAATGAAGGCTTCTCTCTGTCTGGATCGATGGAAGAACGTTTTACCGATGCCCATCGCTTAACGATTGCGGGTGCAGCAAATCAAATGAGTTCAGCCTATTTTTTTGGTCGTGGCGGTGCTACGGTTTTCAATGAAGGTGACTTTAATAAATACTCCCGGGTCTATCTGGATCTGAGCGCGGAGTACGGCATGCGGGTTGGCGAATCGGGACCAGCCAGCCGGGTGGAGTTTACCTACGGGGCCCGGATTGGCTACATCAAAAACTATGATATCGACAACACGCTCCTGGAAGATCTGAGTCCACGGGGATACGAAGGCGGCTTCCGGCAGTCGTTCAGCCTTGGCCTGAAGGGCGATTTCCGGGATGATGTTTTTCGCCCCGCATCGGGCCAGACTTTCAGCCTGAGCCTGGAATACTTCCCTTCGCAGCTGGGAAACGAAATGTCGCTCGGAAAGCTCAATGGTTCGGTTTCTGCTTTTCGTCAGTTTAATTTCATAACCGATGTGGTCGTTGCTGCCAGGCTGAGCGGGGAGCAGATACTGGCGCGCTCACCCTATTACGAGCTATCAACCCTGGGCGGTGAACACACGCTGCGCGGCTACGTGCTAGAGCGCTTCCGTGACTACGGCAGCGTGGTTGCCAATCTCGAGCTGCGCACCTGGCTGTTTGAAATACCGGCCCTGAGAATGGAGTTTGGCGGGCAGTTATTCACCGATGCCGGTGCGCTCTATGTGCATCCGTTCGAGCTGGACTGGATGAATAATATCAAAACCACGGCCGGCTTTGGTGGTGCAGTGGCGCTGTTCAACAGGGACTTCATTATACGCGGCGATCTGGGCTTCTCCAACGAATCGTGGAGACTGTACAGCGGTATAGGCTACATGTTTTAGCCAGTACGGATAAACGGGAAGGGTGATGTGATTCGGAGGTGACAGCGGATATCAGAAGCCGTATCTTAGGTCTTCGATAACCCACAAGAAACTGAAACTGTACCTGCCCGAACGGACGATATGGTAGCCATTAATCTGATTATTCTGCTGGTTGTATTCATCTCCAGCTCCTTTCTATCCACTATTCTGATGCGGCGTATGGGATATCCCGTACCGCGTTCGATCAACACCCGTGAAGAAAAAATCCTGGTGCTTATGAAGCTTATCATGTTTTCCATAATGGTGGCGCTTGTTCTGGCCGTGCTGCTGGTATTCGGCGTGGATCCGCTTTACCTGATGAGCGAACCTGTCGGTTAAACAGTAATCAGTAATCAGTAATCAGTGATCAGTAAGCAGTGTACGAATTAAAAAGACCTTGGACCTTGGACCTTCGACTTTCGACCATGAAGGACGCCGATTCACGCAGAGATGAATGTTTAACCCGAATCCTTACATACATTGTTAGTGGTTTTTCGTGTTTTTTCTTTTTT
>PWID01000289.1 GCA_003555145.1 Balneolia bacterium | reverse complement strand
TATCAGGATCGGTGCCATCGGTTGTGTAGAAAACCTGTGCGCCATCCGTTTCGGTTGACATGCTCACGTCTACCGTGAGCTCATAGGTGCCGGGATCCGGAGAAAATACCGGAGCAACAGCCTGTACCGGCTCAGCATCGGATTCGATTGTTATATCCACCGGAATGGATACCAGCTGGTTGTTTTCATCGTTGGTGAATACGCAGATATTTGTGCTGTAGTCGCCTGGTTCGAGCGCATCTGTATCCACGCTCAAGGTTAGCTCCTGGGAAGCTACCGGATCAAGAGATCCCGACAGAACATCAACGCTCAGCCATTCGGCATCGCTGTTCCAGCAACCGGCTGCATTTTGAATACTTCCGGAATAGGTATACGGGAAACTTTGCTCATAAACACCTGAACCAAATACGATCCATGAGTCTGTATTTGCTGTATATTGAACGGCATCACCATTTCCGGTTACCGGACGATCAAGTACTGTAACGGGTGGCATCCACGGTCCCGAGGAGAGATCTCCGTCGAACTGAACATCAACCCAGTAGGTACCGGCTTCGAGGTCGAGGCCGTCAACATCCAGAATTGCTTCCATCACCGGTCGACTCTCCGCGCTTTCATTACCTTCTGATACGCGGTAAATATTGGAGAATTCAACAGAAGAAAGTACATCCGTACTGGCGTCTCCAAATATTACTGACCCTCCCTTACCCGGCTCTCCGTCCCAGATCCTTAGATTTGCGGAAGTGATTGTAGGAGTGGTACCGGAACTGGTTTGGTATACATAGTAGGAGAACGTATCCAGCGCCCAGTCTTCAGTTAAGACCATCCGCGTGGCTACTCTGTTGTTGGCTTCGGCCTGAACACCGGCTCCAAAAGAAACCATCCCGATACTTTCCTGAAGTACACTTACATCCGCTCCGTTGGCACCTTCACCCACACCAGTCATAATCGGACCGCTGCTGAAGGCAATGCTTTCCTCGAGCGACCAGATCAGATCAAGCTCGCCTGTATTTCCAATGTTAAAGCTTTCGCTCCAAACGCCGGAGTTTTGCTCAAGCTCAGCAGAAAAGGCATCTTCACTTACTTCGGCCGCTTGTCTTTGTAACGGGCTTTCGTCTACGTAAACCACGTTTTCAGGGGCAGATAATTCCGACTCCCCAAACTGGTACTGTGCCGAAACTCGGTACTCGTACAAGCCAAAATCATCCAGATTATCGATGAAGGTGTTATCGGGGGTTGAACCAATCTGTGCTCCATCCCGGAAAACATTAAAGGTTACGAACTCACCTGACATCAAGCCTGCCTCGTTAAGCGCAGCAAACTCCGAAAACATGCCTGAAGGATTTATCACACCGCCTACGGCCCTATCAGTACCCGTTCCGGTTTCTGTCGAACGGACAATAGATGAGGTAACATCTGTTAATGAGCCAGCGGCTTGGTTTAATTCAGTCTCATAAACTATAGGATTATTATATCTGGGCAGAGATGCTGCGGTTGCAGCAATGTAGTCGAACGTGTACTCTGCGTCTCGATCACTACTTGTCAGCACACCCAGTTTGCCAACCGGAAACGAGTTGTCGAAGAAAGAACCTTCATAATTTCCGTTAATATAAATATCAAAAACAGAACCACTCGCGCTTACGCTTATGTAATTAGATCCTTCTTCATCCAAATTTAAATTAGAGCTTTCCTGCCAGTTGTTTATAGGCAGAAATGCTCCATCTTCAATTTTAAAAAAACCTACAACCATTCCACCGCCAAAGTCACCCAGACCAATAAGATAGCCGTTTTCAACAGCATTTAGTGAGTTTGGTACGGCATCTGAACGGAAAAATACTCCACTAACAAAACCATCTTCGTAGTCAACACTAATCTCTGTTTCATAGAAGAAATCCTGCATATTATTTTCATGATACGCCAGCGCAAAGCCTGAACCAGAACCACCGCTGTCGTACAACAGAAAACCGTCTTCAACCGACCAGTTGTCGCCGAAGAAGTCGAGCGTTTCTGAGATTCCGCCATCAAAGTTTTCGATAAAGCCGGCTCCTGGCGGAGAACTCCATGTAAGGCCAACTTCACCGGAATCGTTGTCCACACTAGCCTGAAGGCCCATTGGTGCAACTGGTTCCAGCTCCGGCGGGTCGGATAACACACCGTGCAAGGCAAACGCAAGGCCTGTCTCAAAACCTAACAGATTATTGATTGAAGTCCATTCTTCAATGCCTGATATGACTGATCCATCCGGATCTATAATAACCGGAGAAGCAGTATTAAATCCAGGCTCTGAAAGTGCCCAGCTCCATCTGTTGTTAAAGCTGCCCGCGGCTGTGTTCTGATTTACACCAATCACCATCCAGTAGCTGCCCGGAGGCAGCAGAAAATCTTCATCAGACAACATTTCCAGATCGACGTTTACAGAAAAACGCTGCTCACTTTCCTGAAAAATAGTATATGCATTACTGTTTGCGGGTAGTGAATACTCCCTGATTGCATTACCGGTCCCAAAAGGATCTCCTGATGGCACACCATCATTATCAGAATAAAAATACAGATCAATTCCGTCAAGCTGGTTAGCATCTAAAAAATTACCACTTGGATTTTTCCCATAAGCCGTTACTCCCGTTACTTTTACATAATCCTGGATAAGTACGTTTTCAGCTGCATAAATACGAATTCCGCCATCAAATTCACCGGTAGGAATTCCAAAACCTGTAGAAAGATAGTCCTGCTCGAACAGTTTCGGCAGTGAACCCGCAAGCGTAGTACCCTGCAGGTTTACCTCGCCGTCCCAGCGACCCGATCCGATTCCGCTATGGCCAACCCACATCGTTAACCCGGTAAGATCCACCGGAGTGTTTAATGAGACCATTCCTGAAATAGGACCTTCTCCGGTACTTCCATCCCACGGTATACGCTGATCAGCACCTAGATTATTCTCCCCACCAACCTGAAGAATCCGGGGTGAAGAATCGATGTTATTTCCGTCCGTAAAGAGTAGTACATACCCTATAGTCCAGCTGCCTCCCGTTTGCTCCAGAAGCTCCAGATCGTATTCTACCTGCTCCAGTGAGCCATACATAGACGAGGTCATTCGATCAAAATCGAGGTCTCCATAGAAATCCAGACTATTCGGGGTATGTGTATAGATATCATCAGCATCAAAACCATAGACAATAAGTTTATCGAGCGCCCACCAATATCCCCAGTTTCCATCATCGTTGTAGGTAAACCGTAAATAGACCTCATTGGCTGATCCTATTTCATCCGTGAGGTCATAAAATGAATGACCGAACCTGTAGTTTGCTGTCCATTCATCAAGTTCGCTCCAGCTGCTCCCATTTGTACTCCACTCTATTACTGCAGTTTCACCGGGATTAAACCTCCGGAAATCATGAGACAAATAAACTCCAACACCATTTCCGCTGATATTATCTACAGGTATGGCAGTACTTGTCAAACGGCTAGCAACATTTACATCACCGCCGCCTGCAGCATCTGAGTTAACCACATAGTAGCTGCCATACGGAATTTGAGATATGTTACCTGGTACCCATACAACTTCCTCTCCGCTTAAATCTTCAACTGACCAGCCCGATACCGAACTTTCGCTAAAGTCGATATAGGTGCCAATATCTACACTCATGAGGTTAAAGAAATCAGGAAGCTCCTCAGAAGCGAGCTCCTGCAGATACGCTTCATAGCGATTTATAAGCTGCTGTTCTGCTATGTCCGCTTCGGCTAATTCACGCGACTCGAACTTCAAGATTGTCCGCAGTTCTGATATGGAAAACTCAGTAAAAAGATCTTCGGATATACCGCGTAGCTGTCGGATTTCCTGATCTGTGAAATCGACTCTTAACATTTGCCGGTCCGTAGCATCTGCCGTTCTTAGCAGCTGTACGCGTTCTCGTTCCGACTGTACCTCTTCATCGCTGCTCGTTAATATATTCTGGGCATGTGCTGTAGCAGACATCCCCCAGCTTGTCAGCACGACTAACAGTAAAGCCGTTGTAATGCAAAAAAATTTACTAATGTAGTTGTAATACATAATAACCCGTCTTTTGTTTTTATTGGATAATGGTTGTGTATTGCACACCATCCAATGCGAAAAATATTTACAAGACGTGTCAATTTTTTTTACATTTGTATTACTTCATGCAAAAGCCAGCTGGTTTTTAGCTCAATGTAATTTAGATGTTTTACTACTATTAATCGCCCCCAGCACCTCTCTTGCTGCGTTAGGGATGTGGGTTCCCGGGCCAAACACGGCTGCCACGCCCTGCTCTTTGAGCCATGCAAAATCCTTGGGGGGGATTACGCCACCGGCTATCACCACGATGTCTTCAG
>PWID01000116.1 GCA_003555145.1 Balneolia bacterium | reverse complement strand
GGCAGCAGCTGAACAAGGCTTCGCATCTGCGAATCGTTTATTCTGAGTGAGAACATGTAGAAAGTGAAATCACCAAACGGATTCCACTCGAAGCTCATAGTCCAGCAGTGCAGGTTTCTGTCAACAGCAAAGCGTGAAGGCGTGATGTCGCGTTCCATGAAATCGTAACCAATCGACGTCCGCACGTTCCAGCCCTCAGTAAGCCTCACCTGAATATTATCGGCAGTTAAAACCGCCGTTCGCCTCTGGTTATCGAAATTTATAAAGCGCCAGGTGTATGAGAAGCGAAGCGATGCCGACCAGGGTACGTTAAACTGTGGGATAGGCTCACGATTCCAGAGCGGGTCCACGCCACGGAAGATACTCTGATCGTACGGGTCGTAAAACCTCGGGTAGTACATTGGGCCGGGCTGCACCCGAACGCCTCCCTGACCACCACTTACGCTCGTGCTGGCGTTGATGTTGTAGTTGGTGAGCCGGGCAAAACGGCCGGAGTTCTCCCACAGATATTCATCAATGGCAATACCGAGGGAATCCTGCGCATAAAAGCTGAAGTTGGCGCTGGCGTTTATCCGGATATTCTGAAGGATGTTGGATGAAAAGCTCAGGCTCAAATCGCTCAGGTTGAACTGCTCGGCCGCAAAGTTGTAGCTTACGTTGGCGCCGAGGTTATCAATAAGCCTGAGTGCGCGCTCGCTGCTTTCTCCGGTCGAATCGCGCCTTACCTGCTTGGTTTCGAGCACGTTGGCTAAAGAGAAGGAAACCGAGCGGGATTCCCCTGCTCCCGGCCCGCCCAGAACGCCGCGCTCGAATATGGAGTATTGGCGCGTGTTACCCAGCGTATCGGTCTGCACCTCGCGGTAGTAACCCCAGAAATCACCGGTGAAATCCGGCTGATAGCTGAATGATACCGTCGGCCTCATAGTATGCCGGAAACCTTCAAATGAGCCGATTTTAGCCTGCGAAATACCGTAGATAGCCGTGTTGAAGTTCAGCGAGGTGTTGAACGTTCGGGCCGCTGCAAAACCTCGCTCGATGCGGTCTTCTGTTCTGTTTGTTTCGGGATTAAAATCCTTCCGGATGGTTTCCGGATACCAGAACTCGTTGATGCGCGCGTTGGCCGTAACGTTTAGAAACTCGTTTGTGGTAAGCTGTGTGGACATCTCGGCGCGTTGCGATAATCCGTAGCGAATGTGGCCTATATCGCCGGTGGCTTCTCTGTAATCGGTCGGGGAAAACAGCGCCTGAAACCAGTTGATATCGGCGGCCGGATTCCCGTCTCCGTCCAGAATCGGGTTGAAGTTGAAGCGTGATGAAAACTGTCCGCCGTAGGAAATGCTCAGCGTCTCATACCAGCGTTGTCCCGCAGAACGCCTGCGCTCGAACGGATTAAACCGCCGGAAGCTATAGTTCGCATTCGGCCCCTGAAACTGCACCTGATTATTGGCAAAATTTTGCGACTGCTGCATGGAAACGCCGAGCGTATAAAGACCGTCCGGCTGACGATAGTTGTACGACATACGCGAACTTGTCGTCGTTTCGGCCCGCTCGTTGATATCGTAGGAATTCCGCTGGTAGTAATCGCTCGTTCTCAGGTTGATGTTGGCCGAAAGGTTGGCATACGGATTAATTGTCTGCTGATGAGAAACCTCAAGCCGGCTGTTCACAATCCGGGTGAAATCCGGATCGGTAGCTTCCAGTCCGCGCTCCCTGGAATAACCCAACCGGACGGAGCCGCGGTATCGGTCGCGTTTTGCGTAGTTCGTGCTTCCATCTACAAAATAGGTGCCGGAAGTAAACAGGCTGGTGCTCAGCGTGCCGGTCAGGTAATCGTTGAAATACTGAAACCAGCCAATATTTTCCATACCCAGACCACGCGTGGCCTGATCCTGAAAAGCCAGCCTTGGCGTAAGCAGACCCGATCGGTTTTGCTGAAGCTGATTCGGCAGATAGCCAAAAGGAAAAATCATTGGATAGGGGATATCCAGGAAGTAGAGCTGCGCCCCGGTGAAGAAAATCTCATCATCATCCACCACCTTCATGCGGCGGGCGCGAATGTAGTAGTGCGGGTGATCCAGATCGCAGGTGGAGTAAATGGCGTCCTCAATAAAAACCACGTGCGGGGCCGGTGCCTTTATGGCCGTTCCGGTTAGCGAACCCTGCTCGATATTGACCGTGGCGACATCAAACTTGCCTTTTTCGGTTACGAAATTAAACATGATGCGCCTGCTTTCGATGGTCTCCCCGTCGCGGGTAAGCCTGGGCATGCTCAGCGTGTCGACCGGGGCGGCAAATTCGCCTTTGCGCTCAATCCAGCGCAGAAACAGCGGACTTGCATCGGTTGTGTCGAGCGGTATGCGCCGGGCTTCGGCCGTGGCCAGGTTTTCGTCTAAATCCAGGGTGATGCTCCCCGCCGCGAGCTGACCCGACGGATGCTCGACTTTGGCATTTCCGTACAAAAAGGCAATCTGCTGATCGTCCAAACGAATGATCAGTGAGTCCCGGGCTGTAAAGGTGATGATATCCTGAACGCCGTCTCCGCCTCCCTGCGCCTGTGCGGTCGGAGCGGGCGTGGGCTGCAGCTGAGGGGTGAGGATTGGCTCATCCTCAATTTCAGCCTCATCGGGCAGTTCGGGTACTTCAGTCGGCGGCAGGGTATCGTTAGGTTCGGGTGATGGAACCTGAACCGTATCGGCCGCCGCGGTAAATAAACGGGACATCCGGTTTTCTGATGTATCCGCTTTTGCATGGGTGAAGCCTGCGCCGATGGAAATTACCATCACGAGCGCCATCACCCTGAAAAAACTGCGCGGAAACAGAACAGAACGGTTCTCTCCGCCTTGACCCGATACCAGGGAGGAACTCGCTTTATTCCACAATTTCCTTGAGTTATCGGGCATGAATGGGGCCGCTACGGACGGGGTCAGAGGTTTTCGAGTGCAAGCGTGCCGGCCCCGAGCAGGGCGGCTTCGTTACCCAGAAGCTCCGGGATAATTTCGAAATCGGTGCGGAACGGAGGCATCAGGCGCTCCATGGCCGCGGCGAAGGCGGGCTTCAGAATGAGATCGCCGGCTTTGGCCACTCCGCCGCTGATTACAAATTTACGCACATCCAGCACGTGGGCGTAGTTCACAATGGCGTAGCCCAGCAGGCGCCCGGCATCGGCGAGGATGTCGACGGCCAGCTGATCGCCGTGGTTGGCCGCTTCAGTAAGATCAAGCGGCTCGAGCTTACTGAAATCACCGCTGAATTTTTTGTAAAGATCGCTTTCCGGATTTTTTTCAATTTCGTCGGCTGCGCGTTTGCTCAGGAACCGCTGACCCAGGTAGGCTTCGATGGCGCCCGGTACGGTGCTGTTGCACTGCGCGCCTTTGTAATCGATGGAAACGTGACCCAGCTCGCCGGCAGCGCCCGTGGCACCCCGAAAAATTCTGTTGTCTATGATGATGCCGCCGCCCACGCCGGTTCCGAGCGTAATCATAACGAAGTTGTCGTACGGGCGGCCGGAGCCAAATCGGGCCGAGCCCAGAGCCATCAGATTGGCGTCGTTTTCGACCAGGCACTTCATCCCGGTGCGTTTGGTGATTTCATCAGCGAGGGGAACCACGTCCCAGCCCGGAAGGTTGGGCGGATTCTGTACGGATTTGCGGTCGAGGCTGATCATACCCGGGGCGCCGATTCCGACTCCGGTGATATCATCCTGCGCTTCGGCGGAAACTTCGATGGCGATTTGTCCCAGGCGGTCGAGCGTGGCCTCGAGGCCGGAATCTGCATCGGTTGAAACCGAAATCTGCTTAAGTATGCCTTTCTCGCGATGAATAAGGGCAGCTTTAATATTTGTTCCGCCAAGGTCGATACCAACAGATAACATTATAAAAAAATCTAAAGGTGTACGGTTAAAATCGGGTGCGTTCTTTTGTGATGCCGCCCCGCTGAAGAATAAGAATTAGAATAGTGCGAATGCCCAAGCGGCTATTTTTTTTCGCGTATCTGATAGATTACCTCGCCCGGCTTTCTCATGCCGTAGTCCTCACGGGCGATGCGCTCAAGGTAAGATGAATCGGTCTGAAGCGCCTCGATGCGGGCTTCCAGCTCTTTGGTCTCCTCTTTCAGCTGTTCGATTCTGTTCTCAAGCGATGCTTTCTCGCTGTTTAGCTGATAGCGCGTTAACACGCTGTAGTTGTCCAGAAACCCGAACCACAGCACTAAAAAGCCAATCAGTATGCTGATGAGGAAGGATTTTTTCCAACGAAGAGGATTTAAAAACTGGTAATCTGCCATAGTTTCCGGTGTGGGTTCAATCAATTGGCTAAAAATAGCAGTTAAGCGTCAAACCTGAAAGAAGG
>PWID01000173.1 GCA_003555145.1 Balneolia bacterium | reverse complement strand
GGCGGCGTCCTCAAAAATGATGTTGGCAGCTTTGCCACCAAGCTCAAGCGTGAGCTTTTTGGGAGTGCCGGCAATGGATTTCTGAATAATCTTGCCAACAGCCGTAGATCCTGTGAAGGCAATCTTGTCGATATCCTCATGATTCACAATAGCGGCACCCGTATCGCCTGCTCCGGTTACGATGTTGACCACTCCCGGAGGCAAACCACATTCCCTAATGATTTCTGCCAGCTTGAGGCAGGTCAGAGGGGTGGTTTCTGCTGGTTTGAGCACAACGCAGTTTCCTGTAGCCAGGGCCGGGGCAATTTTCCATGCTGCCATAAGCAGCGGAAAATTCCACGGTATAATTTGTCCGGCTACGCCTAGCGGCTCAGGCTTGCGGCCCGGGAATGCATATTCCAGCTTGTCGGCCCAGCCGGCATAGTAGAAAAAGTGTGCGGCCGCGGTTGGCACATCCACATCGCGCGATTCCTTGATCGGCTTGCCGCCGTCCAGGGTTTCGATAACGGCGAACTCACGGGCGCGCTCCTGTATCATGCGGGCGATGCGGTAGATATAACGACCTCTGTCGCGGCCCGACATTTTTGACCATGTTTTGGTGTAGGCCTTGCGGGCGGCTTTAACAGCAGCATCCACGTCGGCCTGACTTCCCAAGGCTACCTCAGCAAGTTTTTCTTCAGTTGCCGGGTTTACGGTGTCGAAGTATTTGCCTTCAATCGGGTCTACAAATTCGCCATTAATAAAATGCCCGTAACGCTCCTTGATGGAAATATGATCGCTGCTTTCAGGAGCGGGATCGTAGTTCCAGCCGGTGCTGAAATCGAGGCGGTGTTTCTTTTGAATATCTGATTCTTTTAGCATGTCCTTAATCTTTCGAGAAATAATCCTGAGACTGATATACACCTGTTTGCTGCTTTACAATCTGCATAAGCAGGTCGTTGGCAAGAGAGCTGGCGCCGAAGCGGAATAAATCCGGATTCAGCCAGTCGTTGCCAAGGGTTTCGCGCAGCATCACCAGGTAACGTAAAGCCAGTTTAGAGTCGCGAATACCGCCGGCGGGTTTCATCCCGATTTTGATGCCGGTTTTGTAGTAATAGTCGCGAATGGCTTCAAACATCACCAGTGTTACGGGCTGGGTTGCAGCCGGGCTTATTTTCCCGGTTGATGTTTTGATGAAGTCGGCCCCGGCATACATGGCAATATCACTTGCCTTGCGTACATTATCGAGGGTCTGAAGCTCGCCTGTTTCCAGGATTACCTTCAGGTGGGCATCGCCACAGGCTTCTTTTACAGCCGCGATTTCATCAAAAACGTAGGAGTAGTTTCCGCTTAGAAACTCACCACGGGATATAACCATATCAATTTCGTCGGCACCTTCCTCAACGCAATAGCGTACTTCGTCGAGTTTGGCCTTCAGTGGGGCCCAGCCGCTTGGGAAAGCGGTGGCCACGCTGGCAACATTCACTCCGGATCCGTCCAGAGTTTGTTTAGCCAGCTTTACAAAGCTTGGGTATACGCATACGGCCGCGACTTTCGGGATGTCTTCAACCCGGTCGTGCGGATGCATTGCTTTGTAGCAGAGCTGACGCACTTTGCCTGGCGAATCCGACCCCTCAAGGGTGGTAAGATCGACCATGCTAAGGGCCAGTTTAAGAGCAAAAAGCTTGGAGTCCTTTTTAATACTGCGCGTATTGAATTTAGCTACCCGTTCTTCAACGCCAACCTGGTCGATTGGTATCGTTTTTTTGAAATCAGGTATTTCGCTGACAGTTTGCTTCATGTATTTGTCTTAAATCGTTACTTGATAGTAAACAGTAGTTGAGATTATAAAGGCTTTACAGCGTTGGAAGCCGTAAAGCCTTTAATATTAAAATATATGAATTTTTGAGCTCAATTAGGAACCGTTATCGGCCAGGCAGAGAGACTATAGCTCTTTGCCGCCACGGTCGGATCTCGTTGCCGAAAAAAAGGTGAGCAGCACAATAGAAAAAGGCATACTGTTTTTCGCTTTTCTTCTTCCGGTGATGTAATAATCCCATACTATGCTGTTCGGACCGAATCCGTAGAGCATATCCGACTGATGAAGATCTTCGAGCTTGCCACGGATTTTCAGCCAGTAGGGTAGGTTAGAATAGAAGTCGCGATACGCATTCCATACGGCTTTGTGAGACGCCGTGTCTCCGGTAAGCAGAAACCTGAGCCCCGCTATAGTATCGAGCGCTAAGCGTCCAAGCAGTACAGGCAGAAGGGAGGCCGGTCTTTCATTCTTTGTGAGCATCGCAAGGCTGTTACGGAAATTGTAGTATACTTTTCGCGGGTCTCCCATGCCTAGTGTACCTCCGCCGTAGTGGTAAACTACAGAATCTGGCTGAATACGAATCTCATAGCCCATTCGCTGCAGGCGCCAGCAAAGGTCGATCTCCTCCATGTGCATGCCGAAGTGCTCATCGAAACCGCCTGCTTTTTCGAATACCTCTGCCTTTATGCAAAACGCTGCACCCGATGCCCAGAAAATACGGTTTGGATACTGGTTATACTGGCCAAGATCTTTTTCCACAGAGTCAAAAATGCGGCCACGGCACCAGGGATACCCGAGTTTGTCGAGCTGCCCGCCAGCTGCTCCCGCGTAATCGAAATAATCCGGATTGCGATCGGATAAAATTTTGGGCTGCGCAGCTGCTAAATCGGGGAATCTTTCATACAATTTGACCAGATGATCGAGCCAGTCGGGGCTCACGCGGACATCGTTGTTCAGGAACACGATCAGTTCACCATTGGCCTGTTCAGCTGCCAGATTGTTGCCTTTGCAATAGCCGTAGTTGTCATCATGCTGTATGATGCGGATATTTGGGAATTGCTTTGAAACGTACGCAACTGAATCATCATCAGAGTTATTGTCGGCCAGAATGATTTCGAGCTGCGGATACTGAGTTGCCGTAACCGACGGCAGGTATGCATTTAGATGATGCAGTCCGTTCCAGTTTAAAATAATAACGGAAACTAACGGCTTAGTTGGTTGACTGACAGGCAAATCGTTTAGGTTTATGAATCGAGTGATGAGAGGCCTAAATATACGGTATTTATAAATGAAGCAGGAATGATGAATGCCTCAAGGCATGGTCACAAAATTCTGAATTTGGCAGTATAATTTTTTGTTACCTTAACGAACCATAAACTTCTCATAATCAGATCTCATGAAAATAGGTCTCATTTCTGACACCCATTCGTATCTCGACCCGCAGGTTAAGGACTATTTCAGCGACAGCGACGAAATCTGGCACGCGGGCGATTTTGGCAATATCGGTATAGCCGATGAGCTGCGGGAAATCGCTCCCTTAAGAGGCGTTTATGGCAATATAGACGGACAAGACATCCGTACCGAATTTGCCCATAACCTGCGTTTTATGGTTGAGGGGGTAGATGTATTTATGATTCACATCGGTGGCAATCCGGGCCGATATGCGATTCCTATTCGCCAGCAGATTTATGAAAATACCCCTGATCTGATGATTTGCGGACACAGCCATATTCTGAAAATTGCGCGTGATCCTGATAACAAAAAGATGCTGTTTATGAATCCGGGGGCAGCCGGCCGGCACGGGTTTCAGGTTGAGCGGACCATAGTACGGTTCGAAATCGAGAGCGGTAAAATCTTCAATGTGGAAGTCATTATCCTGGGCAACAGATAGTCCGGGTTTGATTTAGCCATTAAATTTATTGTCATTTCTGAAGCCATCACCCTGCAAAAAATATGAAGCGTACGGTACAAATTGAGAAAAACAGCTATGAGGTTTACAAAAACGAGATAGCGTCTTCTGCTTTGGTAACCACGGCTCAGATTTCGCGATTGGTGAACCAGGACTTTCAGTATGTCGGGTATGGTGAAAGCGGCCTGCATTCGAATGAACTACAGCCTGCATCGTCAGAGGCAATTTGTTTTGCATCCGGTGTAAAAGGCACGCCAACGCTCTTGGTCAGCACTACAAACGATAAACTGCTTTTTCTGTCAGCGCTGATACAGGACGCGGTGCACATTTCGGAAAACTCCGGTTTCGACACAGAGCGCCCGTTTTTTCTCGAAGTGAAAGCAGCTTTTAGCGAGCTTGAGTTTGGGTATGATCACCAAAACGGCAGAGCGACGGCCTATGATTCTGCAGAAATAAAAAGTATTACCATGTTCGGGTTTGGTCTGCGTCCGCCGGAGCATATTCCCCGCGATGTTGAGCACGTGAGGCGCTTATCAGAGATGTTGCTACATCACCCGGCCGGTGCGGGACTGTGTTATTTCCCCGTGGCAATGATAATCCGCGGTGGCGAATCAAAGCTGGTGCAGCCAGAGCCGGAAAGCATGCTTCAGCAGGTGGAAATGCAGCTCTGGTTCCCTGACCGTACTTGTGATGCAGCCGACTTCAAGCAGCTTTAAATTAACAATACTTGCCCATATTGCTGGAATTTAAAAGACCTTCGACCTTGGACCTTCGACTTTTCCCTGTTAAACTTAAAAGTATGCTTCTGCTTCGATTTACTAATAATTTCCGGTGCATCATCGTTTAAGTAACGAACCTTAATTAAAACTGCCCGATGAATTTCATTAAAGCATTTTCGTTTTCAACCGTCATCACCATAGCTCTCTTTTTCGCTTATGCCGCCGAGGCAAGCGTTTGGGGCACGGAGACCATCACCTATTCCTATTCCGAAACGGCTGAAACCCAAAACGGGAACCTGGTTACCGCTGATGAGGCCGTCTGGCGGCTGATGGAAACGGGGATTGCCAATTTTGAGGGTCCTGTGGTTGTGATTAACCAGAAGGGAAGCCGCTCGGGTATAGCATACTTCGACGGACAAAGTATTTCTGTTACGCTGCTTTCGGGTGAGCCTGACCTCAGCGAAGGTTTTCGCACAAGTTTATTAATGGCTGATCAGGAGCTCCGCCGCATCATACTAACCGACGGAACGACCCGCCGCGTGCTCGACCCCGATGCCAGTCTGGATTTTCCCGCAAACGCGCTGGTTGAAATCATCATAACCCGCGATCGCCGTTATGCCATCGACCTGAGCCGCGGACTTCGCATAGCCGTTTCACCACCGGTCCGACAGTAACTCTTGGAATAATATTGACTCAGCTTTGTAAGAAAGTGTGGTAGGATAAATTCAATTAGTGGATGAATCCGAGTATGAATTTCCTTAGTTTAATGCCACTAACACAGATTGTTTTATTAACCCTAAAAACTTGATAATTATGGGTTAATAAAAATGTCTGTGTTTTGATTTCGCCTTTTAACACCAGACTACTACATGAATCAATTTTCCCATCTTCACTGTCACACCCAGTTCAGCATGCTCGACGGAGCGGCGGGCATTAAGGATCTGGTTAAAAAAGCTAAAGAGCACAATATGCCCGGCATCGCGATAACCGACCACGGGAATATGTTCGGGGTGCCCAAGTTTGTGAGCGAGGCAAGGAGTGAAGGCATTAAGCCGATAATTGGCTGTGAGTTTTATATTACTCCGACCACAATGGAAGACCGGGAAAACCGCACCCGCTACCATCAGGTCCTGCTTGCCAAAAACATGACCGGCTACAAAAATCTGGTTAAGCTGTGCTCCATCGGCTATGTGGACGGCCTCTACTACAAGCCGCGGATTGACAAGACCACGCTCGAAAAATATTCGGAGGGCCTGATTGCCTCAACCTGCTGTCTGGCCAGTGAGGTAAATCAGACGATTCTGAACAAGGGTGAAGACGAGGCTAAAGACATTTTTAAGTGGTATCTGGACCTTTTTGGCGAAGATTACTACATCGAGGTTCAGCGGCACGGCCTGCGCGATCAGGATACCTGTAATGAGGTCCTCATTCGATGGAGCAAAGAGTTTGGTGTAAAAATGATTGCCACCAACGATTCCCACTATGTGGACCGCGAAGATTCGGAAGCGCACGATATTCTGCTCGCCCTGCAAACCAACGCCGATCTTAACGATCCCAATCGTTTTCGTTTTACAGACGACCATAACAACCTTAATCCGGAGTTCTACCTCAAGACACCGGATGAGATGCTCGAGCTGTTTAAAGACGTTCCGGAAAGCATCGACAACACGGCCGAGATCGTCGATAAAGTTGAAGACATACAGCTGAGCTCTGAACTGCTGCTGCCGCATTATCCCGTGCCGGAACCGTACAAGGATATGGACGATTACCTGCGCTTCAAGTCGTATGAGGGCGCAAAAGTGCGCTACGGCGAGATCCGCAGCGAGGTGAGCGAGCGTATTGATATGGAGCTGCAGATCATCAAAAAGATGGGCTTTGCAGGCTACTTCCTCATCGTGGAGAGTTTTACTACGATTGCCCGAGAGCGCGGCGTATACGTCGGGCCTGGCCGTGGTTCTGCAGCCGGAAGTATTGTAGCGTACTGTATCGGAATCATCAACATCGATCCGCTGAAGTACGATCTGCTTTTTGAGCGTTTCCTGAATCCCGAGCGCGTGAGTCCGCCCGATATTGATATTGATTTTGATGATGTGGGTCGTCAGCAGGTTATTGATTATGTAGTTGAGCAGTACGGGCGTCAGAACGTGGCTCAGATTGTAACGTACGGCACCATGAAGGCTAAAACATCCATTCGTGATGTAGGCCGTGTGCTTGGCGTGCCGCTGCAGGAAGTGAACCGCATCGCAAAACTGTTTCCCGAAAAGCCCGGACTCGATACATTTTCGAAGGTTCTGAATCCCTCTATGAATCCGGAGTCTGCGGAAGAGCTCAACGGGCTTTTCCAGCACCCGGATGATCAGGTTCGGAAAATGATGAAGTACGCAAAGGTACTTGAGGGGTGCGCACGCCAGACCGGTATTCACGCTGCGGGCGTAATTATTGCGCCGGGTGAGGTATCGAATTACGTGCCAGTAGCTCTGTCTAAGGAGAAGGACGTCATCACCCAGTACGACGGGCCAAGTGCCGAAATGTGCGGCCTGCTGAAAATGGACTTTTTGGGACTGAAGACGCTTTCTATTCTCAAAACAGCCATTTCGTTTGTTAAGGAAAATCACGGCAAGGAATATGATCTCGATGATATTCCGCTGGATGATGAAGCCACTTTTAAGCTCTATCAGCGGGCTGAAACGGTAGGTACATTCCAGTTTGAGTCCGACGGTATGCGCAAGTACCTTCGCGAGCTCAAACCAACGGTAATTGATGACCTTATCGCCATGAACGCCCTGTACCGTCCGGGTCCGATGCAGTTCATTCCGGACTACATCAAACGGAAGCACGGGGAGGAAACGGTCGAGTATCCGCACGATGATTTGCGTGAACTGCTCGAGCCGACCTACGGCATTATGATTTACCAGGAGCAGATTATGAAGGTTGCCCAGCAGATGGGCGGTTATTCACTGGGCGAAGCCGATATTCTTCGCAGAATCATGGGTAAGAAAAAGCCGGAGCTTCTTCCACCGGAGGAGGAAAAGTTCGTTAAACAGGCCGTAGGTCTTGGTTATGATCAGAAAGTGGCAAAGGACGTTTTTGATAAAATGGCCATGTTTGCCGGCTACGGATTTAATAAATCCCACTCGGCTGCCTACTCGGTGCTGGCGTATCAAACGGCGTATTTCAAGGCAAATTACACGCCTGAGTTTATGGCCGCAGTGCTCACTCATAATATGGGTGACATCAAGAAGGTGTCATCGTTTATTGAGGAAGCCAACGCGCTCGGGATTTCGGTTGATCCGCCGAACATAAACACCGGTGCCGGAAAGTTTGTGGTGAAGGAAGGCCGCATTCAGTACGGGATGGACGCCATTAAAGGAGTTGGAAGTAATGCGGTAATCAGCCTGGTGCATGAGCGGACCGAAAACGGCCCGTACAAAAGCCTGTTCGATTTCACTTTCCGCGTGGATCTGAAATCGTGCAACCGCAAAACCATGGAAAGTCTTATACAGGCCGGTGCGTTTGACGAGCTTCACAAGAACCGCGCCCAGCTTATGGAAAGCCTGGATGATGCCATTCAGTACGCCATCCGCAAGCAGGAAGAGGAAAGCAGAAATCAGATCAGCTTGTTTGGCGGGGGCGAAAACGGCATGGATATGGCCGAGCCAAAACTGCGTGAAGTTAAGCAGTGGTCGAACATCGAGCGTCTGAAAAGAGAGCGGGATCTGATTGGCTTCTACCTTAGCGGTCACCCGCTGGATAAGTACAAAGACGACATTCGTCTGTTTTGTTCGCACACGCTTGCAATGGCCGACCTGGCCAATCTTGCAGACCGTTCTTCGGTAATGGTTGCAGGAATCATCACCTCGGTAAAACAGGTACGCGATAAAAAAGGGCGTCCGTTTGCCTTCACTACTATAGAAGACGAATACGGCAGTATCGAAGTTATTGCCTTCTCGGACACTTTCGACAAATGCATGAATCTGATTCAGCAGGATAATATTTGTGTGGTAGACGGCAGCATTGATATGCGCAGCGGAGCGCCAAAAGTGATAGCCCGGAATTTCGAGCGAATCGAAAACATGCGCATCAAAAACCAGAATAAGATCAGGCTCAGACTCACCTTTGATACAGCCATTCTTTCGGATGAAGATATTATGGAAATTGCCAGATTATGTGAGCAGCACAAAGGGCACTCTCCTGTTGCCATCCGAATCGAAAGTCCACATGTGAAAAACCTCCGGATGAATGCACGCCGTTTTGTGGTGGATCCGTCTGAAGAATTTGTGAAAGCTGCCCGCAAAATTGTGGGCAAAAAGCATGTGGAGTTGGTTAAAGCAGAGAACTAATGCAGCTTACAATACGTTTACAGCATTAGAAAGAAATAGTATATTCATACAATCAATAAAACGTTAAGAACCACGGACGAAGCTCACAAGTTTAGTTAAGCGTGAGCTGAACGAGGTCTAAATTTTAAAATATTATGTCAGTAGAAACAACATTAGCACTAACAGACAGTAATTTCGAAGACGAAGTTCTCAATTCCGATACACCTGTTCTTGTCGATTTTTGGGCAGAGTGGTGCGGTCCGTGCAAAAAAATCGGACCTGTTGTTGAAGAACTAGCTGGAGAGTATGCCGGTAAAGCCAAAATTGGCAAAGTGAATGTAGATGATAATCCGGAAGTCTCCATGAAGTATCAGATTCGCAGCATTCCGGCCCTGCTGATTTTTAAAAACGGCGAAGTTGTAGATCAGATCGTTGGCGCTGTGCCTAAGTCTGTGCTGAAAAAGCAGCTCGACGCTCAGCTTTAATTAGTTGTAATTTTTACGGGGCTAAAACAGTGCTCCGTCGTTTAATTGGGGGCAGTGTATACAAATACGCTGCCCTTTTTTATATAGATGTGTTTTGTGCAGCTGCCTGAGGATAAAAAAATGCTTACGCTGCTTTAATAGCGGGATGTTTTCACGTCTTTTCCGTATGTTTAAATCTTCGAAGGTTTCCCGAAACGGTTGTTGATTTTGGGGTCCTACAGGCTCAGCACTGCAGTTTACAGGGGCCTTCTCTTAATTGTGTTTCTATGTTTTGCGTTGGAAATGTTTATTTATCAGACGATGTGGCAACGGCTAAATTTGCCTGTAACATCAGTGCGTGTAAAGGCGACTGCTGCGTGAGGGGTGATGCGGGAGCGCCAGTGTTGCGAAAAGAACTTCCTGTACTCAATAAGGCCTGGAAACTCCTTAAAGATGAGCTCCTGCCTCGCGCACGTGAAGAAGTTGCCGACTCAGGTTTGGTTCGCGGCAGCGGAGAAGATCTTGAACTTGCCTGTACAGACGGGGCAGCCTGTGTGTTTGTGCAGTATGATGATAACGGAGTTGCCCTTTGCTCCATACAGAAAGCAATGTACGAAGGTCGTATTGGATGGGAAAAGCCCATAAGTTGCCACCTGTATCCGCTTCGCATACTTCAGTCGGGTGGTTCGGATTACGTAAATTTCGAATACTTCCCTGATATGTGCTCGCCGGCATGTGATCATGCCGAAGCGACGGGCACGTATCTGGCTGAATATCTTGAGAGACCCCTCATCAGAAAGTACGGGGCTGAGTGGTATGCCGATTTTCTCGAAGAGTGCAGAAAAATAAGGAAAGAGGGGGCTTTAGTCTGATGTTATCACAATCGGTAAGACAGGGTCAGGTACAAAAGCAGTCGCAGCAGCAAAAGCTGTCGCCTCAGCAGATTCAGTATATCAAAATGCTGCAGATGTCTTCGCAGCATATTGAACAGCGAATCAAGGAAGAGCTGGAATCAAATCCGGCGCTTGAGGATACCGAAACAACCGACGACGATTATGATTCCGATTTCGATCAGTCTGCCGAAGGTTCAGAAACCCCTGATCCCGATTCTGATTCAGAATCCTGGGATGATGGACCCGATGTAGACTGGGATGCCTATCACACCGATGATATGGAAGGCTACTCGCCACAAACAACGTATAATCCTGATGCCGTAAACTGGCAGGATATACCGACTCCTTATCGCGAGACACAGCTCGAAAAACTCGAACAGCAGGTTATACTACTCGACTTCACAGAAAAGCAGGAGCTGATTGCAGATCAGATTCTGGGTTCAATAGACGACGATGGCTATTTTCGCCGGGATGTTGCTTCTGTGGCAGATGGAATCGCGTTTCAAAACGGAATTCCGGTTTCGCAAGACGAAGTGCTCGAAGTACTTTTTCGCATACAGCGTCTCGATCCGCCCGGAATTGCGGCCCGTGATCTCAGAGAATGTCTTGCCGTACAGCTCGAAATTATCGATTCGGATACAGGTGGTCTGGAAACGGCCAAAAAGATTGTTAGCGACTGCTGGGAGGAGTTTGAGAAAAAGCACTTTGATAAAATCATCCGGAAGCTGAGCATTACAGACGATGAATTCCGTGCTGCTTATGAGTGCCTGAAAATGCTGGATCCCAGGCCAGGCTCATTCGAAACGGCTGCAAGCGACGCCGGGAACTACATTACCCCGGATTTTGAGGTTCGTTATGAGCCCGAAGAGGAAAACGACGAGAAGGGTGATTTCGTCATTACTATGAACCGGCGAAACATGCCCGATCTGGTAGTATCAAAAAGCTATGAGCAGATGCTAAAGGATATGGAAGCACGGCAGAAAAAGTCCAGGGAGCAGAAGGAAACGCAGGTTTTTGTAAAAAGCAAGATTGAGTCAGCCCGGTGGTTTATGGAGATGCTTCGTCAGCGTCAGCAAACCCTTATGGGCGTTATGCAGACGATTGTGATGCTTCAGGAGTCTTTTTTCAAGACGGGTAAATCCATAAAGCCAATGATTCTCAAAGACATTGCAGAGCGCGTAAAGCTGGATGTGTCGACCATATCGCGGGTTGTAAACGGCAAGTATGTTCAGACGGCTTTTGGCGTATATGAGCTGCGGTATTTCTTTAATGAGGGCATTACCACAGATTCCGGGGAAGAGGTTTCTAATCTCGAGGTTAAAAACATATTGGCAACAATTATTGAAAACGAGCCTGGCGACAAGCCATACAGCGATCAGAAACTGATGGAGCTTTTAAGAGAGAAGGGTTTTAAAGTTGCCCGACGAACAGTTACCAAATACCGTGAGCAGCTTAAGCTTCCACCAGCAAGGCTTCGTAAGAAAATTATTTGAGGCACATCACAAGTTCTGCTGTAAATGTGTTTTTTTAGCCAACTCTCCAGGCAAGCAGCAGAATGTGGAAAATATCGGTATAGGAATATATCAGAAACCCGAATAGCCCGAGCAGAATACTGTAGAGGACTGAAGTAGCTAAAAAGTGGAAAGCCGGACTGAGGGTTGGTTCTCTACCGAAAGCAGCTGCCGCTACGTAGAACGAGACCAGATTAAGCAGAAGAAACAGTCCGCAGAGTATGAGAATGAGCGGACTGCCTGGCAGTAAAACCGACAATGTGACCAAAACTGTGGTAATAGGAAAACCCAGATGCATAGGCCACAAGTAAAGCGTGGCTGATTGTGAGAAAATGTCCTGCCGGTAACAGCAGCTTACAAGCCAGAATAAGGAAATGAAATTAAACAGCGCTCCTGCGGCAACAGCTATAATAAATACAGACCACGAGCCAAAAAGAAAGGGAAGATGATACGTGAGCGCCTCAAATCCACCGGTGCCTAAAAGGCCGTTGAATGTGCTGTATAAAACCAGTCCCCAAAGCAACATTACCTGCATAAACATGATTATGGTCGAGCTGCCCATAATTATGTGCCGTCTCAGAATATCTTCGACCATGAAGGAATAGCTTGCGAAAAACCGGACTACTGTACGCGTATAGTTCGGATTAAAGCGAAAATGAATACTGAACGACAGCCATAGCAACAGCAAAATAATAACGTCTGCTCGAAGGGCAGGAGATTCTGGACTAAGGGCTGGCAAAGGTACGGTTGCCGTTGCTGCAGGCTGCGTGCCGAAGGCGTAAAGCAATTCAGCCCCGTAATGTTCTTCATTCATCAGGAAATCGTAGTCCCTTTTTTCCAGCAGAAAAGTGGAGTATCCCTGGGCGGCGGCCGTACGGATTTCCTGAGCATAATTTCTCACGGCGTTAGGGCCGCGGTGAGATGCCAGCAAAATGATACCTTCAGTTACCACACCCGGCGCCGATGATTTACCCGCATCGGCTATCGGAGAGAAACCGGAGGGAACTGAATCAGACAAACCTGTTATGAGGAATAGCTGTGTATCAGGCAGCCGGTTCCTGAACGACTGATAAAAAGACTGCACCCGGCTGCTTTTTAAATCAGGGTGCCGGCCTGCGATAATGCCGGTCGTTTCGAATTGTCTGCTTTCCCAATAATGCAGGTTGTATCTGTCCAGAATACTGTAGATAGATTCGTTCCTGAGAATGGCAGAACGCGGGGTGATGTATGCCAGGGGCAGGGAAGGCATCACCCTGAAAAAATCGGTTTGAAGCGTGGTTGAAAGAAACCCTTCAGGTGCTAGAAGGGAAATTCCGGTTGACTGAAACTGCTGAAGCTGTCCGTCGCTCAACGATTCTGTTTGCTGCCTGTCCAGATATATTCCGAACTGAACCTGTGCAAGGCTGTCGGCTGGGATTAAGAACAGTAAGAAAATCAGAATGCTTTTGAGGGCAGGCATTTCGCGGGGTTTCTCAGTCAAGATCGATCTTCAGAGGAAGCTCGCGGGTTTCCTTAAAGGTGGATAATACGATGTTGGAGCGGGTTTTTTTTACGCCCGGCATAGTCTGTATTTTAGACAACAGCTTTTCCAGCGATTCGGTATTGTGGGTTCGGATTTTCAAAAAGTGTGAACCATCTCCGGTAATGGAGTGGCACTCCAGAACCTCGGCTTCATCGCGACTTGCTTCAACAAAATCCTGATAAAACGATGAATTGTCGACCTGTACAAAAATGAACGCCGTAATGTCGAAATCGAAGTTGCGCGGATTGAGAACTGCGTAATAGCCATCAATCAGATTCTTTTCCTCGAGCTTTTTCATTCGCTCGGACACGGAAGGAACTGAAAGCCCTACAATTTCGGCAAGCTTGTTTCGTCTGGCGCGTCCGTTACGCTGCAGCTCATGAAGAATTTTGAGGTCGGTTTTATCAAGGTTTTGAGACATATCGTTGAATTAACTTTACTTATATAAGCAGTAGGCCGAAATTGGGACTGTTTGCAATTGTTGAGGGCAAATATAACTAAATAATTTAGGCTTCCAATGCCGTTGCTCTATTCGGTTCGTTCTTTAATTATTTCTGTAAGCTCGCTCAGGATCATGGCTGTTGCCCCCCAGAGCGGAATCTCGAACAAATTCCAGAATGGTACGTGCAGCTCGTTTTCACCGAGTTGCCAGAGCTCTTGTTTTCGGTGCTCGTCAGAAATGATTTCGGAGAGAGTGGGGGTAAGAATTCCGCTCACCTCACGGGGGTCGGGTCTAAGCTCTGCATTCCCTGATGTGAACCCAACGTGCGGGTATATGATGTTGTTCGTAACGGGGATATACAAACGGCTGAGTGTTCCGGCAATGCGGATCTCCGATTCAGGAACGCCGACTTCTTCGCGGGTTTCACGCAGTGCTGCCTGTACAGGCGTTTCATTCGGATTTATTCCGCCACCGGGGCAGCTGATCTCACCAGCATGGCTGGGCATGCGCGAAGAGCGAATGGTTAACACGAGTCGGTGCGTGTTAAGATCGGGATAAAGAAGGACCATTACGGCGTTTGTACGACATCCTTTGGGAGGATCTACCTGGTGCATATAGCTGCCATCAGTCAGTGCCGGTCCCATTTTGCATTGTGCCTTGAATCCGGGAAGCGGCTGGCTTAATCGTTCTTTAAGGTAGATTTCGAGTTCGTTGTGTTTCATCATTTGTTAACCCGGTTACGACTCAATTACTGAACCAGGAATAAAAGCTGGTACGTCCTTTTTGTACTCGTTGTACTTTTCTCCGAATCTGTCAATTAGCCGCTGCTCTTCAAATTTTGACCCGATGATGAAATACGCCCCGGCCAGAATAGTTAGAAGCAGCCACTTTATGGTCATGTAGGGATGTAAGATAAGCACGATCATACTAAACACATACAGCGGATGGCGTACATAGCGGAACGGACCCTGAACGACAAACCCTTCATCCTTTGGCTCATCCAGGTCGTAGGACGGATGCTTGTCCTGTGAGGCATGTCTGAGCTGATTTAAGCCGGTAAAATTTCCGGTTCCGGCTACTTTTACGCTATAATAGAGGCCGGTGAGGGCGCCAATCTGCACGAGGTGCATCACATATGAAAGGGGGGAAGGCACGGTATAAATTTCTGCGGTGCTTACAGGCGCGGCAAACCAGACGATTGCGAATGTGAAAAGGGCAACAAGATTATACAGGAAACGGTAGTAAAAGCGCATTACCGGATAAGCACTGATAACACGCTTTTTGAACGACCTGCTGGCAAGCAGGCTGTGGAGGACTGCAAATAAAATGAAGGCAATTACGAAAATCATGCTGAACTTAGATTTCGAGCCAGCCCCGAATAGTCTCTTTGTACTCGTTAAGCGTAGTGAAGCCTTTATTTGTAAGCGCAACGTTAGTTTGCTGACGAGACTGCTGCAGGCTTTTATTAATAATTATAAGTCCAGCTTCGGCCAGCTTTTTTAGCTGTATATGAAGATTGCCGTCTGTGGTCTGTACTGCGTTTTTAAGACTCATGAAGTCAACTTCGTCAGAATGAGCAACAGCTGCAAGAATGGCGAGGCGGAGGCGGTTATGCACTACCGGGTCGATCTGTTTATGGTTAAATCTTTTGTAAACGGTTCTCATGGATAAAATTAGACGCGGGGGAGTTTAGAGTTTGGAGTTCAGAGTTTACAGTTCAAAGTTTGGGCAGTACCTGATACCTGATACCTGATACCTGATATCTGATATCTGATATCTGAAACCTGTCATAAGAATATAACCCTTTTGAAGGCTATTGTATTCCATCAAAAAGGAGTCGGGTAGGAGGAAGTCATCAGGCTGAAACCTTTCCTTTTAACAAGCTGTTTTGATGCGTACCTTTAGCGCATAAAAAATTTCAAATTTTCACTCAAAAACACAGATTATGAGTATTCTGGTTGTAGGTTCCGTAGCATATGACGGAATCGAAACACCTTTCGGAAAAATCGACCGCATTCTTGGCGGATCGGCTACATATATTTCGCTTACTTCGAGCTACTTCCACGATTCGCTGCAGCTGGTAGGGGTCGTAGGTAAAGACTTCGCTGATTCTGACCTTCAGCGTTTTAAGGACAAAAATATCGACCTTGAAGGACTGCAGATCGATAACAGCGGAAAGACTTTCTTCTGGCAGGGTAAGTACCATTTTGATCTGAACAACCGGGACACCCTCGATACACAGCTCAACGTTTTTGAAAAGTTCGATCCGGTTATTCCGGAATCGTACAAAGACGCTTCCATTGTATGTCTTGGAAACATCGCTCCTGCGCTTCAGGGCAAGGTTCTGGACCAAATCAGCAAGCCGGATCTGGTGATTCTGGATACGATGAATTTCTGGATTGAAGGCGCCCGTGAAGACCTCAACAAAACGCTGGAACGCGTGAACGTGCTCATCATTAACGATTCAGAAGCCCGTGAGCTTTCCGGTGAGCCGAATCTGGTGAAGGCAGCTGAAAAGATTCAGGCTATGGGGCCGTCGACGCTCATCATCAAGAAGGGCGAACACGGCGCGTTGCTGTTTACCGAAACAGGCATATTCTCAGCTCCTGCCTTCCCGATTATTGACATCTTCGACCCAACCGGTGCAGGCGATACGTTCCTCGGCGGATTTGCAGGTTGGCTGGCACGTTCCGGCGATTTCAGCGATGATAACCTGCGCAGAGCCGTAATCTACGGTTCAGCAATGGCCAGCTTCTGCGTGGAAAAATTCGGACCAGAGCGTCTGCTTGATCTTTCCGCCACCGAAATATCCGCACGATACCAGGAATTCCGTAGTCTTTCTGCGATTCCCGTTCAGCAGGATAACGTATTTTAAATAATCACTCTTCTGCGTTAATCAGCGAATAATTCGCGTAAAATCTGCGTCTTAAATTCCTATGACCGAGAAATCTGAATCCCCCGATTTTGAGATGCCGGAACAAATCGTTCTGGCATCTTCAAATCCTCATAAAGTCGAAGAGCTTCGGGCCACGCTGGCGCCGCTAAACATTGAGCTCAAATCCAGCGCTGACTTTCCCGGCCTTGAGGAGGTAATCGAAGACGCGCCCACGCTCCAGGGGAATGCGCTCAAAAAGGCGGAGTATTTGTTCCGAATGACCGGCCTCCCGTCCCTTGCCGACGACACCGGTCTAGAAGTCGATGCGCTTGACGGCGCCCCCGGCGTGTACTCTGCCCGCTACGCAGGAGAGAAGGCAAGCTACGAGGACAATGTTCAAAAGCTACTCAAAGAAATGAAGGGCAAAGACGACCGTAATTCCCGGTTCCGCACGGCTCTGGTATTTATAAACAACTCCGGCACCTTCGTTTTCAACGGCGTTTGTGATGGTACTATCCGTAAGGAAAAATCCGGCTCAGGCGGCTTCGGCTACGATCCGGTTTTTGAGCCGGCCGGTTATACTGAAACTTTCGCTGAGCTCGATCAGGACGAAAAAAACGCCATAAGCCACAGAGGCCGTGCCGTCCAGAAATTTGTTGATTTCCTGCAGACTATTCCGAATGCGTTGAAGTAGGTTCAGGACGCAGAGGGGCGGGGATTATAGCGCAAAAGGGCCGAAGGTCTAAGGTCAAAAGTCGAAGGTCCCCTGGATTCATAATTGATGCTTCGGCCGACAGTACATTTATTAATCGTCTCATAAACAACCAGATTATGAGCCGATTAAACTCCTTTTTCGGCTCACTACCCCAAAGATACATTCTTGAAAGGAAGACCATGATTTAAAGGATTGGAAGGATTAACTTGATTATCGGAGTCTGTGCCGGCACAGACCTGACAGGTTTCAAAAAACCTGTCAGGTCTGTTACGATGGCGTGCTCCGATGTTCTGAGCAGCGTAGGATACACCCGGCGCTGTAGGCGCCAAATATGGGTAGAAAAAAATAAACGAAAATTATAATGGCCCGAGCCCGGATGGTATAGGAGCCTCTGATCTAATCGAGGGCCAACGCATAGAAAGTGTTAATGTCCCAAGAAACATCTATGTCGCTTCCCCGCCACGGGTTGAAACCCATGGCTACTATGGTGGTCGTGTCCTACGGACACTATTCGATGGAAATATTTGGTCAAATGTCAGATTTCTACAGTGCCTTCAGGCACGTTCAACCGTAGCAGCCCTTGATTTCAATCATGCGCGGTGAAAGGTGGCTTGGAATGTGAAACCATTTGCTCCAAGCCTTCGAAAAATGAGTTGCCAAATAATGGGAGATCCTACGGGCATGCATTGCGATGTCCTCTTCTGAGGAATTATTCGTCATTCTACAAATATCGACAATGTGCCTCTCAGGAGGGGTTGTTTTTACTGGCTCAATAACTGATTACTGATTACTCTTTCCGCATTAATCCGCGCAAATCAGCGTCCTGGTCCATTCAAAACTTAAAACTTAAAATTAAGCGAAGCGACCAGGACCACCTCAGATCTTCACAATCCCTTCCAGCCAGGCTTTTCCAACCACGCAGGCGAACAGGCCGGCGGTTTCGAGCTGCTTTAAATTATCCTGATTT
>PWID01000198.1 GCA_003555145.1 Balneolia bacterium | reverse complement strand
GTGCTTTCACGAGCCCAGGCCTACATCGGCGTTCTCATCGATGATTTAGTTAATAAGGGCACAGAAGAGCCATATCGCATGTTTACCTCACGAGCAGAGCACCGTATTCTTCTGCGTCAGGATAATGCTGATCTTCGCCTCACTCAGATTGGATATGATATAGGCCTTGCTACAGAAGAGCGCTATGAACGATACACTAAGCGCCGCTCCGATATTGATGAATTGACCAAGGTTTTTCAAAATCACAGCGTGAGGCCTGAGGTCTACAATACGCTGCTTGAAAAACTTGGGACAACCCCGCTCAAACAGCCGATCAAATTTCCGAATCTCATCACACGTCCACAAATGAATATGTGGGATATGCTTGATGCAGACGCAGAGCTCAAGGAAAAGGTTCATGCCGTTACTGAATCAAAAACAGAAATTGAACAATGTGAGATTCAGTTCAAATATGCCGGCTATATTCAGAAAGAGTTTGAAATGGCCGAAGAGATGATCAAAAAAGAAGATATGCGCATTCCGGGCCATTTGCAGTACGAGCGCATTCATAGTTTATCATCAGAAGGGCGCCTGAAGCTCGAGAAGGTGAAACCTGAGACTATTGGTCAGGCTGGTCGCATTAGCGGCGTTTCTGCCAGTGACCTCGCCGTACTGATGGTATATCTTAAAAGCTGAGTCTAAATAGAGCTTTTTCTCGCCTTTAGGTCTTTAGATTGCGCTTTTAGTTGTTATATTGTTGTCATAAAACTGACACTATTATCAATTATGCTGCGCTTATGTCTTATTCTGTTGTGCCCAAGTATTTCACTCAGGAAACTCTTGAGTATATTAATTCCTTAATTGAAGCCTTCGAACCAAAGCTTAGTTCATATTCTGAACAACTACTTTGGTGGAATGAGAAGGTCAATCTTTTAAGTCGTTCAACGGATCTCCCTACTGTAGAAAAGCACATTGTTCATAGCCTTTTGATCGCAACTGTTGGAAGTTTTGCAAGGGAAAAGGTATTAGTTGATATCGGCAGCGGGGGAGGCCTTCCCGGTATACCTCTTGCCGTATGCTTCCCGGAAAAACACTTTATACTTCTTGACCGTGTATCCCGTAAATGTGCCGCTATGAATGATATGGTGGGTAAACTAGGTCTTAAGAATGTCGAAGTTGTTAACGAGGATTTAAAGATGTTCCACGTGAAACATGAATCATTCGGATGGATGAGTAAACACGCCGTTAAACTCGATGACTTTTATAAACTAACTTCTCGCCACCCTGGTGCTAAAGCTTATTTCCTCAAGGGTAACGACTTTAGATCTGAATTGGATAATGTGAAGGTTGATGTGAAGGTTCACGAATATCCTATTGATGATTATCTTGATGACCCATTCTATGAAGGAAAACGTGTATTGATGCTTGAAAAGGTAAACTAATCCGGAGATAATAATGAACTCTACTGAAAGAAGACTCAATCTGCTTGTGTTGCTTCAGAGCAATCAAAACTGGAATGTTGACCAGATGGCTAAGCATTTCGAAGTAAGCCGCAGGACCATATTTCGCGATCTGAAAACCTTTTCCGAACTTAACCTGCCTGTTACATATGATAAGGATACCGGATATGGCATGATGAAAGGATTTTCTATTCCACCCATCATGTTCAGTCCCAAAGAGCTTTCCACAATACTGATCGGACTTTCTTTTGTAGAGTCTCAGGTAGACGAAACCTTGGTAAAGGATGCACAGGCGGTTCAGTATAAAATCAATTCAGTTCTGCCAACGGATGAGCTAAAGCATTTTATGAGAAGTTTAGGTGACAAAACTATTGTAGACCCGTATAAGCGTTATGCGGCTGAAAAAAGGAAGGGTGGTGACTGGTTTACTATTGCTAATGCTATTTCGCGACAGAATGAAATAGTGTTTGAATATACATCCCTGAAAAGTGGCGATGTTACAGAACGGCGGGTTCGTCCTTATTTATTAGTTTACTTTACTGATCACTGGACCCTTATTGGATATTGTACGGAGCGTCGTGGTATCAGAAGTTTCCGGATTGATGGTCTCAAAGATGTTGAATTGACTCCACAGACATTTTCCCTTAAGCGTGTGCCAGGGGAAAAAGCACTTCTCTTTAGAACTTCAGACAACGCAAGTACAATTAAGGTACGCGTAAATAACTCTCAGCTCGTTCGTTTTAAAAGTTCTGTTCCTGCTATAATAGAGAAAGAAGAAGCTGATAAAGAAGGCGCTTCGACCCTGCTTACTTTCTCATTTGATAATCTTGATTACATTAACAACTGGTTATTTTCTTTTCATAATGATGTAAAGGTCTTGCAGCCTAAGGATCTTATTGAAAAAAGGGTCAAGTTAATTAGCGATATGCTCCGTAATATTTGATCACTTTGTGGATGTTTCACGTGAAACATCCAGAGTTGCGTAGAGGAAAGGAGAGGTTGAGCCTTTGATAATCTATATAAAAAAGGCAGAGCCGGATGTCCGGCTCTGCCTTTAGATTAAGTCATTTAATGTAAGCCGTTGTCTTGGCTAAGAGAAAAAAATCAGGTGCAAACTCTTGAGACAACATTCTGGAAAAAGACAATGCATTGTAAATGCCTTGTAAATACGATTAAAATGACATGCGTATATTAGCGAAATCAAATTAAAACAGCAATATAAATGATACTTGCGAGTATTAGAATTTCTTGATAATTGCTTGAGTGTCAACGCATTTAGTAATTTCAGTGGATATATGTATAATTTGTGTGTAAGAAAGTTTTATTTGAGGCTTAAATTGTATGAAGAGATTGTTGAGTCGAAGAAGTTTTGTACATTAAGCAATGATGTGTACTGTAAAGATTAATTCCAACCAGATAGATTCGACCGTATATGCTGTTAATTGGCTTTTGTGTACCGGATAATTTTATTCAGGTATTAGAACGTATTGCTGACCAAATTCAGGGGGAATTAGTTCTTGTGAGGGATATTAATGAACTTAATACCATTGACATTATCAGGCCAAAATGTGTCATTGCCTTTAATGCAGCAGGCGTCTTCGATGATACTATACGAATTAAAGCTGGGGCAAACTCTGTATTTGCCTGGTTTGATGATTCAAACTCTGAACGGGAAAACGTTTCTGATGCAGGCGGTAATAACGAGTTTTACTTTGATTCAAATGATAAACCTGAAGGTTTCAGAGACAATCTGAATCTGATACTTCAGGACAGAAATCTGATGAATGAGTTGAAAAGTAAAGAGCGGGTTTTGTCCCGATTGAGCCTTATCCATGAATTAACGCGTACTGCACTAAGGCTGAATACAGAGAAGGAAATTCGTGAGTTTGTAATGAATCGCCTTTCAGTTTTTTATGATGCTCCCAGCTGTACGTATCTGGAATATGGAAAAGACGATGAACTTTACATCGTATCTCAAGTTACATCAGATGGAGTTCTCCGGCACGGGTTGTATGAAAAAGTGGCAGATAAAAGAGATTACGAAGAATGTGTAAAGTGTGGGGATCCGGTAATTAATTGTAGAAAAGGAGCGAAGAACGAGGCAGGGTATTTTTGCGCTCCTTTATTAAGCGATGAGAAAACAGTAGGCCTGATTAGGATCCGCTATGTAAGCGCAAAAGTAGATATCTCGGTTGATCGTATGGTTTTAAGAGTAGCTGCAGATATTCTTGCGGCAGCTAAAATCAGACAGTATACAAATACTGCTCTCCAGGAAAGTGAACAAAGGGCCATTACTATTCTTAATACTACTGTAGATGCCATTATTACCATAGACGACAGGGGAAGCATACAAACGTTTAATCAGGCTGCGGAAAATCTATTTGGGTATACATTGCAGGAAGTGGCCGGAAAAAATGTTCACGTTCTGATGCCTTCACCCTACAAGGAAGAGCACGATGGATATATGAAAAACTATCAGCAGACCGGCGAAAGACAAATAATTGGTATAGGTAGAGAAGTAACAGGAAGACGAAAGGATGGAAGCATGTTCCCTATGTATCTGGCTGTTAGCGAATATGAGGTAAATGGAAAGCAGATGTTTACCGGCGTTGTAAGAGATATAACAGAGGAGCGTCAGCTAGAGCAGGAAGTAATGCGTATAAGCGAGCACGAACGGCACAGAATTGGTCAGGATTTACACGACGGATTGGGGCAGATGCTTAGTGGTATTGGCCTGTTGAGCAGAAGAGTGGCCAATAAACTGGAGACAGAGAAGCACGCGCTTAGCGACGATATGAACGAAATACGCGAGCTGATAAAGGAAGCAGATGATTACTCGAGAGGACTGGCAAAGGGACTTGTGAAAATAGATCTGGATCGTGGCGGATTTTCAGCTGCAATTGAGAAACTTGTGAGGCAATCCGAGCGTCTGTTTCGTATTGATTGTGAACTGCTGGCATCACAGGATGTTGATATAACGGAAAGAACGCGTGCTGAACATGTGTATCGTATAGTGCAGGAAGCGGTAAACAACGCTGTTAAACACGGTCAGGCATCTGAAGTAAAAGTATCTATGATAATGGGGCACAATGTTTTAAGGATAAGCATTAAAGATAATGGGACAGGTTTCCCGAAAGACTGGAGATCAAAAGAAGGACTGGGAGTACGCATAATGGAGTTTCGCTCACGTTTAATAGGTGCTCACTTTGAACAACACAACAATGCTGATGGTGGCGCTATAGTTACTTGCTCTGTACCGAATCCATAGTTTTTTAGTATATTCCGCCCATGAAAAAAAGAATACTGTTGGTAGATGATCATCCGCTGATCAGAAAAGGGATTGGACTGACCCTGGAAGAATCTTCTGTTTATGAAGTGTGTTGCCAGCTGTCATCGGCTGAAGAGGCGATTGGAAGCATTGGCGAGCTGAAGCCCGACGGAGCCGTTATCGACATTTCGTTAACAGGTATGAATGGTATAGAGCTGGTAAAACACATCCGGTCGTCTGATAATGACATGAAAATACTCATGGTTTCAAGACATGACGAAGACCTCTATGCCGAACGTGCAATCAGAGCAGGTGCAAACGGTTACCTGATGAAACAGGTGGCTGCCGAAGAGCTTACAAACGCGCTCGACAAAATATTTAATGGTGGTATTTATATGAGTGAGGAAATGAGCTCGCGAATGCTGCAACAAGCTATGGGGAAAGGGCCAAAGGGAGAACAGTCTCCTATGGATGTTTTGAGCGACCGTGAACTGGAAGTGTTTGAATTAACAGGAGCAGGACTTTCAACTAAAGAAATAGCTGAAAAAATTCATGTATCAGCGAAAACGGTGGAAACATACAAAGCCCGGTTAAGAGAGAAGCTGGGGTATGAAAGCGGCCATGAGCTAACTCGGGCGGCAATTAAATGGACCGACAAATAAATTATTCGCTGTAAGTTAAGAAGCAGGACAGTGTTAAAAGTTTCACTTGCCTTATGTATTACCCTTGATTACCTGTAGCCTTTCAGGTGCGGAATACAAAAATGCTGAATAAGTAGATTAAGAGTACTTTTATAAGCATTTGTAGGAAAAACCCCTACAAGAAAGAAGCGATTTCCCTACAAAGCGCTGTCAAATAATATTAAAATTATAATATAATATTAATATTAGGTTATACACAGTATCTGGAGATGATACAATGGTTTAAGGGAATTGAAAAAACACTGGGACACCAAAATAATCAAATAAAAATATTAGTTATGAAAAAGAATACACTATTAGTTGCTGTACTGATTCTTGGCCTTACCGGGCTGATGTTCTCTACAGCTGAAGCTCAAAAGCCTGAGTATGACAGAAAGGGGATAGAAGTAGGTACGTTTGAGGATGTAACGTTCTCAATAGGGTTAAGCTCAGTAGGGCGTGTACAGGTATTGGGACAAAACGATGTGTTCGTTTGGAACGGAAGTGAATTTGTTAAGGCTAATGGAAGTCTGGATGGGATGCAGACCTCTTTTGCTAACCTGGAATTTATGTTCAGTATTGGCGGAGAAATCGACGTATTTATGGATGGTCTTCTGGCTACACAGCGTCACCCAAGTCAGTGGTGGGGAAACCAAGGCTACATGTATATCAGAAGCATTCCAGGAAACTCATTCCTTACCGTATTAAACCCGTTACTGCAGCACATCGACATTAAAGCAGGTAACTTCTTTGTGGACTTTGGCGAGCATCAGTACACTCGTACAATCAACGCAGATGCCCATAGAAACCCGCTTGTAGGAAATCCGGTAGTTTCTCCGATAGGTGCTGAGCCTGGTATGGAGATTATCCATAACGGAAATGGCTATGGTCTTATGGTTGGTGCTGGTATTGGTGCACCTGAGCAGGATTTTGGCGGAAACCGTAAGTACTCATTCAGAACAAAGGCATGGGTCGATGCGATTGACGGACTATATCTTTCTGGTTCGTACTACACAGTTAATCACGATGAAGGTGTATTAAGAGGTACAAACCTGTTCAGAAGAGAGCGCCATGGTTCTTCTTACGGCGGTGTATGGAACCTGAATAACGATAATTCAGGATCAGGCGAAGGCCCGGGATCAGTAAGACCAGGTATTGGACAAGAGCTGAGCGCATGGGAAGTAAACGCTATCTTCAACATGTTCGAAGGCAACAAGATTTCAGGTTACTTTGGTCAGGGTCAGAGTATTGGTCCGGATCAGAGAAACGCTGAAGCACCGGATCGTGGTGATGAGGAATGGAACTACTATTCAGCTGAAATACAGCAGTTTGTGAACGATAACTTCTACCTTGCTGCACGATACAGTAATGTAGACTATACGAAGTTCGTTACAACAGATAATGATGGAAATGTTTACAGATTACAGGGTGGGTTTGGTTCATTCATCACACGTAACATCCTTCTGAAGGCTGAATATGTATATCAGGCAGCCAGCGGTTTCAATGCGAACACAACTGGTGTAGCGAATGCCGTTGACGTAGGAAGAGATCCGTCTTTCAACGGTTTAGTTCTTGAAGTAGCTGTAACATTCTAAGGAAGTATTATAAAAGGCTCTGTCAGATTATTAAAACTGGCAGAGCCTTTATTACTTTTCAAAAGAGAGTATAAGGTATAGAAGAAACAGTTTATTACCCCCCTCATTGGGGTGTTATGTAGTAAAAAGCATTACACAAGTATATAAGCAAACCCCTACAAGAAGAGAAATGGTAACCTTACATCAATAATCTAATAGCAGTGTTATTATATGGGTGTTGATTGGTGATGCGCTTAGCAAAGCATAATCACAGAAATTCATAAAAACACATAAAGCAAAAAACACTCTATTAATTCAGATACTATGAAATCACTTGTAACGAAAATCACACTCCTGGTTGTTGCCATCTCAATGATGGCCGTTAGTGTATACGCACAACAGTCACGCGACCTGCAATACTTCCGGGCACCAGATCAAACCGGAATCAACATTTTTGAAGCGCCATCTGAAACAGATGTAGAATTTAACGGTGTTAACGTTCGCATTGGCGGTTCTAACACACTACAGTTCCAGGCATTAGATCACTCTACCGACGGAACTGCAGACATCTTCTCAATTGGCCCGAACTTCAACCTTGCAACATCTAACCTGGATATAGACGCGCAGCTTGCTCCGGGCATGAGAATGCACCTGAGAACCTATATGTCTTCAAGACACCATTCGCAGCCTTATGTAAAAGGCGGATATCTACAGGTTGATCGTCTGGACTTTATCCAGGAAGACTTCCTGATTGACTATATGCAATACCTGCAGATTAAATTTGGTCACATGGAAATCAACTATGGTGATGCTCACTTCAGAAGAAGCGACAACGGCCAGACCATCTTCAACCCGTTCGTAGGTAACCTTATTATGGATGCCTTCACAACTGAAGTAGGTGGTGAGATTCTTTTCAGAAATAACGGCTGGCTGGCGATGGTTGGAATGACCAACGGTAAACTGAACCAGTCTGTAGTAGAGCCTGCTGAAGGCCAGCTTGCAACACACGTATCCCTGGTAGGTAAACTCGGCTGGGACAAGCAGATAAACGAAGATCTGCGCGTACGCCTTACCGGTTCTGTGTACCACACGGGCCGTTCTGCCAGAACCTATCTGTATGCAGGTGACCGTGCAGGATCGCGTTACTACAACATTCTTACAGAAAACTCCGGTGAGTTCCGTATTCCTCGCTTCGACCCGGGTTTCAGTAACGAGCTTACTTCAATAATGATAAACCCGTTCGTACGCTACAAAGGACTTGAGTTCTTCGGTGTAATCGAATCTTCAAGCGGTAAAGCACGTGCAGAAGCAGACAGAAGAAACTTCCAGCAATACGCTGCAGACCTTCTCTACCGTTTTGGTAATAACGACGATTTCTACATCGGCGGACGTTATAACCTGGTAACAGGCGAAACCAACGCTGGCGATGATGTAGACATCACGCGATTCAACGTAGGTGGCGGCTGGTTCATGACCAAGAACGTACTTACCAAAGTAGAGTATGTAAATCAGCAGTACGATGGATTCAGCGGAGGATCCGTATTCAACGGTGGCGAATTCAGCGGACTGATGATAGAAGCAGTAATCAGCTTCTAAACTGAATAAAAAGTAAACAGACTAAAACCTGCCGGTCTATAAAGGCCGGCAGGTTTTATATAAAAAGAGGACAAAGAAAAATGAAAATACTAAATACACTTCTGTTAACACTAGTACTACCATTAGCATTAATGGCACAGCCTGGGGCTAATAATGCAGAAAAAGCAACATACGTAATTGATAACGGCAACAGCAGTATGGTTATCGAAGGTGGATCGACTGTAGGAAGCTGGGATGCCGAAGTAAAAGTTATTGAAGGCCAGTTCAGCGTAGATATGGAGGCGCTTCGTAGCGGCGAAAATGGAAACAGCATTTTTGAACTCTCAACATTCAGCGTACCGGTTGAGAATATCGAATCAGACAGCCGCAGAATGAACCGTAATATCTCCAGCTACCTGAAGGAAGATGATCATCCGAATGTAACTTTCACGCTAAAAAGCGCTGAAGTAACCGGAAACGAAGGCAGTGAATACGAAGTACTCGTTAACGGTGTAATTAATGCAGCCGGAGCAGATCATGAAGTTAGTTTCACTACCACAGTGAGCGTTGGCGACAACGGTGAACTGGTTATTAGCGGAACTAAACCACTGCAATTCAGCGATTTCGGTATTGATCGTCCATCAGCCATGCTGGGTACAGTACGTGCCGATGAAGATATTGATATAGTGTATAACCTGGTGCTAACCAGCAGATAAGAGACAGAAACAAAAGTACGCAGCAAACAGAAGAGTAACACAGTAGTATCTTTGACCTCATAAAACGGGGACCTCTGGGAGACCAGATATTTCTCAAGTCCCCGCTTTAGGCTGGTCTTAAAAATTAGGTAAAACAGCACCCAAGCGGAAAAATCATGAAACCACTAGCCTCAAAAATACGACTCGTACTTATTGCTTTGGCATTTGCCATGGCGGCTTTTCTGGCAACAAAAGTAGAAGCTCAGGTTTCGGGTAACATACAGCTTGTGGCTTCCGAAAGTAAACTCTGGATAGAAGGATCGTCTACGGTGCACGATATACACTGCGAAGCGGGCCAGATTGTAGCTTATGCCAACATTGGTCAACCCGATGCAGATGATCTTGGAGATATCGGAAATGGCAGCATGAACAACGATAACGGCAGCGTAACCATCAATATACCGGTTTATGATTTCGACTGCGGCAGGCGCAGAATGAACCGCGATTTTTACGGAGCCCTGAAGGCTGAAGATCACCCTTCCATAGATTTTGAGTATTACTCGTCCAGGCTGATAACCAACTTAGAACCTGGCTGCCACCCCTTTCAGCTGCAAGTAAAAGGCAAATTGTCGGTAGCCGGTTACGGTCAGGAAATTGATGTATTGGTAAATATCGAACCCTGTGAAGAAAACAGATTCCTGCTTACGGGTTCAAAGGTAATTAACATGCGCGACTTTGGGATAGAGCCACCAAGCGCAATGATGGGTTTGATCCGGGCAAATGAAGAGCTGGAAGTATTCTTCTCACTTACAGCGGAGCAGACTCCGGAAGACAGTTAGGCATTAGAATCTACAGCAAAGCCATAAATGGCTCAACAGAATTTTTCATAAAAGCACAAACACAGATAAGGAAACTGAAACGAATGCCCGGCGGAGATCTTGCATATAACCCACCAAACCTGAAAGGTAATACAGCTGTTGAGAAGCTGCGTTATTTCCTGACGGATGCAAGGGCCAAAATAAGAAAGCTAGGGCTGGACTCGGGAAGCAAAATGCGTTTCAGAGGCGATGTGTTAGAAATATCTGTGGATCGCAGCGAGTTGACGCAGGATCAAAATTATAATGCAAACGATTCTTTGATTTACATCAAAACCGGGCTGCTCATATCTATTTTAACCAAATCTATAATTGAAGCAGGTTTGAGACCGGTAGTCCGGACATTCCCACGTTTCGACGAACCCGACCTGGTTGGTTTTGTGTATATAGGCGACGAAATGGTTAGCCGGAGAAGAACAAAAAGTTCAGCTGTGAAAGGTGAGTCTAATAAGCGGATCGAGAATTATGATCTGATAGTGGCCGAAAACATAGCAGCTAAACGGTCGCTTGGCCTTTCGGTTGTGAAAGGAGAAGACAGACTGCAAACTGTATGCAGTGCACTGCGGGAAGGGCTGGACTGTTGTAAAGCTCCTGGAATAAATAGTGAGCTTCGTAAGCTTATAAACGACATCGGAAATCCTGAGCTGGAAAATTCAGGCCGCAACGTTCTTATTGTTAGCTCACGACAAAATACTCCTACAGCATGGATAGGAACCGGTTTCTTTTTAGGTGAAATGATTTGTGAAATGAAAGATCTTCAGAAAACGGTATATCCTCTAAGCTTAAAAAGCTGCCCGTCGCAGTTCCAGAAGCAGCTTCGGGACGTTACTGAGGGAAGCGCAAGATACCCGCAGCTGGTTTGCATAATCGATTCAGAAAATGAAGTATAGTCTTAAGGGACTATTAAAAATCCAATATCAGCATTAATGAATGCAGTTATTAGTAGAGATTTATCTAGTTAGTTAGTTGACGTAAAGAAAACTAAACATCAAAAGAAAGAAGGGCTGCACCCGAGAGGATGCAGCCCTTACTTTTTTCAGTAAATCTTGCGGATTTTGATATTACCTATAATCCAAGATCCGGCTGAGTGTTATCAGAACCGCCTTCGTCATCACCGGAATCATCTGCCGGCCCTTCGATGGTTGGCTTGATTTCGTCGTCGCCATTCTCAGTATCGGCATCTTCGTCTTTAGCAACGCGTGTAACTCCGGAGATGGAGTCGCCGTCGCTTAGCCTCATGATGCGTACACCCTGGGTATTACGGCCCATAGAGCGGATGTCTGAGCAGTGCATACGAATTATTTTACCCTTTTCGGTAATGATCATCAGGTCATCGCCGTCGCTTACTTCCTTGAGGGCAACCAGGTCGCCGGTCTTCTCAGTGCGCTTCAGGGTAATAACACCTTTACCACCACGGCTTTGCTCGCGGTAGTCGTCTACCAGACTGCGTTTACCGTATCCATGTTCGGAGATGGCAAGCACGGTGGCTTCATTGGTATTCTGTATAACCACCATATCGACAACTTCATCATTACTGTGATCCAGGCTAATGCCTCTCACGCCACGGGTGTTACGGCCCATTTCGCGCACATCGCCTTCAAGGAAGCGAATGGCACGGCCGTTTTTAGCCCCGAGTATGATGGTGCTGTTGCCGTTGGTAAGGCTGGCGCCGAGCAGCATATCATCATCATCGATTTTAATCGCGATAATGCCGTTTTTCCGCGGACGGCTGTAGTCGGCAAGGCTGCTTTTCTTAACAACGCCTTTTTTGGTCGCCATAATAATGTTGTGATTCTTCACATAGTTTTCGTCATCCAGTGTCTTAACCGGTACAAAAGTTTTGATCGAATCATTTTTCTCAAGCTGTATGAGGTTCACAATAGCGCGACCGCGGCTTAAGCGGGTGCCTTCGGGAATCTCGTACACCTTCAGCCAGTAGCAGTTACCTTTCTCGGTAAAGAAAAGAATGTAGTTGTGGTTAGTGGCCACGAATAAATGCTCTACGTATTCTTCATCTTTGGTGGTGGCGCCTTTCATACCGGTGCCTCCACGCTTCTGACGGCGGAATCCGCTTACCGGAGTACGTTTGATGTAGCCGTTGTTCGAAATGGTAACTACCACGTCTTCATCGGCAATCATATCCTCGATGTTAAAGTCTTCGGCGGAGTACACAATTTTGGTACGACGCTCATCACCATAACGCTCCTGAATTTCATCGAGCTCCTGCTTGATGATGTCTTTCTGCGCTTCGGTGCTGCCCAGAATACGGCGGAACTCGGCAATCTGCTCGAGTATTTCGCGGTATTCCATGTCGATTTTATCACGCTCCAGAGCGGTAAGCTTCTGCAGACGCATGTCCAGAATAGCTTTAGCCTGAAGATCGGTGAGGGCGAATTTTCTGCGAAGAGAGTTATTCGCTTCCGGTACGTTCTTAGACGCGCGGATGGTTTTGATAACCTCATCAAGATTATCGACACCGATTTTGAGACCTTCCAGAATATGGGCACGGGCTTCGGCCTGATCCAGATCGTAAATCGTACGCCTGATAATTACTTCAAGGCGGTGGTTTACAAAATGCTTAATCAGGTCTTTGATGTGCATAACCTGCGGACGTCCCTTAACGAGCGCCAGGTTAATTACACCAAAGGTGTGCTGCATCTGTGTATACTTATACAGCTGGTTAAGCACAACGCTTGGGATTGCGCCGCGCTTAAGCATAATAACGATGCGCATACCGTCGCGGTCAGACTCATCGCGAACATCCGAAATCTCGGTGATCTTATCGATGTGTACCAGCTCGGCAATCTTCTGAATGAGGGTTGCCTTGTTAACCTGATACGGAATTTCGGTAACGATAATCTGCTCACGTCCGCCGCGAAGCTCTTCAACGGTAGCAAGGGCACGCATTACAACGCGTCCGCGACCGGTTCTGTAGGCTTCCTTAACGCCGTCGTAGCCGTAAATAATACCACCTGTCGGGAAATCCGGAGCAGTAATAAGCTTCATGAGATCATCAATCTCGATCTCAGGATTATCGATATAGGCTTTGGTACCTTTAATAACCTCGGTCATGTTGTGAGGCGGCATGTTGGTTGCCATACCCACGGCAATACCGGAGGAGCCGTTCACAAGCAGGTTCGGGAACATCGATGGCAGTACCGAAGGCTCGGTAAGCGTATCATCGAAGTTGGGCTGAAAATCTACGGTGTTCTTGTTCAGGTCGGAAAGCAATTCTTCGGCAATACGCTTCATACGGGATTCCGTATAACGCATGGCTGCCGCGGAGTCGCCGTCTACTGAGCCGAAGTTACCCTGACCGTCGACCAGCGGATAGCGCAGGGAGAAATCCTGCACCATCCGAACGATGGTGTCGTACACAGCGGAGTCGCCGTGCGGGGGATACTTACCAAGAACTTCCCCTACAATACGTGCGCTTTTTTTGTAGGCACGGTTGTGCAGCATCCCGAGTTCGCTCATACCGTACAGCACGCGTCTGTGCACCGGTTTCAAGCCGTCTCTAACGTCGGGCAGGGCACGGGATACAATAACCGACATCGAATAATCGATGTACGACGACTGCATCTCGTTTTCAATGCTGACTTTTATAATATTATCACGAGCCATTTAAATGGTGTTTTAATGTAATTTGAAAAAAATGTTGAATGATGGAGGCATTAGCCGCTAACTGCTAAATATCCAGCTTGGCATATTTGGCATTACGCTCGATAAAAGCACGGCGCGGCTCTACGGCATCGCCCATCAGTACAGAGAACATACGGTCGGCAGCTGCAGCGCTTTCGATTGTAACCTGCTGAAGCGTGCGCGTTTCAGGATCCATAGTGGTTTCCCAAAGCTGATCGGGGTTCATCTCGCCCAAACCTTTGTAGCGGGATACGTCCACTTTTTTCTGGGAAGCTTTTTTGAAGTTTCTCAGAATTCCGTCGCGCTGATTGTCGTCCCAGGCATATTCAATTTTCTTGCCCTGGCTTATTTTATACAGAGGCGGTGTTGCAATATAGATGTACCCATTTTCGAGCAGCTGACCCATATGGCGATAGAAGAAGGTGAGAAGCAGTGTACGAATGTGCGATCCATCCACATCAGCATCAGTCATGATGATAATTTTGTGATAGCGCAGTTTCGAAACGTCCGCTTCGCTTTCATCACCAATACCAACGCCCAGGGCGGTAATCATGGCGCGAATTTCGTTGTTTTCCAGAATTTTTCCGATGCGGGCTTTTTCCACGTTCAGGATTTTACCACGTAGTGGAAGAATCGCCTGGAAACTTCTGTTACGACCGCTTTTTGCAGAACCACCGGCAGAGTCACCCTCTACCAGGTAAATTTCAGTATGCTCCGGATCGTTAATGGAGCAATCGGCAAGCTTGCCGGGCAATCCGCCGCCGGTCATGGCGCTCTTGCGCTGTACCAGCTGCCGCGCCTTACGTGCAGCATCGCGGGCTTCGGCAGAGAGAATTACCTTCTCCAGGATATTTTTGGCAATTTTTGGATTCTGCTCGAGGAACTCGTTCATTTTTTCATAAACGAGCACTTCAACAGCGCTTTGTACTTCGGAGTTACCAAGCTTGGTTTTGGTCTGACCCTCGAACTGAGGTTCGGCAACCTTAACGCTAAGAATAGCCGTGAGCCCTTCGCGGAAGTCATCGCCGCTGATGTTGATCTTGCCTTTAATTAGCTTGTTCTTATCCGCATAGCTTTTAAGCGAGCGGGTAAGTGCACGGCGGAAACCGGATACGTGTGTACCGCCTTCGTGGGTATTAATGTTGTTTACAAAGGAGTGTACATTTTCGGAGTACGACTTATTGTACTGCATAGCCACGGCAACGGGAACATTGTCGACTTCGCCCCCGATAAAAATGGGCTCCTGCATAAGAGGTTCACGGTTTTCGTCAAGAAACTTCACAAAGTCGATAACGCCGCCTTCATAATGAAAGACTTCACTAATCGGTGTTTCTTCGCGATGATCGTTAATCTCGATCGTGATTTCCGGATTCAGGAAAGCCAGTTCGCGCATACGCTCGATGATAATTTCGAGCTTAAATTCGGTCGTCTGAGTAAAAATATCCGGATCGGGTGTAAACTTAATAATGGTACCTGTAATATCGGTATCACCAATTTCAGACAGCTGCTTGGTGGTAATACCGCGCTGGAACGCCATCTGATGAATTTTGCCGTCGCGATGGATAATCGCCTCAAAATCAGTGGCCAGAGCATTCACGCAACTTACACCTACACCGTGCAAACCGCCGGATACTTTATAACTGTCCTTATCGAACTTACCACCGGCGTGGAGTTTGGTTAAAACGAGTTCAACGGCGGGGATACCCATTTTCTCGTGCATATCAACGGGAATTCCGCGCCCGTTATCTTGTACAGTAAGAGAGCCGTCTGGGTTAATGTCGATTGTTACGTAGTCGCAATAACCTGCAAGAGCTTCATCAATGGAGTTATCTACCACCTCATTAATAAGGTGATGAAGGCCGCGGACGCCAGTGTCGCCGATATACATCGAAGGACGCTTCCGCACAGCCTCGAGCCCTTCCAGAACCTGAATATTCGACGCTTTGTATTCGGCCGGATTGGTATTAGACATGCAGTAAAATTTTAGAATACATGGATGGTTTCAAAGATTGCTCAAAATAGCCTTATAACAGACAAAATCAAAAAAAAGGATGTGCATCTCGGGTTGTTTTACGATAATTCATTACAGGGCAAATAAGGCGCGTCAAAATGTGGATAAGTCGTCTCTATGAGAACGTGACTTTTGCCTTAAAAAGTACTGTGTCCTGCAGGTCTGTTATGGCGAAGACTTGAAAAGCGGTTTCAGATGCTTTTAGCGCCGGATTTTTTCCATCACCCAAATATCGTATACCAGGTGGGCAACCATGGCCGAGATGAGGCCGATCTGTGCGAACAAAAGCCCGAGCACAAAGCTGAGAGCAAGCATAAATACACCGAAGAAAATATGATACCGGCTGCTAAATTTAAAGTAGCCGTGTACTGCCACAAAAAGGACCGAAGTAATCCATATTCCCAGCAACGGCTGAAGCGCAGCCCGGAAGAGCCACTCTTCGGTTGTGCCGGCAATTGCAGAAATCTGAATCACATCGCCCCGCTTAAGGCCCGCACTGCGTATGATGCGTACAACCTGCAGATCGTCTGATACTTGTTTGAATCCCGGAATGCTGATGAGGCTTGCGCCGGCGTAGCCAAAAACCGAGCCGATAATGGCGCCAGCGCTTAGCTGCTGCCAAATCGGATTCCCGCTCATGAGACGCTCCGGTATCCCCGTTTCGTGCCACAGCCAGATGATGCCGGTGCCCAGAACAATCCACGCCAGACCGGAAAGCAGTGAAATGCGCAGAAGAAGCCTTCTGGATATCTCTGGCTTATCCGGCTGTTTTCCGGGTTCAGCTAATACTTCGGTATATGATTCGGTTTCTGAAGCCATCATCCTAATATACAAAGCCCGCGGAGAATCTTTGGGGCCACTTGAAAAAAGTGAAAGGCCGAAATCGTTTACCGGCTCCGAAATCTTGCGTACTTTTAGGCTGTTTAATAACCACCAGCATTTTTCAGAATAATACGCCTGCATTTTATGAAAGTTATATTCGCCCCCCGTACGATTTTTACGCTATTGTCTATTTTTCTGCTTGTTTCGGGCTGCTCCTCACCCGGCGCACAAGAAGAGGACGTGCGTCAGGATGCCTTCACTGAAGAGGAGGCGCAGCTTTTTGCCGAAATGCGCGAGACCGGTATTCTGTCCTGGACGCCCGAAATGCAGCTGCTGGGCTACCGGAGTCCGGGCGTCATCAATCCGGTACGAGAGCTTGAGGCATCACACGAACCGTATCCGCTGCCGGAGGCTGAGGAGAAGATTACAGAGGTGCTCTATTTGTATGATGATGGCGTCCGTGATCTTGGTTACTATATGGATCAGATGAACGCGGCCGGCATACTGGTAATAAAAGACGGCAAAATTCTGCTCGAGGAATATAATTATGGAAATGAGCCCGCAACAACATGGATCACGTTTTCGGTCACCAAATCGGTGCTTTCGATGATGTTTGGCCTGGCCATTGCCGATGGCTATATCAGCAGCGTGGATGATCTGGTGGTCGAATACCTGCCCGAACTGAAGGGCAGCGCCTATGATGGGGTAACCATCGAGCAGGTGCTTAGGATGTCGTCTGGAGTAGCATGGAACGAGGACTATGCCGATCCCGATTCCGACGTTTCGGCAATGCAGTATATGCATTCCGAAGTTGATCTCATAAACTATGTGAAGGAGCTTGATCGCGTTGCAGAGCCCGGTACGCAGTTCAACTACAACACAGCCGAAACCAATCTGGCCGGTTCCGTGCTGAAAGCTGCCACAGGAATGTACCTCACCGAATACGCCAACGATCGCATCTGGCAGGGATTCGGTATGGAGCACGACGCGAGCTGGAACCTGATGGGCGAAAACGAGATCGAGCACGGCGGGTGCTGTATCAATGCGAGTTTGAGGGATTATGGACGGATTGGTCTGATGGCTTTAAATAATGGAGTAAATGCACAGGGTGATGAGCTCCTGCCCGAAGGCTGGATGCAGCAGTCACTCGAGCCGGCGCCTTCGTTTGGTGGCTATGGCTACTTCTGGTGGCTGCAGGATGATGGCCGCTATGCCGCAACCGGCATTTTTGGTCAGCACATTCACATCAATCCCGAGGAAAACCTGATTATCGCCATGCACGGGAAATGGGATCGGGCAACCGGATCAGACCTCAGCGCCCACCGCCGGGCGTTTATCGAGGGCCTCACCGATGCGGCAAGAAATCTCTCGGGCGAAGCATGCTGCAGCGAAGGTGCTGAGGTGGAATAGGTTATCTGTGCGCTGGTTAGAACCTTTTCATCTAAAATAAATCTGTTTTGAATGGGGGCTGCGTAGAAAATTTAATACACCCCATTCACTATATGCTCTGGGCACAGCTCATGTTTTGAATAACTACATCCAGCTCTGAAACAACCATCACATTGCGTACCTACGGCACGCGTTATTTGGTGGGGTCGCTGGTTTCTACCCATATGTAGTCCCTACGGGACATTTTAGGTTCT
>PWID01000220.1 GCA_003555145.1 Balneolia bacterium | reverse complement strand
GGTTCGCGCAGTGAGCTTCGAATCGGGCGCCTGCTGTGGGACAGCTTCCGCGAAATCCCGACCGATACGCTCGTGACCTACGATTCAAGGGTGATGCTCACCCACCGGAGTGGTCAGCTTATGACCTCTGTCGGAGTTCGGTATTTTGTAAAACTGGACTACCTTCCCCGGGCCACCATCACGGCTGAGGATACCGATGCAGAGGGCAATCCCATCATGCGGACCCGAACAGCGCCGGGCCGGCAGGTCACCCGGCAGTGGGGTCCGATGGTTGAAATGAGCCTTCCACTCTATGCCCGTAACGAGCTGATTATAAACGGGTGGTATCAGATGCAGGCCATCCGGCAGCGATTATATACCGAATACCCCGAAGAGTTTCGTGAGGTTTTCCGGCAGGCCGAACGACGGGCAAGAAGAAATAACTACCCAAATATTGAAATCATCGCGCGATTCAGGTTTTGAAGGACGCAGATTTGCACTGATTAAACCGCAAATTTACGCAGATTATGACTTTTGACCTTAGACCTTGGACTTTTGACCTACTTTATTAGCGTAATTTTATTGACGGCTCTTTCGCCGAGCGCAGTAAGGTGTATGATGTAAATACCGCTGGAAAGATCAGACGCATTAAAAGTTACGTCATGCCTGCCTTCAGCCCGCATGCCATCAACCAAAACGGCTACACGCTGCCCGGCGCTGTTGTAAACTTCGAGCGATACGTTTGCCGATTCAGGTAGAGCAAACGAGACAGTCGTCGACGGGTTGAACGGATTCGGGTAAGCAGGATAGAGCTTCATCTCGCGCGGCAACTCGATAATGGGCTCGGCAGATACCGGAAAAATCTCAAAAGGGACGGTCTCACTCCATTCGCTTTCACCCGCTTCGTTTTCGGTTCTGATTCTCACAAAAAGCTCCCCGCCGACATTACCGACATTAACTTCTGCTGATGTTGAGCCTGTAAGATCGGAGAATAGTATGTCATCAAACGATTCCGAATTAGAAATCTGCCAATTGTATTCATCAGCGCCAGGCACGTTTTCCCAGGCAAGCGTGAACTCAGGGGCTACACTTTCGCCCGGCTGAGGCTGTGTGATGCTTGTGGCTTCGGGCGTGGTTACGATGGTAAATATCCGGCCGGTATTGTAGGCCAGTACGTACAGCTCACCATCAGCATCCTCACCAAAAGACGAAATATTAAAAGGCGCGTTGACAAGCTCACGGTTATCTATGGCCTCAAACGTATCGGCTTCAAACTCCAGAGCCCAGATTCGGCCGGAGATATAATCACCATAGATATACTGGCCAAACAAAGATGGATTTTTTGCGCCGCGGTAGACATATCCACCTGTAATGGAGCGATCACCCTGGCTGTGATCGTATTCAAAAACAGGCATCTCCAGCCCTTCTGTATCACAGCTGGAACCCGGCGGATAGCAGTTGGAACCTTCAACTATTGCCCAGCCGTAGTTCAGGCCGTTTTCAATATAGTGAATGGCTTCCCATGCGTTCTGCCCGACATCACCGGTCCATAAAGTGCCTTCTTCCCGGTCAAAGCTGAAGCGCCACGGGTTTCTAAGGCCATATGCGTAGATTTCATCAGCGCTGAAATCATCGTCCGCAAACGGATTGTCCGGAGGGATGATGTACGTGGCCCCTTCGGTATCTACATCGATTCGCAGCATAGCGCCGAGCAGGTTCTGCGTGTTCTGGGCATTACCCTGAGGATCGCCGCCGCTGCCGCCATCACCGGATGCTATATAAAGGTAGCCGTCCGGGCCAAATGCCATTTTGCCTCCGTTGTGGTTGTTGAAAGGCTGATTAAACTCCAGAAGAATTTCCTCACTATCGGGATCGGCGACTCCGTTTTCGGCCGTAAACCGGGAAATAACCGTTCGCGTTGGTGAAGCTGCGGTGTAGTTCAGATAAAAGCGACCAGTCTGATCGTAATCCGGAGGGAAAGCCAGCCCCAAAAGCCCGCGCTCACCGCCTGAAACCAGGCGCCCGGATATATCCAGCCACAGTTCTGCCTCAGCGCCCGGAGCTGAGGTATCAAGTCGAAAAATACGCCCCTGCTGCGAGAGAAGATAGATATTAGGGGTATCATCAGGAGCTTCAAGCCCGAGAATATTGGATATACTAACACCCGGAAATGGCTCGGTCAGTATGAGGTTTGGCTCTGTATCCTGAGCCTGTAAAGCGGGAATAAAGAGAATAGTGATGATAATTGCCGATAGGGCTAAGCTGTATAGATGTTTCATAAGGCGCCAGTGATACGTTTTTTCGTTCGAGTGAAAATGAATTATTATAATAACTATGATGATATCACATTTAATTCATCTCTAACTAAAATAACAGTTTAAAATAAAATTGCGAATGTTGAACTAGTATCCATGAGTTGCAAAATACTCATTTTCCCGATTCGGCGGTTCTTCACCTTTTCCCACCTCCCATTCTTTTCACATCAGCGTAAATCCCCGTCGCAATCCGCGCAACTCAGCGTCCCAAACTGCTACTTTATCAACGTAACCTTCCTAAGCTGACTTTCGCCTCCGGCCTGCAGACGAATCATATAGATGCCGCTCGACAGGTCGGTTGCATCAAAGCGCAGATCGTGGCGGCCTTCCTGCATCAGGCCCTGTGCAAGAACCGCTACCCGCTGACCGGTAATGTTGTACACCTCCAGACTCACGCTAAGCGCTTCAGGCAGTGCAAACGAAATAGTAGTGCTTGGATTAAACGGATTCGGATAGGCCGGATCAAGGGTGATGGCAGACGGGACTTCATCATACTCCGGTGGTGTACTGGTGCCCCCGCTCATCACGTAACAGCTATCGCCTACTCTGAAACGAAGGTCTCCGTTGTGGAGCACAAAGTCGCCAGCAGATGAGCTGTTGTCGAACGTTGTGTCAATTGCCCAGCTTTCTCCTCTGTCTGTGCTTTGGATGAGTAAAACCTCACTAGCCATTTCTAAAAAACCATCCCATACTAAGGCGTAAAGTTTGCCATCATAAAAGAACACGTCTCTCATATGTGTGAACAGCTCATTCTCCTGAAGAACCCATTCGGTGCTGCCCTCTTCCCGAATGAAAAGACCGATGTCTGTTGCGGCGAGAGAGCGATCTTCAAGATGAAGAATCCGGTGCGTTAACATTTCCTGATAACCGCCAATTTCTTCATTCCAGTAATCCATTGGATTAAAAACAGCGTAAAAATCCTGCACCTCCATATTGCTGTTGAACTCATAAATACTGGATGCGCTGAATAAAGGCGACTGCGGCATTTCACCGGTTTGGGTTATTTCTTCTTCATATTCAACAAATAGCATGTAGCCGTTAGAAGTTGGGTTTTTAATAAACTTACTCCCCCAGAATTCTCCGTTAGCAGAGATTTGACCAGTCTCCAGGTTCAGCCATCTGCTAATCTGCCATGGGAAAAAAGTGTCAGCTGAAAACCGAAGTCCCAGGTAAGGACCGGCAATGCCAAACGTAGTTGCATTCGCATATACGTCGTTGTTTTCATACTCGTAGGTATTCCAGCTCTCACCGTTATTAGTTGAATAGTAGAAGGTCGCTTACATTTTCTCCTCATCCCAGTCACGGACCATATTTAAGTACACCAGATAGCCATTGCTGGCCCCACGAGGCACGAGCTGCTCCGGAGGGTTATCCGGAAGCGACAAAGCGGTCCATTCATCGGCCGGGGTGGCCCGTATGTGAAAAACCTGATCAAAAACTCCGTACTCGCTGCTTCCGGGCCCAAAACCGGATACACACTCCACCTGCTGTGGCGCAAGCTGCGCAGAGGCTGGCAGGTAAGCAAAAAGTGAGGAAATCAGAACAAGAAAAAAAGTAACAAATCGGTGCATAGCCGGGGCGCTTTGATAAATAATGATAACCTCATTATAAATAGGCTAATAAACCCAAAATGTCAAACAAAACTCAGAACCATTTGATAACCGCTTGAGCTCGCTGCCAATGCGTTCTCACCCAAATCTCCCTTTTATTCTACTTTTGCGTTAATCTGCGAAAAATCCGCGTAACTCCGCGTCCTCACTCCCCGTCGTAATCCATTTCAGGCTCGAACATGGCGTCCATGAGGTACCAGCGGTTAGGATCAACTACGGGTTCGGTTTCGGATTCAATCAGCTGCGCCGCCCCGGAAACCATCACCCTTTGGATACCTTCGGAGGTCATTACTTCCATAGGGAGCTCGACATCCATATTGGTGATGCGAAGCGAGTACACGCCGGTTCCGTCAAGAATTAAGTCTATCACGGGCAGATCGGTATCATAGAGATACATTTCAAATAATGGCTCCAGATTGGTAGCCGTGTACTTTTGGAAATACTCCATAAAAGCTTCCGTGCTCGTATAGC
>PWID01000238.1 GCA_003555145.1 Balneolia bacterium | reverse complement strand
TATACGCGGCCTTCAGAATCCTGCTCCATTTCTTCAAGAGCATCGATGTTCCAGGGATTCAATACGAGCGGTTTTTCACAGATTGCATTAGCCCCAATTCGAAGCGCCTGACGAATGTGTGCATCATGAAGATAATTCGGTGAGCAGATACTTACATAATGGACCCTGCTTTCTTCTCCCATCCTTTTTAGCTTTTCCAGATGGCGGTCGTAGCGTTCAAACTCAGTAAAAAAGGAGGTCTCCGGAAAGTAACGATCCAGAATACCTACGGAGTCGAAGGGATCCATTGCCGATACCAGCTTATTGGCGGTATCGGCAATGGCCTGCAGATGCCGGGGCGCGATGTATCCGGCGACTCCCGTTATTGCAAAATTTTTAGGCTTTATAGCGGCTGATGTCATTTTCAGTTCTGGAAAAAATCTTTAATTATAGCTTTAACTGGTCCTCACGATGATCAGGCGGTTTGCTAATTTGCCAATCGGTCGTAAATAAGTATACTGCTTACGATTACAGATAATGTGGGTCCTATTACCCGTATGTAGTCTATAAATATGGGCCGTCTCCGTGCCTGTATGCTAATTAAATCATCGTTGTGCAGAGCGAACGACCGCATGCCCTCCGGCAGGGGTTCATTGTATCTGTACTGAAATTGTATGGCTTCTTCAGTGCCGGAATCAGACAGGCGGTTCACGGTGATGTCGAGGCGAACCCGGCTCCAGTCGACCTGGGTTTCCTGCGTCTGCTGGAAACGAAGCGGGCCGCGGGCGTACGAAACGATATCGGTAAGCATGGTTCCTTTTGGTATGATGTATTTTCCGGGCAGGGCTACATCACCCCAAATATTAAGCGTGTCTGCCATTTGTCCGGGTTCTGCGATTCTCACCATTCCTTCAGCCATACGAAACATCTGGCTTACCGGCAGATCTCTTTGCGCAGCAGACTGTGCGTCTGCAAGCTGTGGTATAAGCATAAACCCTACAGCGAAAATGACTATTACCGCATTAAAAGTTTTTGTGAGGCAGCGTCTAACGGATTGTTTCATGTGCTTAAAGTCGTGTTTTGAATTCGTGTTCAGACGGTATTCCAATGCTACTTATCCTCTTCTATATACCTGTCGTAGTTCTTATAGGAGTATTTATAGTACTCGCTGTAATAGTATGAGCCCGTTGATTTTGAAGGATCATAAGCCGTAAGGACTGCACCGAGAATATTCACCCGGATATTATTCAGGTTCTCAATGGTATGATCCACATCACTGTGGCGGGTGGCACCAAAACGGCTTACTACAACTACACCGTCTGAATGGCGCATGAGCGGGGCTGCATCTGTTATAATTCCATAAGGAGGCGTATCGATAAGGACATATTCGTAGGTGTCCCGAAGATCTTCAATCAGCTCTTTGATGCGTTTACTTTGCACAAGGTTAGCCGGATTGAGCACTTTTTTGCCTGCGGTAATGATTTCAAGACCGGGTACAACGGTTTCTTTTACCACCTCATCCAGGGTATTTTCGCTGAAAAGCCAGTCCGAAACGCCTCGGTCCTGAGAAACTCCAAACGTTTTATGAATTTTCGGACGACGGAAATCACAGTCGAGTATAATTACCTTTTTGCCGGTTTCGGCCATTGTGATGGCCATGTTAGTGAGCGTAGTCGTTTTTCCTTCACCCTGGCCAGCACTGGTTACAATTATCGTCCGGTAGTCTTTATCGGGCTCGGAGTATAAGATGTTATTAAACAGACGGCGATACGACTCACTTGCCGGAGAAATCGGATCCAGAAAGGTGATGAGGTCCGTGCTGATATTCCGGCCCTGCACCTGCTGGGTTGGTTTACCCTGAAAATTCTTTTTGATAACCTCTTTCAGATCGGGCACAACGGCCAGAATCTGAAGCCCTTTACTGCGCAGCTCATCCACGCTCGTAATGGAAGTTCTGGAAAGTTCACGTGCTGTTACGTACCCCACGCCTACAATTCCACCAAGAAGAAAGCCGAATATCATAATAAGTGGTACACGTGGTTTTACCGGCCGCTCGGGGACAACGCCGTAATCGAGCAGACGGCCGAAACCGGATTGTGTCTGCTCCCAGATAGCAACCTCTGCGGCCTGGCGCTCGAGCAGCACGTATAGTTCCGTATTCAGTTCCACATTTCTGCGCAGACGGCCGTATGCTACCATGTTATCCGGAAGTCTTGAGAAATCACCTTCAAGGCTTTCGATTTTTATACCGAGTACGTCTACCTGAGCGTTGAGCTGCTGTTCTTTTACCTCAAGCTCGAGTACCGTTTTTCGCATATCACTCAGGCTTTGAATAAGATTTCCGTCGAATGATCCAATCATACCCAGATAGCGCTCGTCCTGCTCCATAAGGGTGTTTACAGTTTCGCGAACACGCTCTTCCAAATCATTAATCCGGCGGTTGATTTCCGCCAGACGAGGTTCTGCCTCGGGGGTTTCTCTAAGGAAGGGGTTGCGAGATAATAGCAGCTCACGCTCGGTGAAGAGCTCAGAAATTTCAAACTGAAGACGGCTTATTCTTGGCGCATAGCTTTGGATAATTTGTTCCCCAAGCCCTGGACGGATAGTTTCCAGCTCGGCACGGTAGTTGGCCAGACCAGCCTCTACGGCCGATTTCTCAACTTCTGCGGTACGTAGCTCTGTTTCAAGACTGGTAAGAATGTTGATCAGCAGCTTAGACTGCTCTTCAAGAGCAACAAGCCCTTCGCGATTCATAAAATCCCGCAACAGCTCTTCGCTTTCATTCAGGTCGGCCAGAACCTGATCGCGCTCACCCTGCAAAAACTGCAGACCTTCCCGCGACATGCGGCGGTTTTCTACAGTGGAAAACTCATTGTATGTATCGATGATGGTGTTTACGACCAGCGCAGACTCTTCGCTCGATGAAGACTCAAATACGACATTAACCACATCGGTCTGTTGATCTACACGGCTGAAATTCACCCTAACGCGAATTCTGTTTGCTATCTGGGTTTGGGTTGCAAACTGCTGGTTTTCATTTTCGTCCAGCCCGCCGTCCATCAAAGGAAAACGATTCAGGTCTGTGCTTGCCTTGCTGATGTAATTCTCGGCCACCATATCCATAAAACGGCGCGACTGAAGCACAGCCAATTCATTCGAAAGAGTACTCCCCATACCCACCCCGAATGCTGTAGACATGAGTGAACTGATATCGCTGCCGCCGTAGGTATAGCGATTACGCATTTCCTGGATCATCAACTTGCCTTCACTGCGGTATATGGGCGTCATATACTGGCTGGCTACGTACGAACCAATCGTACCGGCCAGAATGCAGAAAACAAGAATCCATTTATAGTGCCAGCCAATGCGAAACAGCTTACTCAGGTCTATGATGTCATCATCTTCCTGATCATTAGGTTGTAAGCCTGTTGCGGGCTTACCATGTTCACCATTACTGGAATGATGATGCCCGTTAGCAGAGTAATTGGAGTTATGGGGAGTATTGCTCATGAAACGCTGAAGAGTTCAAAAATTGCCTAATTTTTTAAATTAGCAATGCATGCTCTGATTTAAAAATGATTATTGATATACAAGGGATCTAAGCCGCTTGATTTCTGTACATAATTGTGTAACAGAAACCCGATTCTAAACTAAAAGCCCGCATTTTAAAGTCAGACAGCCTTTGTTTATGCGAACTTATTAATATAATGATTTTTAAAGGGCTTTTCGGCTAAATATCCTATTCCTTCTGTAAACCAAGCTGTTGATTATCGAAGAGTATACAGGGAAGCGACCATAATGTTTCCTCTTAAATAATCCGTATTTTCACTTTCCCCGAACACTTAAAAACATCTATTCTATTTTTATATGCGCATCGCTCTGATATCCGACCTGCATGGCAACCTTGAGGCCACCAATGCAGTGATGTGGGAAATCGACAGGCTTAATCCGGATTATGTTATCTGTCTGGGCGATTTAATCGGATACGGCCCTAACCCCGACGAAGTGGTTGAGATAGTGAGGGAGCGTGGTTACGATACGGTGATGGGCAATCATGATGCTGTACTGACCGGAAAACCGCCTTTCAGTTTCTTCCGTGAACCCAACCAATCGCTGTTACGCAAGTCGGTTGAGCTACTGTCTGAAGAGAATAAATCATGGCTCAAATCCCGCCCTATGATGCTGGAGTCAGATTCCTGGATTGCTGTTCATGCATCACCGGTTGAACCCGAAATCTGGACCTATCTGGACAGTTCAATTAAATGCCAGGCTGTACTGCGCCAAACCGAGAAGCAGTTTGTATTTGTTGGCCACACCCACAGGGCCGGTATAGTGGCGAATGAATTTGGAGTATTCGGCCTGAAGCCCGGGTATCGCTTTGTGATTAATCCGGGAAGCGTGGGTCAGTCGC
>PWID01000210.1 GCA_003555145.1 Balneolia bacterium | reverse complement strand
CCACACACTACGTTTACGATCCTGAGTTATACAGGAAATCCATTTTTGATGGGATCCGGCAGTTTTATCCTCTCGATGAGTTCGTAATACTTGCATATACACCAGGTTACATCGATAACCCTAACTCCTCCCTGATCTGGATGATTCAAAAGCTTGTTGAGAACGACAACACAGGCCTTAGCCGTTTTCTTGAGCTCGGTGAGCCGGTTTCGCCAATTGCGCTTGATGCCATTAAAGCCAGCGGAAAACGAATTTTACTTTTCGGAGCGGCCTTCGGGCTTATAGATCTGGCAGAGCGATATCCGTTCACACTTCCAGAAAATACGCTCATAATGGAGACTGGTGGCATGAAAACGCACCGCCGGGAGATGTCGCGTGAGGAGCTTCATACTAAACTGGCCCGGGCTTTTGGACTTCAGGAATCGCAGGTGCACTCGGAGTACGGCATGACAGAATTACTTTCACAAGCCTACTCTGACGGCTCCGGATGGTTTCGTTGCCCCCACTGGATGAAAATATCCATTCGGAATCCACACAATCCCATGGAAGAAGTACCACAGGGTGATGAAGGCCTGATTGGCATCATAGATTTAGCGAATTTTTATTCGTGCAGCTTTATTCTTACCGGCGACAAGGGGATTATGAAGCCTGATGGCCGGTTCAAAGTATTGGGGCGTTATGTTCCTGAAAACCTCAGAGGCTGTAACTTTTTAATCGATCAGGATTGAGAATGATGAAATCAGAGCAATTGGCAGAACGTCTGGGAAAAGCAGTGCAGTCCTGGCTGAATGATGAATCAGGGGCGCTTCAAATGGCTATTGATAAAACTGTCAATGAGGGCCTGTTTTTTCGTGAAGACGTAATGCGGGCACTAGGCCATACCCGCACTTCAGTCAACGCTGAATTGTTACAGAAATGGGTGAAGGAAAGCGTTCATGAAAAATCTGGTCTATCAAATAAAAGCATAGTATTATGCCTTCATGCCGGTAATTTGCCATTAGTCGGGCTTCAGGATGTGCTGGCTGTATTACTGTCGGGCCATGAATATGCCGGTAAAATCTCGCGCAAAGATTCTTATCTGATGAAATCGCTGCTTGATCATTTGGAAAAGGATGGCAGTTTTCCAAAAATGCGTTACAGCACAAATCTTGAAGACTTTTTCAACCTCGGTGCCGGTGCGGTGATGTTCAGCGGTTCCGAAGAAAGCGTGCCGGAAGTCAGAGCTGTTCTTTCTGAGCACAACATAATGGCTGCAGCTGCTAAGGAGCTGATCCGAACGGCCCACAGCTCGGTTGCATGGATAGGTAAAGAGGCAGAAACAGATACGATTATCAGAGCTTTACTCGAAGCCATCTTCGCATACGAAGGGAAAGGCTGCCGCTCGCTTATCACGATCTTCACGGATGGTGATGCGCGCCATCTGCTGGACGCCATCGCACGTGAGGCTGGCGCATCACCCTACATACAAAACTGCATTTCCCCCAAAGCCTTGAGCCCGGTGCTGCATTACAAGCGTTCGTTCTATTCAGCAGTCGATCAACCATATTTGAGGCTTGGTGATAAGCTTATTGTTATTGGTGAACCTGATCCTCGTACGGAAGGACTGATAACGATCACTCAATCAGAGGGAAAAGAGTGCATCAGTTTTATAAAGAAGCAAAATGCGAAAATACAGAGCTTGTACACCGTAGAAGAAACGCCCGGACTTGGGGAAATACCCGTTGAATCGCTGCATCATGCTCAGAGCCCGCCGGTTAACTGGAAACCCGACGGAACAGATCCTCTGAAGTGGCTGACCGAATTGGAACAAACCTCCGGGACCATGGTATAATCTGAGTCTGCGCTTTTGCTCTAAGCAGGGCAAACCGTATATTTGGAAGGCAAAACTTCAACCGCTTAATTCCCCGGCCTACTTTGATCCGCTCGTCACTTCTTATTGTAATAGCTGCACTTTTTGCCTTCTCTGAGGCTCAGGCACAGGATTTTATTCGTGTATCCTATGGAAATGATTTCATGTCTGTTGGCAGCGGCGCACGTGCTTTGGGCATGGGTAGTGCGCATGTAGCTTTTTCTAACGATGTAACTGCTGCATACTGGAACCCAGCCGGACTTCTGAGCGTACAGGATCTGGAAGTAGCCTACATGCACTCCGAGCGCTTTGGCGGAATCGTTGGCTATGATTACGGCGCTGTGGCTCTGCCGGTTCCCGGATCGGATGGTGTATTAGCCCTCAGCTTTTTTCGTCAGGGTGTGGATAATATCAAAAACACGCTGAACGCCTGGGATCGAGAGCGCGAGCGTCCGCGCGAAAATGTGAATGATTACATTACAGAGTTTAGCGCAGCAGATCTGGCCTTTTTGCTTTCGTATGCAAGTCCGGTGAGCGAAAGCCTCAGCTGGGGCGCAACCGCGAAAGTTCTCAATAGCCGCATCGGTCCGTTTGCCAACGCCTGGGGCTACAGCATCGACGTAGGCGCTCTCTACAGAAGCGGTGATTATCAGTTTGGAGTAAATCTGATGGACATCACCACCATGATGAAATTCTGGACGGTTGATGCCAACGAGCTCAGCGCTCTGGAAACCGAATTTGGTGATGAAATTCCGGTAGGTCAGAATGAAATCATCCTGCCAACCGTAAAAATCGGCGCAGCCCGGATGTTCGATTTTGGCGATTTCAGTCTCATCACCGCTATTGATACCGACCTTCGTTTCGAAAACCGCCGCACTTACTATATGAACGTCGGATCGATGAGTATCGAGCCACACGTGGGTATTGAGGCCGGCTATATAGACACCATTTTCCTTCGCTTCGGCCTCACTGATTTTGCAACCGACCGCGACAACCGCATTTATACTTCGCCCACGCTTGGTGCCGGCCTCAGACTGGGTGCCTTCGATTTCGACTATGGATTCAGCAGCTTTGCAGGAACCTCTTCCGATCTCGGCTTTACACACCGGCTGTCGCTCCGCTTCTCCCTTGCCCGCCTTTAGGCCCGAATTACTATCCGGGCTCCCATCATACTTAAAAGCATAATCTGACGGGCGATTATTGGCGAATTCTGTTATTTTGAAGCCGTTGAATATTTGTTTTTAATTACTTCAGAATAATGCGTTTTCGTTTTCACTCCTTTCTTGTAGCCAAAATAGTTTCATTATTTCTGGTGATGCTCTTTATGAGCAATTGTTCCGGTCCGTCTGGCACGCCCTGTGAGCTTGAGTTCGAATACACCATTACCAACGTAGACGACGGCTTTGGCCTGAATGAGGCACAGGTACAGCTTAACGTCGAAAAAGCACTGAGCCTCTGGTCTGAAGCTATTGACAGTCTGCACGTTCGAAACTCTGCCGATGCACCGATTACCATTCAGTTTGTGTACGACTACCGGCAGGCTCTAACAAACCGGGCCATACAGCTCGAGGAAAACCTGGACTCCCGCAGGATGCGCATAGACCGCATGCGTGAGGATCTGCGCGTTGCTGAGCAAAGGCTGCGCAGCCGTGTAAGTGAGCATGAAGAGCTGATAAACCGAATATCTTCCAGAGTTTCTGCACTTAACGCCTTTATTGACGAGAGAAACCGCGCTGGTGGTCTCAATCCCGGGGAAGTCAGCCGGGTGGAATCTGAACGGGAAGTAATAAGCCGCCTCAGGAATCAGGAGGAGCAGATGCGGGAAAGACTGCAGCAGATGGTGGCCACCAACCAGCGAATGCTGGATGAGCTAAATCGCGAAATCTCTTTCAGCAACGACCTTGCAGATCGTTTTAATGAGGAAATCGGTCCCGGAAGGTATTTTGCCGGAGGCAACTTTGAGCGTCGGGGACGGCAGGGAACCATCTCCATTTATCACTTTGTGGATGAGCGAGAGCTCGGTTTGGTACTGGCGCACGAGATTGGCCATGCCCTGGGGCTCGGGCACGTGGAAAATACCCGTTCGGTTATGTATGAAAAAGTCGGTGGGCAACTCATTGCTCCGGAGTTAAGGCTTACAGCTGAAGACACCAAGGCAATAAGAGAAATAGCCGGCTGCGGCCCGTGAAGCCATCACTTTTCTTAAGCATTATTTTAATCTTAAAGCTTTCATTTTGAAGATTCATCATTTTATTCTTTCCATTGCCTGTGTCAGCTTGCTTGTGAGCGGCTGTCGCAAAGACCCTGAACAATCTGTGGAGAAAGATTTTATCTCATTCACAAAGCCTCATGGCTGGCTCATGCAGGATATTACGCAGGAAGATGACAAACATAAGTCGGTTCTGCTTCGGAAGCAGGGCATGTTTTCGAGCGGCTTCATCACCATAACTCTTGCGGAAGAAGATATCGAGCCCGAAGTGTGGATTCTGGAACAGCGGGATAGTTTAGACAGAGGGGATGTATTCAGCTTTACTGATGAAAACTTCACTATGACCGGGCCGGCCGAATATGGTATATACAAGTCGGAATCGGCAGAGTTTACGCAGGTTTATTTTGGCGCCGATTATATTGGAGCTGTACATGCCATCAAACAGGATGGCTATTCGGTTCTTATTCTTGAAGCAGGCAGCGTGCCAGATCGTGAAATGAATGAGGCCGGTTTTCAGATTATTCGTGAGTCTTTCAGAATCGGGCAGCAGCGCTGAGCATCAGAACTTCATGTGATGCTTTTTATCGACCTCTTTGATCATCAGGTTGCAAATGAAGCCGATGAGAAGCAGGCCCGCCATAATGTACATAGTTACCGAATACGCCTGCTCGGGCGGGATGCCTGCATCGATTTGGGCCTGTCGGATATAGTTGATGAGCACCGGTCCGAGAACGCCGGCCGTAGACCATGCTGTGAGCAGGCGGCCGTGTATGGCGCCCACTTCAAAAGTGCCGAACAGGTCGCGGAGGTAAGCCGGTATGGTGGCAAAACCACCGCCATACATGGTAAGAATTACGGCAAAAGCTGCAATAAACATAACGGCTGAGTCCAATGCTCCGAGGGTCGGAATAAGCGCATAAAGCAACAGTCCGAGTCCGAAATAAATGCCGTAGACCACCTGCCGCCCGATTTTGTCGGAAAAGGAAGACCACAGAAAACGGCCAATAAGATTGAAGAAGCTTAACAAGGCCACAAAAGCAGCAGCAGATTCTACTGTAATGGTTCTAGGGAACATCTCCTGTATCATAGGTGATGCCTGCCCAAGCACGCCTATTCCGGCGGTTACGTTCACGAGCAGCATTACCCACAGCAGCCAGAACTGCTTGGTTTTGATGGCGGTGTCGGCATCCACGTGGTTGCTGGTCATCATCCTGCCTGTGGATGCGCTTGCTACATATCCTTCGGGCTTCCAATCCTTAGGAGGAACGCGGACAAGGAAGACGCCAATCATCATAAGTACAAAATAAATACTTCCCATTACAAGCATGGTTTCCCATACTCCGGCCGTTTCGGGCGATCCGAATCGGTTAAGCAGCGCTACGGCCAGGGGAGAGCCAATCATTGCGCCGCCGCCAAATCCCATAATGGCCATTCCTGTAGCCATACCGGGTCGATCAGGGAACCACTTAATAAGCGTGGAAACGGGGGATATGTATCCAATTCCAAGCCCGATTCCGCCGAGGACGCCATAGCCCAGATAAACAATCCAGATGTTGTGCAGGTACACGCCTATGGCTGAAACAAAAAATCCGCCGCTAAAACAAAGCGCCGAAACGAACATGGCTTTTCTCGGACCTTCGCGCTCCAGCCATTTGCCGAAAAGCGCCGCCGACAGGCCAAGAAATACGATAGCAATGGAAAAGATCCAGCCAATAGTGGGCAGCTGCCAGTCGCCCGGAGCCGAGGCAGAAACGCCCTGAATACGGCTAAGCGGCAGGTTAAATACGCTGAATGCATAAACCTGACCAATAGCCAGATGAATAGCGAGAGCAGAAGGTGGAATAAGCCAGCGGTTATGCCCGGGTTTGGCTACAGAATGTTTACGATCGAGAAATGAAAACACAGTCGGTATGTTAGGGTGATGGGCTCCTGTCCGGAGTTCGGCTCACCAGTTAGATTAACAATTTTTGGTTGGTTGGCACGAATTGTTTCTCAGTATACGGTAAGTCCCGCTTCTCTGAAAGTGTTCTGCGCCATATCGATGGAGATTTTATCAGGTTCGGGCGTGTCTTTAAGCTTGTAGTCGAGTCCCAGTTCTTCCCATTTGTAGCCTCCCATATTGTGAAACGGAAGAATATCAACGCGCTGCACGTTGCCAAGTTCGGCAGCAAGGGTGGCAAGTTTTTTAATTTGTTCTGCGTTGTCGGTGTAGCCGGGTACCAGCACGTAACGAAGCCATATCGGTATACCTTTTACTGCAAGCCTTCGGGCAAAGTCCAGGGTTGGCTGCAGTTCTACCCCCGTAAGTTTTTTGTAGGAATCCGGCTCTATGTGTTTGATATCGAGAAGTACCAAATCGGTGTACGACAAAAGCTCATCGTCTGCGCGCCAGCCGGTATAACCGGATGTGTCGAGAGCCGTATGGAGGCCCATTTGTTTACAGCCCTTTAAAATCGATTTAACGAACTCAGGCTGGCTCAGGGGCTCCCCCCCGGATAATGTTATGCCACCACCGGATTTCAGAAGGAAATTACGGTTTCTGGCAATGTCGCGAAGTTGTTCGAATGAGCTTGTCTGCCTTCCGCACCTGAATTCCCTCGAATCGGGATTATGGCAATACAGACAGCGAAGCGGACACCCCTGCAAAAAAAGAACCCGCCGTACGCCCGGTCCATCGAGCGTACCAGCGGTTTCAATTGAGTGGATATATCCGGTAACGTCTTGCATGGGGTTACCCTGCCTGGTGGAATGTACGGTTGATAACATCCAGCTGCTGCTCTCGGGTTAGCTTGTTGAAGTTAACCGCATACCCCGATACGCGAACGGTAAGCTGTGGATACTTCTCAGGATGATTCATCGCATCGACCAGCGTTTCCCGCTCGAATACGTTCACGTTTACGTGATGGCCGCCTTCACCAAAGTAACCATCCATCAGTTTCGACAGATTGGAGGTACGCTCGTCTTCACTCTTACCAAGCGCTTTAGGCACGATCGAGAAGGTGTAAGAAATGCCGTCTTGTGCATATTCGTAAGGCAGCTTGGCAACCGACATCATGCTTGCTACAGCTCCTTTCTGGTCGCGGCCGTGCATTGGATTGGCACCCGGTGCAAACGGCTCACCAAGCTTGCGTCCGTCGGGCGTGTTGCCCGTCATCTTGCCGTACACCACGTTCGATGTAATGGTAAGCACCGATTGAGTCGGAACGGCATTCCGGTAGGTTGGCTGCTTTTTAAGCTTATTCATGAATTGCTTCACCAAATCCCGGGCGATGTTATCTACCCGGTCGTCGTCGTTACCGAAAGCAGGGAATTCACCTTCAGTGCGGAAGTCGGTAGCCAGGCCGTTTTCATCGCGGATGATGCTTACCTTTGCATATTTTGCAGCGCTCAGGGAATCGGCCACAACCGAAAGACCGGCTATACCGCAGGCCATGGTGCGCAGTACATCTCTGTCGTGCAGCGCCATTTCGAGTCGCTCGTAGTAATATTTGTCGTGCATGTAATGGATGATGTTCAGCGCATTCATATACACCGAAGCCAGCCAGTCGGTCATCAGCTCGAAGCGGGGCAGGATGTCTTCATACGTGAGGACATCACCCGTAATCGGGCTCATTGCCGGTGCAACCTGCTCGCCGGATATCTCGTCCCGCCCGCCGTTGATAGCATATAGCAGGGTTTTTGCAAGGTTTGCACGTGCGCCAAAGAACTGCATTTGTTTACCAACTCTCATTGCGGAAACGCAGCATGCGATGGCGTAGTCGTCACCCCAGTAATCGCGCATCAGGTCGTCGTTTTCGTACTGAAGCGACGAGGTTTCGATAGATGTTTTTGCGCAGAAGTTTTTGAAGCCTTCCGGCAGATTTTGTGACCACAGAATGGTGAGGTTTGGTTCAGGCGCCGGGCCAAGATTGTGGAGCGTCTGCAGCAAGCGGAAAGATGTTTTGCTAACGAGCGTGCGCCCGTCGGTCCCCATGCCGCCAATTACTTCGGTAACCCAGGTCGGGTCGCCGGAAAATAGTTCGTTGTATTCCGGCGGACGCATGAAGCGCACCATACGGAGTTTCATTACAAAATGATCGATCATTTCCTGAGCTTCGGCTTCGGTAATAGTGCCTTCAGCAAGATCGCGTTCGAAATAAATATCGAGGAAAGTCGAAACGCGGCCGAGCGACATTGCCGCTCCGTTCTGCTCCTTAATTGCCGCAAGATAACCGAAGTACAGCCATTGGATGGCCTCATTTGCTGTGGTAGCAGGCCCTGATATATCAAAATCGTAAGCAGAAGCCATTTCCTTGAGCTCTTTCAGTGATTTGATTTGCTCGCTGATTTCTTCCCGAAGTCTGGTAATCTCTTCGGTGATAGATGGTGTCTCAAGTGATTTCTGCTGTTCAAGCTTGTCTTCAATAAGGCGGTCAACGCCGTAAAGAGCAACGCGGCGGTAATCTCCGATTATTCTTCCACGCGCGTAGGCATCCGGAAGCCCGGTAATAATACCTGCCGAGCGGGCTTTCTTAATTTCTGGTGTATATCCGTCGAAAACTCCATCGTTGTGGGTTTTACGAATATTTTTGAAAGCGTTAAGGGTATCTTCTGAGAGCGTATATCCGTTGCTTTCAAGAGCTCCTTGTGCCAGGCGCAGTCCGCCGAAAGGCATGAGTGATCTCTTTAGCGGTTTCTCGGTCTGCAGGCCTACAATGCGCTCAAGATCGCGGTCGATGTAGCCTGCACCATGTGAAGTAATAGATGATACGATTGCGGTATCGGCATCAAGCACGCCTTTTTTCTGCTCGTCGGTCATTAGCTTGAGCACCTGATGCCACAATAGCATGGTAGTATCAGTAGGGCCGGACACAAAGCTGTGATTACCGGTATATGGAGTGTAGTTCAGCTGGATGAAATTTCGTACATCAATTTCGTTGTTCCAGATTCCTGTTGTAAAGCCACGGTGCTGTGTTGGCTTGTTGTCATCTGCTAAAAAAGGCAGGCTGGTAAATGAGGTTTGAGAGTCTTTGTTGCTCATATTTCTAATCGTGAAAAGGTGATCATATTATAAATCTAATGTCAATATTAAAATATGGAGAATACCTTTCAATTTACACTAAAAACTGGCTTTTAATGTATTGTGAAGGCGATATGAAGAGAGGTCTGCTAGCTTTTTAGAAAAGCGCTTCCAGCCATACTTGTCTGGATGGCACAGTGTAATTTCAGCTTGCTTTGGGCAAGATATTTTACTCGAACAGCCGGTAACGGACGGCGTGTGAGCTGCGTTGTAACGTTGACTTAAGTCTGCTGATAAAAACTTGCCCGGGCGTTTGCATTAGGTGGAATGTCACTTTAATTTGGCCATTAAATAAACTTTCCAATTAAGTGACGACTTAAAAAAACCTATGAGTTTCGAAATACATAAAAATGAAATAAACAGGTTTTTCGAATACAGGCACACGGGCCTGATACAGAGGGATGATGTAGGTGATGCCTGGAGGGAGATGTTGAACGAAAAGGACTTTACAGTAAACGGTTTTGATATCCTTACTGATTACAGTGGCGGAGAGTTTGCGTTTTCATTAGAACAAACCGAGGTAATAGATGAATTTTTATATTCAATCCGCCATATTTTAAAGGGAAAGCGCCAGGCGGTCGTAGCTGATAATCCGTTTTCTACAGCCTTGAGCATGCTGTATGCCAGTAAACTTTATGATGAAATTGGATTTAGTATTGAAGTATTTTCAACCAGGGAAGCCGCTGTGCGCTGGCTTATGAACTCATAGTATTTGCTTTTAAAATCTAATCGAACCGGGTTTCTCTTATAAATACGAAGTAGTATATAATGGCGATGAATACGCCTCCTCCGATAATGTTTCCAATTGATACAAAGAATAAGTTAGTTGTTACTGCCCAGAAAGTGACCTGAGAGGGCAGCTCCAGATCAACCGTTTCCGTTTCAGTTATGAGTGCGATGAAAAACTGAAACATGTTGCCTGTCGAATGTTGAAAATTGAGGGCAGGTACAGCGGCTACCGGAACCAGAAGAGCGATAAACTTATCAGTAACGCTCCTTCCAGCCATAGCAAGCCAAAGCCCGGTGCAAATAAGCATGTTGCCAAATATACCGATGACGGTTGTTTGCAGTATATTAAAATTCATTTTTTGAGCCGTTATTGTTTTTGCCATATCCACTACGGCAAAATCGAACATGTAAACAAGACCGGAATAAAAATAAAGCAGAGCTATAAACCCTGCACCTGCCAGGTTTGCAAGCAGCACAAGAAGCCAGTTACGGCTTATATCCCATATGGTAACTTTTCCGGAAGCCCAGGCCATAGCCGATAGGTTATTGGTGGTAAATATTTCAGCTCCGGCAATGAATGCCATTATATACCCAACAGCATAGAATAAGGGGGAAACGACAATGGATACGCTGCTGCTAATTTGAGGGTGAGCCAGGATATAAAGTTCATAAAGGGCACCAAAAGAAATGAAACATCCACCCATAAGACCTAATACCAGCGTTTTGTAGGCAGGATATCTTGTCTTTTTTACGCCGATATTAAGTACACGTTCCGCAATTTCATCAGGCTCGTATGCGTCCAGTTCTGAGGTTCTTATACGTTTGGTTTTCTCTGGTTCGCCCATCCGGTCTAATTTATTGATGTTTAGACTGTTAAGTCATTTGAGCTGAAAAAGGTTCAGCTCAGGGGTACCCTAAACTGCAGATGATTGTTAACTATGCCTCGATTTAATATCAAAAAAGCCTGACTCCGTAATCGAAGCCAGGCTTTAATTATAAATCTGATGACCGGGACCTGTCTACTTTACTAATGTCATGCTTTTTGTAAACTGTTCCATGCCAGCCTGCATGCGGATGAAATATACCCCGCTGTTCAGCCTGGAGCCATCAAAAGTAATCGAATGCGACCCTGCCTGCATCATTTCTCCCGGGACGAGAGTCGACACGTGCTGTCCAAGCACATTATACACCTCAAGCAAAACCTCAGCTTCGGAGGCCAGATCGAACTGAACGTTAGTGGTCGGATTAAACGGATTCGGGTAATTCTGTTTGAGTTTTGTAACCACGGGCAGTTCTGTATCTGCCGGAGTGTTGACTGGACCATCAACCGTAATATCTACGATCACGCCGCCCAGCGATTCCTGAACAAGATTTTCATCAAGTATGTGTACCTGATTTACCAGCAGGCGGAGATCTCCGTTCCAGCCTTCACCTGCTTCTATTTCTATTGTCACCAGATCCTGAGCCTGAGATGGAGCAGCTTCACCTTTATGTGCCCAGACAATGCCAAAATCACTGGTATCGGAAAAATCGAGGCTCAGCATCATATCATCAGAGATCCATTCTTGTGCCCAGTCGCCGGCTTCGTAGGAGCGTATCGTCCATTCAGGATTGTTCCCCCCATCAATTGTGAGGTAGAAGGCCGCTCCGAGTATGTCTTCAGGCACCTGAGTTAAGATAGCTGTTACTATTGAGCCGGGTTCAGCAGCCGGGAGGTTCGTTTCGCTTATCGGCTCAGCATCTGTTGGTTCATAGTCCGGCTGCGTGTTGCCCATGTGCTGCATAATTACGCTTAGGTCATCTTCGTCTATAACGCCATCTCCATTGGCATCAGCCCAGGTAGCCGCTGGCTCATCCTCCCATAAGGTGGCTTCCTGCGGCTCCCAGCCGGATCCGTCGTTGTCGCGGGCAGGACCTTCTTCACCCCAGAAAGCACCCATTGTAAGCACGTCGCTCAGGCTTACGATGCCGTCGTTATTAGTATCTCCGGGCCAAACTTCAGCCAGGTCTGCAGCTTCTTCTACCGTAAACGACACGGGGATACCAATTACAGGTTTTTCCGGATCGTTGGTGAGAAAACAAACCTGTGCTTCATATATGCCGGGGGATAGGTTTTCTGCGCTGAAAGTTGCAGTGATTTCTGTTTCCTGTCCCGGAGCCGTAATACCACTGCCTGCCGAAAGGCTGATCCAGTCGGTTCCCTCAGGGTCGAAGCAACCGGTAAGATCCATAAACTGGGGTCTGATCATCAAGGCTTTATATTGCGAAAAATGATTCTGAATCGGTACCCAGCCGTCGTCCAGGTTCACGAAGCCTTCACCAGTAACAGAGCTGCTTTCGTCTGCTGCAAGAAATACATTCGGAGATGGAGGAGACCATTTTGCGCCTATGTATATACGTTCTCCATCCTGTACGATGATATTAAGATTCGACAGGTCTACGGTAACCCAGTATTCAGCTTCGATATTTGTTTCCGCTTCAGGCAGGTCTTCGGCTGTTGCCGGTATGCTTGCTATTTGCTGGCCGGGTCCATCGTCATTCGAGTTATCCAGATAAACAACCAGTTCGAAATCGAGGCTTTCGGGGCCCTGTGACATAAAACTCAGGCAAACGGTGCCTAAAACACCACCATCCTGAGGTGAAAAGCTTTCTGTCATTGTGATTTCATCGATCGTTGAAGGGTTGCCGGAATACCCATTGTCGATAGTGCCAGAATCCAGAATGATAAGACCGTCGGCCTCTTCACAGTCGAAGCTGTTTAAGGGATGCTGCATGCCGGTTGTGTTAAATTCCTGAAAACCAGGTGTGGTTGTTCCTAATCTGGTTTCACTCGTGCTTCCAGCCGTCCAGTCCAGTTCTCCGTCCCCTGTATTTGAAATGATGATGTTCTCAGTTATCTCACTTCCTTCTTCCGCTACAGGATTAAGTTCTTCAGGATTGACTTCGACAGCCGGAGGGGCAGGCAGAACTTCCATAGTTACCGGAATTTCGGTAAGCCCCGCCTGGGGATCGTTGCTCAGAACGCAAAGTAGTGCTTCGTAGGTACCTTCACTCAATCCGGACGAGTCGAGGGTTACTGCAGCCTGCTCTGTTTCTCCTGGCGCCACATCTCCGGTATCGTCTGCCACGGATATCCACGAAACTTCTTCGGGCGACATACAGGCTAAAGGCTCGGTAAGCTGCGGGCGGATGAGCATATTCTTATAATTGGAGAACTGCTCTTCTATGGGAACCCATTCATCCGAATCATCCGTGTAAAACCATCCATTTCCCTGTTCATCGCTCGATTCATCGGCTGCAATGAATATGTTTGGGTCCTGTGGCTGATAACGCGCACCGATAAGATAGGTTCCCGGCTCGGCCAGAAGTGCTGCACCTGATAAATCTATAGTATACCAGGCGGGTTCATCCGGGATACCGTCCGGCAGGTCTTCGGCAGTTGCCCAAGTAGAAAATAGTTCTTCTCCCGGTTCACCTGATTCATCAACTGAGTAAATCACAAGTTCAAAATCCAGGCTTTCTGCACCCAGGGAAATTATGCTTATACATACAGTGCCAAAAGATGAAGGTTCATCGATAGAAAAGCTCTCTACGATAATTACTTCATCCACAATTGTGGGATTTCCGCCGTACCCGTTGTCGATTTCGCCATTGTCCTGTATGATAAGCCCCTCTGCATCATTACAATCGAAAGAATTGAGCGGCATAGAGGCCAGACTTGTTCGGGGAGGATTTCCCCCTGACTCAGACAAAACATCAGCAGAAGAGCCGGATGAAACGCTTCCTTCAATGGAAGATTGATCTATGTTAAATCCGGAATGAAGCACCGTTCGTAACTGCGTATTGAATATTTCGTAACTAACTGTACTACTTCCGTTGTTGGAAATATTCAAACTAAATGTCTCAACAGAATCGGTGTATTGTGTTGAAAATAGTTCTTCTGGTGTTATTATTATCTGTCCCTCACTATTTAATAATTCAGGAGGTTGTAATGAATGTAAATCTGCCCCTTTCTCACCTTCGATAGACTGGGCATAGCCAGAGCTGAAGGTTAGAAAAAAAGTGAACAGCAGTAAATGAAATATTCTCGATTTAAATAGTACTTTTTGTCGATACATAATAGCATTTTTGATTCATGTAAGTGGATGTTCTTACATGCATGCGTATTCAAAAGGGCTTCTGTTTCAAATAAATCGATATTAGTTTTCTTATTTAAATCTCGTATTCCGGGAGACATTTCATAGATATATGACAAACAGTATGTTATAAAACCGATCATTGCATCGGGAGTATTCTCTACACTGCAAGGAGGAGTATTTTCGGAATATTACGAAAATAAAAACAAGTTAAATGTGAGGAAATTTATACGTGAATTAGTTAGCAAGGAATACCTGATATATTTTATTTTTTTTCAAAAAACTAACTTGCTTCATTCTCATATTATTTGGGCAAATTTATTAAGACAGTTCCTATATGCAAAACACGGCTGATACTTGGGCTGTCGGAGGCGAAAGCAAGCGGTATCAGTTTAATCTACTGGGGCAACGCAAAATAGGAATGCAGTATACCGGAGTTGGATTGCCCATTAATCTGGCGACTATCTCGATGAACCCAGCCGGATTAGCAGTAGTCGACAGAAATGGCTTTATAACTGGCGGTAACCCTAGCTGTCTCAATTCTTCCTTCTGGTCGGTTCCGGAATTCCTTCAAGGGCTGGAAGGCAACTACCGGGCAAATACAAACAGTCGCGTTCGTGCGCCTTTTAGTTTTCTGAAAACACGCTGGCAATCAGAGATACCGACAAACCCAGAGATTTTAGCTACAGCTGGATTTGCAGGATTGGAGGTGAGTGGGATGCTGCAGATCGTCCGCAGCTAAGACTGTATTCCTAAATCGACTTTAGTCCGGTATAGGAAGGGGTTATTACGCCAGAAACGCCCGATACTAACTCGTTCGGATTTATTGCCGGTGCAGGATATATGATTACAGATGCGCCAGGCGTTGACGCCCCGCTTATTGTGGCAACCTCATCATGGACAGAGCAAAATCCCGAGGATATTGCGGCAACCGGTACTCCGGATACTGTTCCATTGGGTGAATTCCGGACACGGCAATTACTAGCGGTCTGGTTTTGTATTATTCGTTCTGAAACCCGGAAGAATTATTAAACAATCGAATGCTCTGTTCAGCTGGTAAAGACCTCGCTGAGTAGGGGGTTTTGTTTAAGGCCCGTAATGGCATTTGGGGCTAATGGCTTTAACAGAAAATCAAATACCTGATCATAACGGGTCGATTTTTCCAAATCAGCTTTGTCTGTAGAAGAAGTTACTATAGCTACATGAACATTCGCTTCCGAAGACTCGGAACTAAGCGCCTCCAAAAATTCCCAGCCGTTCATAACGGGCATATTAATATCTAGCAGCACAAGGTGAGTGTCGTCACTACTGTTATTCCGGCGAATATACTCAAGAGCTTCTTTGCCATTGAGAAAAGACTGTGGGTTGTTTCCAAGTCCCTCTCTAATAACAATTCGCTTGTGAAGCATGAGTATAATCTGATCGTCATCAACTATGAGTAAATGAAATTTCATGTAAATAGTTAGTTGTTTCCGCTCAATGGAGGGTATTGTTTGGCGCTGTATTTTGTAGTCTAAGTCCTTAACAGACTGAAGGATTCACATTATACTTAAGTTTTTATAACATTTCATCACCAAATTTTAACTGATTCCGTGATTAGAAGAAATTTATTATTATGGAACGACTACTTGGCACCACCCGGGTAAACCTGCTTTGGTTTGTATGTTTGAAGGCTTCAGGGTCAGGCGTACGTAATGTTGAACAAAAATCTGTATGAACATGACTTTAGTAAAATCCACGCCCATGCACCGGTTCTGTATAAAAGTAGTTCTTACTATATCGCTGCTTCTGTCGGGTACTCTGTTCGGAGTTCAGGCTCAGTCTGGCTTTTCTGCTGATTATAACGTTGTTTATGCGTATTTCCTGGATGACCCTCTTACAACCATTCATTTAAGCTGGATAGAAGGAAACAAAGAATCTCAAAAGCTTGAACTCAGAAGAAAGGGCACATCAAGCTGGAGCAGCCCGGCACTGAGTCGTGAAGTTAGTATTCCTGATTCGGGAAAAATGTTACGAGAACTTCAGCTCAGGAATTTGCGGCCGGGATCAGTTTATGAGTTTCGTTTTGAGGGATCCAGTCAAATTCAAACATTCAGGACGCTTCCGCAAACCCATGAAATACCCGTTAGCTTTTTAAGCGGGGGTGATTTATTTGGAAACTCTCAGATCATGACTCCAACAACCGTAGCTGCCGCTGAATCGGACGCTTACTTTGCTGTAATTGGCGGTGACTGGGCCTATGCTGATGGCAATCCCGCACATGTTGGCCGATGGTTTGTTCTATTCGATATTTGGTTCAGCAATGCCGTTACGCCTGATGGGCATATTATACCTTTTGTACCCGTAATTGGTAACCACGAGGTGCAGGGAGGATATGGCACTGATCCTGAAAAAGCACCGCTATACTTCACCTTTTTTGATAAACCGGATAAAAAAGCTTACTACACGCTTGATTTCGGTGACTATATGAGTCTGCTACTGCTCGATTCGAACCATACCAACAGCGTGGCCGGCGAGCAAACGAAGTGGCTGGCAGACCGGCTGAACGAACGTATCGGAACCGAGCATATTTTTCCGTCGTACCATGTGGCCGCGTGGCCATCTTTCCGATCTTTCACAAATCCAAACAGCAGAGATATAAGGAATAACTGGGTGCCACTGTTCGAGCAGAACGGCATCCGGCTCGCATTCGAGCACCATGATCATACCTTTAAACGTACCAAGCCAATCCTGGACGGAGCAGAAAATGAAAACGGTATAGTTTACATTGGTGATGGTTCCTGGGGAGTTGGTACGCGCAATCCTGAGGAAGCTGACCAGCGCTGGTACTTAGAAAAAGCATCTGCAGATAACCATTTCTGGCATATAACGATTGCTCCGGGCGTACGTGTAGCGAGGGCTTTGGATCCAGACAGAAACCTGATCGATATGTTTACGCAGAGTACTGCCCCGGAAAGTTTGTTCAGAGGCATAGATGAGCTTGATCAGCCTTCTGAGTTCATGCTGTCTCAAAACTATCCGAATCCTTTTAACTCAAGTACTCAAATCAGGTTCAATCTGCCGGCTTCGGATCAGCCTGTGAATGTGATTTTGGACGTTTTTAACGTGAAGGGGCAACGCGTGGCTGAGTTGGTAAACGAGCCGCTTTCCCAGGGGCAACATTCTATTTCGTTTAATGCCGGCAGGTATGGGTTGTCTACAGGTGTTTACCTGTATCGCCTTCGCTTCAGTGATCTTGTACAGGTACGCAAAATGCAGTTGGTAAAATAAGCTCCAGATTAAGGAAGTTTATCTCATAAAGCGGCGATATGATTCAGCCTTTGCCTGGCTTCATTTGTATAATGATGATTTTCACCGAACTGCTCAGATAACACGCGTACGCTTTCGCGCATCAGCGCTTCTCCTCTTGTTTCACTGCCGGTGCGCATTAAGACCTCTCCATACCGGTTCATAGCAATACCTGTTCGCCAGTTTTCAGAGGAATATGCTTTCCGTCTTATTTCGTAAGCCTGCTCCAGAAAACCGAGAGCTTGTTCTGGTAGCTCCAGCTCGAGATAGAGTACACCCGTAGCCAGTAAAGGATCGGAGTGGCGCGGGTTTTCTTTTGGGAAGAACTCCTGATAGTGGCTAATCGTAGCAAGCAGCAATTCCCGGGCCTCATCGGAATAGCCTGTTTCATGCTTCAGTCGTGCTCTAACTATATTGGCACGGGCAACATACGGGTGCACTTCTCCATAGATGTCTTTGAGAAGAGTAATGCCTTTTTCCAATAGAGAGTCTGCTTTCTCGTAATTGCCGCGAAGCAGGGCCGTTTCGCCCAGATTAGCGTAGGAAAGGGCTACATCGATACTTTCGCTGCCCACCTTGTCGTAAAAAATTTCAAGAGCTCGATTCTGGTATTCCTCGGCAGCGTCCAGATTGTAGTATTCCCGGAGTAAAATGGAGTAATTACTCATAGTAATTCCCAGCGAAGGATGATCTCCCAAAGATTCTTCGTAGAGCTCGATTGCCTTAAGATAGTTTTCTGAAGCGTTGTTGAAATGGCCACGGCTGTGGTTCATAGATGCAAGGTCTACGTGCCCAACACCAAGGTTTGCCTGATTTTCGGGAAAATGAGCATAACGGATTCTGAGGTTGTCGCTAAGCAAAGAGTCGGCAAGATTAAACCTGCCGAAGCTGAACCACTGCATGTTTGCATACAGACTTCTTGCCATCAGTGCATCTTCGTTTACCATGCCGTTCGGAGTGTTGCTGTAGATTGAAACTGATGTAGATAATAATGAATCGGCCATTTCGGGATTACTTCGCTCCTGATGCACGCGGCCAAGCTTATAAAAGGAATG
>PWID01000191.1 GCA_003555145.1 Balneolia bacterium | reverse complement strand
CAATAAGTAATTAACAATAAACAATTAGTTTTGATCTGTATTTCAAGAGGTTCAAAGTCAATAGTGTATCAGAAATTAAGGCAATCGATTTATGAAGTTCGAATTTGAGAGACCATTGACCTTAGACCTTAGACCTTAGACCTTTGTCTTTCCAGTTCAGGTACTTTTAAATGTATTGATGTCTATAATCTGATCGCACAGATCCAGCTCGCGTGCTTCGTTGGAGGCTACCACTACGGTTTTGCCTTCGGCTCTGCCTTTGGTTATGATTCGTCCTATCAGCTCAAAGCCTGCCGTGTCGAGATTGGTTCCTGGCTCGTCGAGCAGCAGGAAGGCCGGGTCTTTAATTAAGGCGGCCGCAAGACGCATGCGCTGCTGCTGGCCCGAAGATAATCTTCCGTACCAGGCGTCTGCTTTGTCCGGGAGGCCGATTTCGTCGAACAGTCGTCCTAAAGTTTCATCATCTCCCCCGCTGCCGGAAAGTTCGGCTATAAGGCGAAGGTTCTCTGTACAGCTCAAATCGTTATAAAGTCGCACGTAAGGGGCGGAGAAGCCCATAAAGCCGTACAGGTCTTTGGTTTCCAGAACGCTATCCTGTACCTTCCATTCGAGACTTCCCCTGTCTGGGCGAATAAGGCCGGACAGACATTTCATCAAAGTGGATTTCCCGCTGCCGTTAGGGCCGGAAATGCCGTAAACACCTGCGCCAATGCTGGCGTGCACCTCCCTGAAAATCACGGAATGTCCGTACCTTTTTGATATCTTATTCACTATTATGTTTTGCATGGTGCTAATGTACCAAACAACGAAGAACATCACCAGTCCGGAACCGCCAAAAAACCTTTTGTACTTAACGTAATCCACACTCCCGCCCATGGATCAGATTGTAAAGAACACTACCGAACGACTATTACGAAAACTCAATCCGGAGCAGCCTTTCTACACCCCATCTGATATGCTTGAAGCCGGCTTTCCGGCATTTGTGGTCGAACGCATTCGTCTGGAGCTCGAAACAAACCTCGCAGATTCCATTGTGCCGCCAAGCACCGACTGGGCGATTATGAATGCCGAAGAGGTAACCGGGGCCTGGCAGCAGTTTCTCGACGCCATCCACAATCAGCTTCGCCTGCCTAACAGTTTTGCCAAAGGTGTAATCGAGTCTTCTGTAGCCGATTTGGTTGATATTCTGGTTGAACCGCGGAAGAACCTGCCCGACTATCTTTTTGTATCTACCGAAGACTTGCATCAGGAAGAAATTGATGAACGCATGCGCTGGGTGGTTGTTTATCCGCATTTTGCCAGCTTCCTGCCGCGCTACATGAAGGCCAAAAAACTCGACAAAATTTCAAAAGAACGCTACGCCAAGGCCATCGCGCAGATAGATGATAAGCTTAGCGAGCGATATTCCCCTCTCAACTGGGCACAGCTTCTGAAACCGCTGTTTAACCTGTGCAACGAAGAGCTGGAGCCGGAAGTGCTGGGGCGCTTTTTCCGCGATAAGAACATGCTGCGCGAAGCCGCACGCTTTGAAGACCTTAAAGATCCGGTTGACGACCATCAGTTTATTGAAGTTCTGTCACGCCCCGACTTTAATGATGATAGCGACACCGAATTCCTGACCGCCGCGAGCTTCGGCAAATCTACAGTAGAGAAACACGCTCCGCTGGAAGAACAGGATGATGAGGTTGAGGTTGAGGCTGAGGAAAAGGCTGAGGTTGAGGCTGATGTTGAGGAAAAGCCGCTTTACTCTACCCTCATGGCCGATAATGAAGACGAAGATGAGGATGGCGACGCTGATGATGAGTTGAAAGACATGCGCAGAACAACCATCATAGACGCTCCCGCCGAAGAGATTGAAGAAGAAAATGATTCTGAAGAGGATACCCCCGAAACTCCGGAAGAGTTGCATACCGAAGATGAAGAAGAGGATTCAGTGGAAGAGGGCTATATCTCGCTTCAATCCCACTGGGCCAGTAAGCAAAAGTCAAAAGGTGAAGGTATAGATAATGATGAAGAGGAGGATGAAGGGTTCATAGCAAGACCTGTTAGCGAAGAAGATTCCGAAGACGAGGAAAACGCAGACGATGTTTCCTTTTCGCCGCTCTACTCCCGCTTCCAGCAGGCCTCGGAAGATGATAATGAGGAGGATGAAGAATCCGGCCAAATTGAGAATAGAGATGGTATAAATGACGAAGATGATCCTCTTAGCCCCGACGATTACAAGCGCGAGGTTCAGGGTTACGAGACCGAAAAAGAATTTACCGAAGAGTCTGACTACAAGCCTTATCCGTCCGGGGCAGGACTTCGAAGCCTCGAGGAAGACGACGCCGGCAAAGAGGCCGGAAGCGCGTCTGATGATGATACCGAAGAAGAAAACGAGCCTTTCATACCGCTATGGCAGCGCCTGTCGGTCAGTGACGAGGAAGACGAACCCGGAATACCCGTTGTTCCGGCCGAGGAAAAAGAGGTAACCCACCGCCGGGAGACCATAGAAAACCCGGAATCAGACGATAACATGGCTCAGAAGCTGATAAACTATCTGAAGAACGAGCGGAAGCTGTACATCAAAGAAATTTTCAAAAACGACGAAGCTGCCTATATTCGGGCGCTCACGGTGCTTTCGGAGTTTCGCAGCTGGCGGGATGCCGGAAAATATCTCACCAACGATATTTTCAGAAAAAACAGCATTGACATGTACAAAGACGTAACGGTGGATTTCACCGACCGTCTGCACAAATTTTTTACCGACAACATGCGGCGTTAGGTCAAAGGTCGAAGGTCAAAGGTCAAAGGTCGAAGGTCGAAGGTCAAGCTAATTCAGAGACACTCGCCACTCAACACCCTAACCTTTACCTTACATCAGCATTCATAAAAATTGATTCAACTGATTTAGAACACTTATGGAAGAGAATAAGAAGTTTGAAAAGCTAAAATCACTGCGACAGGAATCCAGGCTCGGGGGCGGAAAGGAACGCATCGAGAAGCAGCACGCGGCTGGAAAGCTCACCGCATTCGAACGGGTCGACCTGCTGCTCGACAAGGGCAGTTTTGAAGAAATCGGAGCGCTGGTAAGACACCGCTGCCGCGATTTTGGTCTCGACAAACAGAGCTACCCCGGCGACGGCGTGGTTACCGGCTACGGAAAAATTCATGGCCGCCCGGTATACGTGTTCTCGCAGGATTTCACCGTATTCGGGGGATCACTTTCTGAAACCCATGCAGAGAAAATCTGTAAGATTATGGACCTGGCGCTCAAGAACGGCGTGCCGGTAATCGGGCTTAATGACTCGGGCGGTGCACGCATTCAGGAGGGCGTGGCGTCGCTGGGCGGTTACGCTGAGGTATTCTGGCGCAACAGCATGGCATCGGGCGTTGTGCCTCAAATCTCGGCCATTATGGGGCCTTGTGCAGGCGGAGCCGTGTACTCTCCTGCGATTACCGACTTTATTTTTATGGTGCAGGACACCAGCTTCATGTTTGTTACCGGCCCCAACGTGGTGAAGACCGTAACGCATGAAGAAGTGAGCTCCGAAGATCTGGGTGGCGCATCGGCCCACAGCACCAAATCGGGCGTGGCGCACTTCTCGACCGACAACGACGCCGACTGCCTCAACCGCATTCGCACGCTCATGAGCTACCTGCCGCAGAACTGCGAGGAGAAAGCGCCAAGGCAGGCCGCGAAAGATCCCGATCCCGCCTTTGCCGAAAAGCTGGATACCCTCGTTCCCGATAACGCCAACAAGCCTTATGACATCAAGGATGTGATTAAGGGCGTGGTGGATGCAGATTCATTTTACGAGGTTCACGAGAACTATGCCGATAACATCGTGGTGGGCTTTTCCCGCATCGACGGTCGCAGCGTGGGCGTGGTGGCGAATCAGCCGCTTTCGCTGGCCGGCTGTCTCGATAACGACGCATCGGTTAAAGCCGCGCGTTTTGTTCGTTTTTGTGATGCGTTCAATATTCCGCTCGTTGTATTTGAAGACGTTCCGGGATTCCTTCCGGGTACAGATCAGGAATGGGGCGGCATCATCAAGCACGGGGCCAAGCTGCTTTATGCTTTCTGTGAAGCCACCGTGCCAAAAATGACCGTCATCACCCGCAAGGCCTATGGTGGTGCGTATGATGTGATGAACTCCAAGCATATTCGGGCCGACTATAACGTGGCATGGCCATCAGCCGAAATTGCCGTAATGGGAACCAAAGGCGCGGTCGAAATCATTTTCCGTCGTGATATCAAAAACGCAGCCGATCCGGAAGCCACGCAGAAACGCATGGAGGCCGAATACGAAGAAACCTTCGCCAACCCATACCGCGCTGCAGCCCGTGGCTACATAGACGACGTCATCTTCCCGCACGAAACCCGCAAAAAGCTGATTCGCGCCTTCGAAGTCGTCCAAACCAAAGT
>PWID01000006.1 GCA_003555145.1 Balneolia bacterium | reverse complement strand
CCAGCAGGCGTTCTTGCCCATCATGCGCGCACGACGGATAACAACATCCTGAATAGTGTTGTTGAGCATGTGGCCCATGTGCAGCACGCCGGTTACGTTCGGCGGCGGAATCACGATGGCGTAGGGTTCGCGCTCGTCGGGCTCGGAATGGAAAAAGCCCTGATTTTCCCACCATTGGTACCATTTGGCTTCGGCTTCTTGGGGGGAATACACTTTTGGGATGTCGTTGATGCTCATGGCGTCTTTGGTTGAAATGGGCAGTCAGTTTGTTCTTTCTGCTGACTTCCGTTGAATATGAAAACAGGTTAAAAAAAGAAAGACACTAACGCACAAGATCACGACCGGAGTCAGACGTTGTGCCTTAGTGCCTTGATAAAGCGGGTGTTGAAATCAGAATTTGCGCTTCAGCAGTACTCCGAAGTGTCCGTCGCAGTTGTGCTTGTGCGGTAACGTCTGGTAAGATTTTTTGTCTTCGCTCAGCACTTCTTCCGGCAGGTAATCGTCCAGTTCTTCGAGTTCGAAGTTGTCGTATTCCTTCAGGAAGTTTTCGATCTGCATCATATTTTCCTCAGGCTCGATAGAGCAGGTGGAATACACCAGGCGGCCGTTTTTATTTACCATATTTGCAGCGGCGTCGAGCAGCTCGGCCTGAAGCGCCACGGATTTCTCCAGCTCTTCCGGCGTGCGCTTCCAGCGAAGGTCGGCACGTTTGCTCAGTACGCCTGTTCCGGTGCACGGAGCGTCGAGCAGCACGGCATCAGCCAGCTTAAAGCGCTCTTCAGTAGCGTCTGCACGCTGAATCTTAACGATGTTGGCACCGCCGCGCTCGGAGTTTTCTGCAATTTTGTGGATGCGGTCCGGGTTGATATCAACCGCGAGAATGCTTCCTTCATTTTCCATCAGCTCGGCCAGCAGCAGGGTTTTTGTTCCCGGTGCGGCACAAACGTCGATTACGGACTCACCGGCTACAGGGTCCAGAATAGATGGCGCGAAACCGGCCGCGATATCCTGCACGTAGCAAAGGCCTTTTTCGAACCAACCTTTGGCGCGGACTTCAGCCAGTGTGTTCACGCGGTAGTAGCCCGGAAGCCATTCGCTTTCTTCGTACTCAACGCCGGCTTTATCCATACGGAGTTTAAAGGTATCGGGACTGGTTTTAAGGCAGTTGGCTCTCAGAAAGTAAGAAGGACGCTGGTTATTGGCCTGCATCAGCTGGAAGGCTTCCCTTTCACCGAAACGCTTCACCCAGCGCTCTACCATCCATTCAGGATGAGAGAAGGTGGTGGCAATAAGCTCGGTTCTGTTTTCCATGTTCGGCTTCGGAAGGTTGTCGATTTCACGCTGAACCTTGCGAAGAATGGCGTTGGCCAGATCACCGGACTTGCTGCTGATTTTTGTTTTGGCAATTTCTACGGACTCGTTAATTGCCGCGTAATCGGGCGTGGAGTCCATAAAAAGAAGGTCGTAGATGCCGAGACGCAGGATGTTTTTGAAAAATAAATCCATGCGCTCAATTTCTACTGAGCTGAACTGGGAAATTAAAAAGTCGAGATACGATCTGCGGCGCAAAATTCCCTGTACATATTCATTAGCCTGCTGTCGCTCCTGGCGATCCAGCTTGTTGATCATTTCCAGATCAAGATAATTTTCGTTGTCAAACTTTTCGAGAAGGCGGATGCTCGAAATTCGGGCGTTGCTTACGTTTTCCAAAATCGTGTATCAGATTACAGGGTTGGCAGTTAACAGTCGAATAATATAACGGATTTTTAGCACAATTCATTTAAGAATGAAAGCGTCAATTGAGGGTTTTGAATGTTGCGATTACCCCTCAATTAAAGTATCTTTCGCAACTTGAAAATTTTTAGTGTTTATCGGCGCTCAAAACCGGTATATAATCATTTAAACTGTAATTATTTCAAACGCATTTTCTCATGAATAATGGATCCGTCGCTCAGGTAATCGGACCGGTTGTCGACTGCGACTTCCCCGATGGCCAGCTACCCGAAATTTTAAATGCCCTCCAAATTAATATGGAAGACGGGCGTAAGCTAATTCTTGAAGTAGCTCAGCACCTGGGTGAAAACAGAGTTCGTACCATCGCGATGGACTCTACCGACGGTTTGGTTCGCCAGATGGAAGTAATAAACACTGGTGCTCCTATCTCAATGCCGATTGGTGAAGACATTCGTGGCCGCCTCTTCAATATTGTAGGTGAAGCCATCGACGGTATTAAGGAGCCAAAAGGCGACCGCCGCTCACCAATCCACAAACCTGCCCCCGACTTTACAGACCTGGCCAGTTCAACTGATATGCTGGAAACAGGTATCAAGGTTGTTGACCTTCTTTGTCCGTATGCCAAGGGTGGTAAGATTGGTCTTTTCGGTGGTGCCGGTGTAGGTAAAACGGTACTTATTCAGGAATTGATTAACAACATCGCCAAGCAGCACGGTGGTCTTTCCGTATTTGCCGGTGTTGGTGAGCGTACTCGTGAGGGTAATGACCTTCTTCGTGAGTTTATCGAATCCGGAGTTATTAACTACGGTGAAGAGTTCAAAAAAGGAATGGAAAAAGGCGAGTGGGATCTTACCAAAGTAGACCACGACGCTTTGAAAGAATCTCAGGCGACTCTGGTGTTTGGTCAGATGAACGAGCCTCCGGGAGCGCGTGCACGTGTAGCCCTTTCCGGCCTTACCGTTGCCGAGTACTTCCGCGATGAAGTTTCCCGCGACATTCTGTTATTCGTAGATAACATTTTCCGCTTTACACAGGCCGGTTCTGAAGTATCGGCGCTTCTTGGTCGTATGCCGTCTGCCGTAGGTTACCAGCCAACGCTGGCCTCCGAGATGGGTGCCCTGCAGGAGCGTATTACTTCTACAAAAGCAGGTTCGATTACTTCGGTTCAGGCCATTTATGTACCTGCCGATGACTTGACTGACCCTGCTCCGGCAACGACATTCTCTCACCTTGATGCCACTACCGTACTTTCGCGCCAGATTGCATCTTTGGGTATTTATCCGGCTGTGGATCCTCTTGACTCCACCTCCCGTATTCTCGACCCGCTTGTAATCGGCAAGGAACACTACGAGTGTGCTGAAAACGTGAAGGTACTCCTGCAGCGCTACAAAGATCTTCAGGATATTATCGCCATCCTTGGTATGGACGAGCTTTCCGATGAAGATAAGCAGGTTGTAGGCCGCGCCCGTCGTGTACAGCGTTTCCTAAGCCAGCCGTTCTTCGTAGCCCAGCAGTTTACCGGACTCGAAGGTAAGTATGTAAAGATTGAAGACACCATAAAGGCCTTCAAGATGATTCTGGCCGGTGAGCTTGATCACCTTCCTGAAAGTGCATTCTACCTTGTTGGTACTATTGAGGAAGCTATTGCCAAGGGTGAAAAACTCCTGGCCGAAGCCTGATTTCCGGCTCCCGGAACATGAAACATAAATTTGGGAAAAGGGTGATGGGATCCAAATGCCATCACCCTTTACTTCTCAAAATGCAATCCGGAATAGAAACACATGATTTTTTAACTATCCGTTTACATGATACGCACTAGTATTGTAACACCTTTCGGACCGGTCTTTGAAGGACTTGCAACAGGCATAAATCTGCCAGGTACCGAGGGTGCATTTGAAGTAAAGTTTAACCACGCCAGTCTGATGACGATGCTGGAAATCGGAAAGGTGATTATTCGCCAGAAAGACGGAGCTGAGCACATGTTTGCAGTGAACGGAGGATTTGTTGAAGTTCACGACAATCGTGTTACCGTTCTTGCAGAATCAGCCGAAAATGTTATGAAGATTGACCTGGAGCGGGCGAAAATTGCCATGGCAAAGGCCCAGGAAAGTATCAAAAAGCAGAAAGAGAAAGAGCTTAAATCTTCTCAGGAAGAACTTTTGAAAACAGAAATGGCTCTTAAGCGTGCAGTTAACCGAATTAAACTTCACGAGCTTAAATAAAAATCAAGATTTCTGTTTTCGTCCGTCTTAAAAAAATTAAGGCGCATTACCTTAGGTAATGCGCCTTTTTTAATGCGTTTTACTCGTCGAAGCTGTGGTCGATCCGGTGGTATGTTTTAATGCTGAAATCCGGATGATCGGTGTGCTCGACCAGCTCCCAGTCCAGCCCAATTCTTTTGCGGTATTCAGGAAAGAAGACGTCGCCTTCATGGGTTTCCTTAACCTCAGTAACGATAAGCTCGACGGCATCATCGAGCATTTGTCGGTACAGGTTTCCGCCGCCTACTACAAAAATCCGGTCGTATTCAGACTTATCAAACCATGCTCTGGCCTGCTCGGTGTTACGAAAGGTTTTGGCGTTTTCGTAGGTAGCAGACTTGGAGAGTACAAAACACGGCCGGCCGGGCAGTGGCTCAGAACCAATGCTTTCATAGGTTTTGCGCCCCATAAGGAGCGGCTGTCCCATAGTTGTGCGCTTAAAGTGCTTGAGATCTTCAGGAAAATGCCAGGGTAGTTTACCATCCTTTCCGATTACCAGGTTCGGATCGTGCGCAACAATTATGCTGTATCGTGTAGTTGGATCGGGCATAGGGCAGGGGATTAGTGGTGGTGAGTGCAAAAGCCGAAGCTATATACGGCTGATTATATATTAAATATAAAAAAGCCACCATTCAAAACCTGATGAATACAGACAGAATGGTGGCGTATAATAATACTTCTGAAATAGATAGATTCAGAGTTTTTAAACGGCTACCTCGAATTTTATATGCGGATGATGTTTGTAATTATTAAGAGAAAAGTCATCCAGAGTTAGATCGTCAATATCTTTAGCTGCGATATCAAGTGTAGGTAATGGCAAATGCTCACGGGTTATTTGCTCTTTCATACCGTCTATGTGGTTTTCATAAATGTGAGCGTCCACAATGGTGTGAGCAAAGATTCCCGGCTCGAGATTTGTTTGTTTTGCAATAATCATGGTAAGGGCTGCATAGCAGGCCAGGTTAAACGGAATACCAAGGGCTACATCGCCGGAGCGCTGCGTGAGGTGGCAGTTCAGCTTACCGTTTGTTACGTTAAATATGAACATCAGATGACAGGGCGGAAGCGCCATCTGATCGAGAAGCCCGGGATGCCATGCGCTTACAACAAGGCGACGGCTGTTCGGGTTAGTTTTAATCTCATCTATAACGGTACGGATCTGATCGAACTCTTTAAGCGTGCGCGTATCGTTTTTGAAAGCTGCACCTACGCCTTCGAATTCAATTTCTTCGTATGATGTAAAAGGGAAGCGTCTCCAAAGCACCGGATAGATAGGACCTACATGGCCATCTTCGTCGGCCCAGGCATCCCAGATATGGCAGTCGTTTTCATCTCTTAGCCAGCGAATATGGTTCTCGCCCCTGAGGTACCAAAGCAATTCGAGAATTACGGATCGGAACATCATCTTTTTAGTAGTAAGCAGTGGAAAGCCCTCAGATAGATCAACTTTGTACGACTCTGCAAAGCTGCTAATGGCGTCGGTTCCGGTCCGGTTGGGTTTATGCACTCCGTTTTCGAGTACACGTTTAACTAAGTCGGTGTAGGCTTTCATAAGTTAATTTAGTGGTTGATGATGGCTTTATTCTGGAGTACCGGCTATCCGGGTCTGCACTTGCTAAAATATAAAAAATGCCTTCAATTAGAAACTAAAGCACAAAAAAAGGCCCGGTAAACATGGTTTGCCGGGCCCGGATTTTAAACATTTATCAGCTGTCAGATAACGGTGCACCAGCCAGCCGGATCTTCCACATTTCCGTGGTGGATACCGGTAATGGTATTGTACAGTTTTTCGGCTACTGGTCCCATCTTTTCCTGATTCAGCTCGATGGCCTGGCCCTTATGATGAATGTAGCCAACAGGAGAAATAACGGCAGCAGTACCAGACCCAAAGGCTTCGGTAAGAGTTCCGTTTTTACTGCCTTCGATAAGCTCATCAATAGAAATAAGACGTTCTTCTACATCCATTCCCCATTTTTTGGCTAACTCGATTACGGTCTTTCTGGTAACACCGGGTAAGATGGTTCCGGTTAGGGCAGAGGTTATTAGTTTTCCGTTCAGCATGAAGAACATGTTCATGGCACCAACTTCTTCCACATACTTACGCTCCATGGCGTCGAGCCAAAGCACCTGGGAATAACCTTCATCGATTGCTATTTGGGTAGGTTTAAGGCTGGCTGCGTAGTTTCCCGGCACCTTTGCATCGCCTACACCACCTTTAACAGCACGAACATAATCGGGCATGGTAGTGAGGCGGATTGGCTTGATGCCTTCACTATAGTAGCTGCCTACCGGTCCGGTTATAACGTAGAAGCGATAGCTTCTGGATGGCTTAACGCCAAGAAACTCTTCGGTCGCAATAACGAATGGACGCAAATAAAGCGCTTTGTAATGATCATCAGGAACCCAGCTGCGATCTAAATCTACCAGCTGTACAATGGAGTCGCGGAAAACTTCTTTGGGTACTACCGGGATGTTCATTCGTTTGCATGAATTGGCAAAACGCTGATAGTGATCATCTATGCGAAAAATGTTTACTTCACCGTCTTTGTAACGGAAAGCTTTCATTCCTTCAAAAGATCCCTGGCCATAGTGGAGGATGTTTGCAGATGGCATCATTTCAATCGGGCCGTAGGGCATTATCTGCCCGGCCGACCATTCACCGTTCCTGCAACGAATTTCAAACATGTGGTCAGCGAAGACGTCGCCAAACCTGAGGTTTGCAAAATCAATCTCAGGTCTTTTAGACTCTTCAATATGTTCTACCGGAAAAACGGAAGACACGCTGGTCTCTTTAGTATCGAGCATAATACTGGAAATTTAGTATAATAAATTAGATATGCGACGGTGATAATCGTATGGCAAAACCCGCGTAAAAGGGCGTTGAATTACGTAAATCACTATCGCAAATTGTTAACAGTCTCAGGAAGTAAATTTTTTCTGGAGAATTTCCAGAGCTTCCTGTGCGGCAGCCTGTTCGGCTTTCTTTTTGTTTTTAGCTTTTCCGTGGCCAAAAACTTCTTCATTTACCTTAACGTCGATCTGGAACGTTTTATCATGGTCCGGGCCTGTCTCTGAAGTAACTATATAATCAGGTATAGATAGCTTTCTTGCCTGGGTAAACTCCAGTAGAAGGCTTTTGTAGTTATCCTGAGTCGTGCTCACATCGGAAATATCGACATGAGTAGTATACACAATTTTGATGAATTTTTGTGAAGCCTTAAAGCCTAAATCTTTGTAAATGGCTCCTATTACGGCTTCAAAAATATCAGATAATACGCTGTTCTTTAGCTGTATACCCTGGCTTTTAACTCGTGCTCCGACTTCAATGTAATCGGGGAAGCCAAGTTTTACAGACAAATCTGCCAAAGCATCTTCGCGTACGAGGCGGGATCTGAGTTTGGTCATGAACCCTTCATTCCGTTCCGGGTACATCTGGAAGAGCATTTCTGTAACGACAAGGTCGAGAACAGCATCACCTAAAAATTCCAGCTGCTCGTAGCTTTCTGCCTGGTCCAGGTTGTCTTCAATGAGACGGGATCGGTGCCTCAACGCCCTCAAAAAATAGTGAGGGCGCTGAATGGGTTCACCAATTACGGATTCAAGAAACTCAATTTTTTTTCTCGAACCTGAATCGAGCGTACGCTTGCTCAGATACGCTCTAATTCGGTTAATCATGCTTATTCTTCAAACTTTTTCATGACCAGCGTGGTGTTGTGGCCACCAAAGCCGAACGCATTGTTCAGTGCATAGCGCACTTTGCGGTCTTGTGCTTCATTAACCGTATAGTTAAGATCGCACTGAGGGTCGGTTTTAAAATGATTTATAGTCGGAGGTACTAAATCGTTATAAATAGCCAGAATGGTTGCTATCGATTCCACAGCACCTGCAGCTCCGAGCGTGTGACCAGTCATCGACTTGGTCGAATTTAAATTGATTTTGTACGCGTAATCACCGAATACCTTTTTAATAGAATTGGTTTCAGCAATATCGCCTAACGGAGTGGAAGTTCCGTGCATGTTGATGTGGTCGATATCTTCCGCCTTAATTCCGGCAGACTTCAACGCTTCGGTAATGGCCAGCATAACACCTTTTCCTTCTGGATCAGGTGCAGTAATATGATGGGCATCTGCAGAAAATCCGTATCCACAAATTTCTGCATAGATTTTGGCGCCGCGTTTCACAGCGCTATCATAAGTTTCGAGGAACAGTATGCCTGATCCTTCACCAAGTACAAAACCGTCGCGATCCACATCAAACGGGCGTGATGCCGTTGCGGGATCGTCGTTGCGGGTAGACATGGCTTTAATGGAATTGAAGCCGGAGACGCCCATTTCAATAACAGGGGCCTCTGCTCCACCGCATACAGCATAATCGGACTGGCCATTTCGAATAGAATCGTAAGCCAGCCCGATATTATGAGATCCAGTAGCACAGGCTGAAACAGCACAGTAGTTCGGCCCGCGGAATCCGTGTTTAATGGAAACGTGGCCCGAAGCGATATCCGGAATAAGCATCGGTATGAAAAAAGGCGATATGCCTCTCGGTCCGTGCTTTTCGTAAGCAACAGCGTTCTTGTAGAACGTTTCCATGCCTCCGATACCGGTGCCAATAAGTACAGCAACACGGTTTTTATCGATTTCATCCAGTTTAATGGATGAGTCTGCGATGGCCATGTCGGACGCTACGCTTGCAAACTGACTGAATCGGTCCATACGGCGAGCCGCTTTCGAATCCATGAAGTCTTCCACGTTAAAATCGTCGACCATAGCGGCAAATTTGGTAGCAAACTTTTCAGTATCGAAATGTTTAATTACACTTGCACCGCTTTTGCCGTTTTTGAGACCATCCCAAAATGCATCGAGGGTGTTCCCAATGGGGGTAATGGCCCCCATTCCGGTTACTACTACTCTGCGTTCAGACATTAAAACTCAATTAAATATTAATCAGAGATTATTGTACTTCTGAGAAACTGTATTTTCGAAGGAAATTACTTCTTATCAGAAAGATACTTGATAGCATCGCCTACAGTAGCAATGTTTTCTGCATCTTCGTCTGGAATGCTAACATCAAATTCTTTTTCGAATTCCATGATGAGCTCAACGGTATCGAGTGAATCGGCACCAAGGTCGTTGGTGAAGTTCGCTGTTTCAGTTACATCAGCTTCGTCTACGCCGAGTTTTTCAACGATAATTGCTTTTACTTTATCTGAGATTTCTTGTGACATAATGGTTTCTCTATGGGTTTTTGGTTGGTAAAATGTACTAAAAAAGGAGTATAAGCCAAAGATAATATTTGTGAACCAATGGCTTAAAAATAATAAAATCTGTTACATGGCCATGCCGCCGTCTATTCGGATGGTTTCACCCGTAATGTAGCGTGATGCGTCGCTGGCCAGGAAAACGACCCCGTGTGCAATGTCTTCTACTTCGCCGGGCTGCCCCATGGGGATGCTCGCCTTAATAGATTCCATTACTTTCTCGGGAAGCTGTCCCGTCATCTCAGTCGAGATGTAGCCAGGAGCGAGCACGTTCACGCGAATGTTGCGTGTTGCAAGCTCTTTGGCCAAAGATTTGCTGAATCCAACAATTCCTGCTTTTGATGCGGCGTAGTTAGTCTGCCCCGCATTTCCGGAAAGTCCAACTACAGAACTTATGTTAATCATAGAGCCTGCACGCTGTTTCATGAACGGTCGTACGCAGGCTTTGCTGTAGTTAAAAATGCTTTTCAGATTGGTGTTGATTACATCATCCCACTGATCTTCGCTCATGCGCATAATCAGCGTATCTTTAGTGATGCCGGCGTTATTTACCAGAATATCTAGTTTGCCCCAGCCTGTGGTAATTTCAGCTATTACTTCTTCTGCACGCTGGAAATCTACGGCATCTGCCTGGAAGCTCATAGCCTTGCGGCCCATCGCTTCAACTTCGGCCTGAACGGCTTTAGCAGCTTCTTCCGAACGGGCATATGTAAAGGCAACGTCTGCTCCGGCTTTAGCGAGAGCAAGCACAATTGCTTTTCCGATACCGCGTGTGCCGCCTGTAACGAGTGCTGTTTTTCCTTCAAGTGAGAACATAATATTATTCGTTTCCTGAGGTTTCAACGCCTTTCAGCGTACGTTTAACGAGCCCTTGAAGTACACTTCCGGGCCCTGTTTCAACAAAAGTTTCGATTCCGGCAGCATGCATATTCTGCAGCGTTTGTGTCCAGCGAACCGGATTCAGAAGCTGATTTAGTAAATTTGAGCGAATCTCTTCGGGATCGGTTGTAGCTTCTGCAGTATAGTTCGAATACACAGGGCAGAATGGCTTGCTGATACTCAGATTCTCCAGCTCAGCACGAAGTCCGTCGAGGGCGGGCTGCATTAAAGGAGAGTGAAACGCACCGCTAACGGGCAGTTTCCTGGCAATGCGGCAACCGTTTTCTTTCAGAAGTACAAGCGCCCGGTCGATAGCCGTCTCATGACCGGAAATAACAAGCTGTCCCGGACAGTTAAAATTGGCTGGTACTACAGTATCGTTTTCACCTTCGGAGGCCTGCATACAAATTTCGGCGACTTTGTCGTCTTCCATGCCGATTACTGCAGCCATGGTGCCGGGATTTTGCGTTCCGGCCTGCTGCATCAGCTGCCCGCGCTTGCGAACTATTTTAAGGGCGTCTTCAAACTCAATGGCTCCGCAGCCAACAAGAGCAGAAAATTCACCTAAACTGTGCCCGGCAACCGCATCGGGTTTAATATCAAGCGTTTTGAAAAGCGCTACAGAATGCAGGAAAATAGCAGGCTGGGTGTGTTCGGTTTGTCTGAGGGTTTCCTCTGGTCCTTCGAACATGACATCTGTAAGGCTGTAGCCTAAAATCTCATTGGCGCGGTCGGCCATTGCTTTGAAGTCGCTGTTCTGATCATAATGATCCTTGGCCATGCCTACTTTTTGTGACCCTTGTCCTGGAAAAATGACGGCTTTTTTACTCATTTAAGCCCTCCCCATTTAACATAAATAGAGCCCCATGTAAATCCTCCGCCAAAAGATGCAAGAATGACGTCATCACCCTTTTTGAGCTTGTCTTTCCATTCGTACAGACACAATGGTATTGTCGCAGCCGTTGTGTTACCATAACGCGAAATATTGAGCATCACTTTACTTGGATCAAGCCCCATTCGGGAACCGGTAGCCGTTATGATGCGCTCATTGGCCTGATGCGGTACAAACCAATCTACATCGTCGTTAGTAAGGCCGTTGCGCTCCATAATCTCGAGAGAAACAGCAGCCATAGACTCCGTAGCCTTTTTGAATACAACGCGGCCTTCCTGCTTAAGGTAATGCATTCCGGCTTTTACTGTTTCTTCGGAAGCAGGGTTGAGGCTGCCGCCGCCGGGCTGGCATAAGAGTTCAGCTTCAGTACCATCGCAACGCTGTATTGCGTCTATAATTCCATGATCTTCAGTGGTTGGTTCGAGAAGTACACCGGCACCACCATCACCAAAAATGATACAGGTTGCGCGGTCGGTATAATCTACGATGGAGCTCATTTTGTCTGTACCTATTACCATCACCTTTTTATAGCGGCCAGACTCTATCATCATAGAGCCGGTGGTAAGGGCATACAAAAAGCCAGAACATGCGGCAGATACATCGAAACCGTAAGCGTTGGTAGCTTTAATTTCCCTCTGTATAAGGCAAGCTGTAGCAGGGAACAGGTAGTCTGCGGTAACTGTCGCAACTATAATACAATCGATTTCCGAGGCTTCGATACCCCGGTTCTTCAGAATTTCCTTGGCAACCTCGCCGCCCATAAAAGCAGTGGCTTTATCCGGATCTTTGAGGATTCGACGTTCGCTTATTCCTGTGCGGGAGCGAATCCACTCGTCATTTGTGTCGACTATGGTTTCCAGCTCGGCATTGGTTAACCGGTAGTCGGGCACATAGTGGCCTAAAGCCGTGATTGTTGCTTTCGGTTTATCTGACATTTAAGTATTTGGTTTAGTTCAGAGCTTCTTTAATCTGGCGGTTGACCTGCTTGTTTACCATTCTCTCTGCACTGAAAATGGAATTTTTAATAGCAAGCGGTGTACTTCCGCCGTGGCCAACCATACTTATACCGTTTACCCCAAGGAACGGTACGCTGCCGATAAGCTGATAATCGAATGGAGAGAGCGCATCGAGTAGCACGGATTTAATGAATCCGAGTTCTTCTTTACTAAGGGTTTCTGCGCGTTTAGATGCTTTGAGTATATTCAGAACATTTTCAGGAATAGACTCGCCGAGTTTGAGCATCAGGTTTCCAACAAAACCATCACAAATATAAACGTCGGCTTTAGCTCTCATAACATCGCGGCCCTCGACGTTTCCAACGAAGTCGTCGCGATGTTTTAGAAGTTCGTACGCCTGACGAACAGATTCGCGTCCTTTTTCTTCTTCTTCACCTACGTTAAGAAGACCAAGACGAGGGTTCTCAATACCAAGCATGTTTTGAGCGAAAACTTTACCCATAACGCCAAACTGGTAGAGAGCTTCGGGCTTAACGTCTATATTTGCGCCAACGTCGAGCATAAACTTATTGCCTTCAACAGAAGGATAAGTACTTCCAATTACAGGGCGCAGAACACCATCTATTTTTCCAAGAATAAACATGGATGCTCCAAGAAGAGCACCTGTATTCCCGGCACTGAAAAATGCATCGCACTGTTGCTGAGCATGCATTGCCAGGCCTACACAAATAGATGAGTTGCGTTTGGTTTTTATAGCGGAAGCCGGAGCTTCATTCATACCAATGATTTGAGGCGCGTCTACGATGTGGATATTATCGCCAGAATAACCCTGTTTTTCAACTTCATCGGAGACCAGTTTTTCGGGTCCGAGAAGCATGATGCCAAGATCCGGCCGTTCTTTAACAGCGTCTATGGCACCTTTAACAGGATTTTCCGGGAAATGATCACCACCTACAGCATCAATAGCGATTCTTAGCATTAGGTCTCCGGCTGTGAGGGAAAATTTTAGTTAACGGCTATTACCTGTCTTCCTCTGTAATATCCGCATTCCGGGCATGCATGATGCGCTTTGTGGAAAGAATCACAGTTAGAACACTTGGAAAGCGTAACATCGTTAAGCTTGTGATGTGTTCTGCGCTTGTTCTTACGGGCTTTGGATATCTTGCGTTTTGGATGTGCCATGGCTAAATACTGATACTGATTTATTTATTATTCTTTAATTGTTTTAGAGCATCCCAACGTGGATCCGTAGAGTCTTCATCATTTTCAGGTTCCCCGGAATCGCCAAATGTTGCAACGTAATCCGTCTCGGTTCCATCTTCCCGAATGAACCGGGGGTGAAGCTTCTTAATCGGAATGCTTAATAAAATACTGTCGCGAACTTCCTTTTCGATATCGATGATGTTCGAAGAGAGATTCAGCTGTCTGATAGCCTGATTATCGGTCTCATCGTCCTCAATATCTGGTTTGAATAAAATATTATAATTACTTGTGACCGGATAGCTGAATGTTTCCAAACTGCGGTCGCATATTAACTGAAGGTTTGTTTTAGCTTCAAACTTGAGCTGCAAAGTATTCAGGATCTTGGTGAAATGAACCCTGAGATTAATCCCGTCGTGTTCTATATCACCCAAACTGAACTCCGCCGGGCTCACCGTGAGCTCCCGCGTTGACTTTGAGTCTTGTATGTCGCTAATTTTAAACTTCATTTTACTATTTTATTCTAAAGCTTACCAATATAAAGCTATATAGTGTAAGAATCAATGCTGCGCAGTGGCATAGGGTGATTTATGAGAACAACCCATAGAGCCTGTTCTCTACAACCTCAATTACCTTACCAAGGTCTTCTTTGTTATTCACAAAGTCGAGCTCATCGGTTTCAATTATGAGCTTTTCGAAGGGATAGCGGCTAATCCAATCTTCGTAAAGCTTATTTAGTCCTTCAAGATAATCAATGCGAATAGTGGTTTCGTAATCGCGGCCACGCTGCTGTATTTGTTTCACAAGGGTGGGAACATCAGCACGAAGATAAATAAGAAGATCTGGTGGCTTCAGGTACGAAGTCATTTCTACAAAAAGTGAGCTGTAGTTCTTATAATCCCGCTCGCTCATCAGGCCCATTTCAAACAGGTTCTTTGCGAAGATTTCGACGTCTTCATATATCGTTCGATCCTGTATATAGCTCTCATCTTTTTGCATGAGCAGCTTCTGATGTTTAAACCGGCTCGATAAAAAATATACCTGAAGATTGAAACTCCAGCGGCGCATATCATCATAGAAATCTGTAAGATACGGGTTGTCGTCTACAGATTCATAATATGGCTGCCAGTGAAAGTGTTTAGAAAGCAAGGCTGTAAGTGAAGACTTGCCCGCACCAATGTTTCCTGCAATGGCTGTGAAATACTTCTTCCCGGATTCTGACATGAAAGTTGTTTGGTAATCGAAATAGGTTAGTTAGGCAAAGCTGAGGCATTCCACATCAGGCGCCGGGCTTTCCAAGCAGGCGAAACATGGCTTTTTTATAGGCTTCAACACCGGGCTGGTCGAACGGATTTTCATCCAGACAGTACACATAAACGGCAATGGCAATTTCACATAAATAAATGAAACGACCAACATGCTCTTCATCAAGCTTATCAAAATGAATGCTGATGCACGGAACACCACCTTCCACATGTGCTTCGCGGGTACCAAGGTACGCTTTACTGTTAATTTCGTGGAATGATTTTCCGGCCAGATAGTTCAGCCCATCGGTATCACCGTCTTCTTCTTCTACAATGATGGCTTTTGGAGCATTATCGACCACCAGGAATGTTTCCATCATATTGCGCTGACCCTCCTGAACCATCTGTCCAACGCTGTGAAGATCAGTCGAGAAACCCAGCAGAACCGGGAACATTCCTTTGCCGTTTTTACCCTCACTTTCACCAAAAAGCTGCTGCATCCAGCCGCCCATACCGCCAAGCTCTGGTTCGAAACTTGCAATCATATCCATGGCTTTACCGCTGTTGTATAGGGCAAGCCGCGTGGAGGCGTAGGTAAGCAGATCGTCCGGGTTTTTCTCAATTTCGTTGTAGGCAGAAACAGCGCCATAAAACAGATTGCGGATATCTACTCCGGCAACTGCAATTGGCAGTAGCCCTACCGGTGTGAGTACAGAAAAGCGCCCGCCTACATCATCTGGCAAAACAAACTTTTTATAGTCATTGGCATCAATCAGTTTATTCAGGGCGCCGCCGCTCTGGCTGGTAGTGCAAACGATGCGTTTTTTTGCGTCATCGTAAGTTTCGTGTATCCATTTGCGAATAACGCGGAAGGCGAGGGCGGTCTCGGTGGTCGTGCCTGACTTGGATATTACGTTAACATAAACGCTTTTTGGAGATCCGTCTGCCTTTGGCGCCTTCAGATAATTCATCAGGTCGCGAAGATACGTACCACTCATGTGGTGACCCGCGTAAATAATTTCCGGGCCTTTTCCGGCACCGAAGTGCGGGGTGAGGGCGTCGATCACGGCGCGTGCCCCCAGGTAGGAGCCTCCGATGCCACAGACTATAAATACATCCGCGTCATTGCGAATGGACTGTGCAAGTGAATCTACTTCGCTTAGCAGCGCATCATTAGGGTCGGAAAGAATGTCGCGCCAGCCCAGCCATTCCGGGCCATGTCCTGTTTTTGACTGAACCTTACCGAATGCAGTTTTGGCTTGTTCAAATGCTTTCTGAAGTGCATCTGGTTCGAGGAATGTATGTGCTGAGCTGTGATCGAATCGAATCATGGGTAGGATAAATTATTTTAGGATTTTCACAAGGTCGAGCATTTCCATCTGTATGCTCTTCTTCTTGCTCCAGCCGCTCTTTAGCGGAGTTAGCTTGATGTTGTTATTTACGATACCAACCATTACGCTAACGTGCCCGTCGAGCAGGGCGTTTACCGCGGCTACGCCAATACGGCTGGCTAATACGCGGTCGCGGGCCGTCGGGTTTCCGCCGCGCTGTATATGGCCCAGTACGCAAACGCGCATGTCGATATCCTTAAAGTCGTCTTTGATGCTCTGCTGAAGCTGGATGGCTCCGCCAGATTCATCTCCTTCGGCTACAATTACAAGCGTACTGCGCTTCTTATTTGCCAGAATTTCATTGAGTGAGGACTTGATCTCATTGAGATGAACCAGCGTTTCGGGCAGAAGCGTGAGCTCCGCACCGCAGGCGATTCCTGTTTCGAGGGCGATAAAGCCGGCATCGCGACCCATAACCTCGACCAGAAACATACGCTCGTGCGCATCGGCCGTGTCGCGGATTTTATCGATGGCTTCAAGAGCTGTGTTGAGGGCAGTATCGTAACCAATGGTTTCGTCTGTGCCGCTCAGATCATTATCTATAGTCCCGGGTATGCCTACAACCGGAATTCCATGCTCCTGATGAAGAATGGTAGCACCCTGAAAGGTACCATCGCCACCGATTACCACAAGGGCATCAATTTTATTGGCCTTTAAATTTTTAGCTGCTTTTGCACGACCTTCTTTGGTCATGAAGTCTTTGGAGCGGGCAGATTTAAGAATTGTGCCGCCCTTCTGTATAGTATTGGAGACCGATAACTTGTGCATCTCCACGAAATCTGCTTCGATAGCACCCTGGTACCCATATCGTATTCCGGTTACTTCAAGGCCTCGGTAAATAGCAGACCGGGTAACTGCTCTAATGGCGGCATTCATGCCAGGGGAGTCGCCGCCGCTTGTAAGAACCCCTATTTTATTGATCGTTTTCAAAGGAATATTTGTTTAGTTTTTAAAACTAACAGAATTAAGAAAATTACGCACTCAGGTATGGCTAATCAAGTAAAAGTACTTATAGTCTGGCTGAATGGTTTCTGCATTTTTTAATAGCACATTGTGAAATCTACTAAAGATAAAGAACTTAATCATTCTAAAATTAATACTTCAGTAAGCCTCGCAGACCTGCGCAGGCCCGTAGAAAATGAACTCGCAGAGTTTCGTGCTTTTTTTAAGGAAGCACTTAAAACGGATGTGTTTCTGCTTGATCAAATGATTAAATATCTGCACCGGATGAAAGGTAAGGAACTTCGACCTATTTTGGTGCTTTATTCCGCAAGAATGTGTGGTGAAATTAATGAACGCAGCTATCGGGCCGCGACCATGATTGAACTTCTTCACACGGCCACGCTCATTCACGACGATGTTGTTGATGATGCTGAACAGCGCCGGGGCTTGCTTAGTTTTAACCAGGTTTGGAAAAATAAGGCCAGCATACTTTTAGGAGATTTTCTGCTTTCGAAAGGACTTTTGGTTTCACTGGATGCCGATGAGTTTAAACTGCTTAAAATAATGTCGAAAGCGGTTAAGGCTATGAGTGAGGGCGAACTTCGCCAGCTTAAAGCTTCGAAACTGCAGAATATGACCGAGGAGAAATATTTCGAAATTATTCGGGATAAGACAGCGAGTTTGCTTGCCGCGTGTACGGAAAGCGGAGCTCACACAGCATCAGAGAATGAGGTGCTCGCAGACCGGATGAGAGAAATTGGACTTAATCTGGGAATCGCATTTCAAATTCGTGACGATTTGTTCGATTATGGCGTGGACGATGTCGGTAAACCGGTTGGAAACGATATTCGTGAAAAGAAAATCACCCTTCCTTTTATTAAGGCGCTTGAAAAATCCTCTTTTCTGGATCGTCAGAAGTGGAAACTTCGCTTTCGTAAAGAAAATAAAAAACCCGCCCTTGTTGAGAAAATCACCCGTTTTGTACACGAGAGCGGTGGTTTTGAAGAAGCCGCCCGTGAAATGGAGACCTACAGTAAAAAGGCGATCGATTTGCTTCACGAGTTTCCTGAATCAGAGCGTAGAGATGAAATGGAGCTCCTGATCCGGTACATCACCTCACGAAAAAAATAGCAGGCTTAGGCTGCCGTAATGCGAAAAAAGAAATGGCTTATAGACGCGCACAACCTGATGCATCAGATTCCGGACATCAAAGGGATGCTGCGCGCAAATCATCTGGAAGCCATGAGAGAACTTTGCAGGCGTATTGGCAAAGCCTGTGCGGCCGAGAAGCGAAAGGCAACGCTTGTTTTTGATGGCGTACCGCTTATGATACCCGGCAATTACGCAGGTTTAAAGCTCAGCTTTTCCAGAGAGCGAACGGCCGATGAGGTAATAATGAGCATAATGGCTGAAGAGGGCGCAGATGCCCGTTGGATTCTGGTTTCGGACGACCGCGAAATCCGCCACAAGGCGTTTTATCATCATGTGGAAATTTTGCGATGCAGGCTTTTTATCGATCGGATTCTTGAGGCAGATAAAGAGATTCCGGCAGCTAAGGCCGCAAAGCCATCACCCAAAAAGAAAACCCCGAAAAAGAAGGCGACCGATCCCGGTGCAGTAGAAAATCCTCCGACCCCGGATGAGGAAATTGATATGTTTCTGAAGCTTTT
>PWID01000044.1 GCA_003555145.1 Balneolia bacterium | reverse complement strand
CGATCGGGATCATCACTTTTCTCATCCGTTTCATCTCCGTTGTCATTGTTTTCATCACCGTTCTCTTCATCCTGATCCTCTTCATCTTCACGCTCCCCTTTTTCGCGATCATATCGCTCCTGCTCCCGGGTTCGTTCTGCGGCATCATCAAGGTTATACGATACTAGTGCATTACCCAGCGACCAGTGTACCGTTCGGCCATCCCAGCTCCATGCCGGAAACTGGCCACCGATATCGGTTAGTTTTGATGCGGGAAATGCAGCTCTGCCGGGGTTGGCAACGCTTATGCTTTGCGCCTGACCGGCCCTTGGAATGGTGATAGCGTAAATGTCGCTGCCAACCTGTGCCAGCACCTGATCTCCTTCGGGTGCTTTCAGGATGATGGATGCCCGATCCGGTGAGGTAGAACCCGGCGCGGTAGAACCAGTCACGGTAAGATGCTGCCGCTCGTCTGTGCCATCATACCGGATGGAAATGAGTCCGCGCTGTGAGTGATTCAGGTAAATGCGGTCGTCGTTTTTAACAAAATGGGGCGTATTCCGGCCATCGGCACTTGTAATGAAATTTATTGCGCCTCCATCAGACGGAATCCAGATCAGATCATTAGCCGAAAGCGGCACACCCGGACCAGGGGATTCATGATAAACCCTGCGATCGCCGCGAATGGCCACAATCCGGTTCTGCGTTTTAGACCACGCAATCTGCTGATAGAGCCCCGGCTCTTCTGTGAGTCGCTGAGCGCTTCGTCGGCCGTCACTCCTCATTCTGTAAATGTGGCCGCCCTCTTCAGGATTCCAGGTGGCAAACGCAATCCAGTTTCCGTCGGGTGACCACGCGGGAAAAGCTTTGACCATGCCGAGATCTGTTATCCTTTGCGGTTCTCCGTCGGGCAGAGTCATCACGTAGAGATTGTTTAAAGCCGTGAAGGCCAGTTTTGTGCCATCCGGCGAGGGAGCCCCGTCCCGAATCTGGCGGGCGATAAACTCAGCATCATCCGACATCGGGTATTTGAAATCCAGACGTGGACCCAGTTCTATTTCTGTATCAATGCTAAATGGAATCTGCGTTGCCTGAGCTCCCTCTGCAATAGGGAGTCGCCAAATTTTTCCGCCCCAGGTTGTGATAACAGCCTCATTATCGGGTGTAAATACCATTGTAGGCAGTACATCACGCGTTGCGCGCGATTCCATATCATCCCGTTGGACAGGAAAAGCGAGCCAGCGCTCATCTCCGGAACTCAGGTCGCGGATGCGCAGCCCTGTTTCCGTTTCATGTCTCGTTCCGTAGACCAGCCATTTTCCATCGGAGGAAAGAGTTGGCCGAAATGCGGAACCGAGACGCGCTGTTTGCAGATGACGCTCGCCTGTATCCAGATCAAATTTTGAAATCTGATACTGCGGAAATATAGCATTGTAGTTCCAGTCGCCGGTGCGGTGCGAGAACCAGAGGTAGCGGTCGTCAGCACCAAAAGCTGGCTCGATAGTTTTGAAATTGTTTGGAGTATCCATGAACTCCGTTCCGCTTCCGCCATCCACATGGTACATGCGCAGTTTATGTACGCCGCCCCTCAGGTTGGCACGTGCCGCTATAATGTAATTCCCGTCGGGTGTGAAAACGGGGGATTGCCAGCGGTGGTTATTCCCGGTGGTCCGCTGCTCGGTCTCCATAGTTTCAAGGTCCAGGAGCCAGATGTTATCGCCACCGCTGCGGTCGGAAATAAACACCACTTTATTTCCATCAGGGCTGTAGCGTGGATGGTTATCGAACGCCATGCCGTGGGTTAGCTGAACTGCTTCACCTCCGCCCATTGGGAGCTCGTAAAGATCTCCCATAAAATCAAAGATCAGTTTTTCGCCGGAGGGGTGCACATCGACTGAAATCCAGGTTCCCTCATCAGTCTGCAGGTGAACGGTTCGATCAGGTTCGAGAGGCAGATCGGTATGGCTTGGATCATTACCGTTAGTATTGCTTTCCTGGGAGAGTGCATTTAAAGGAAGCAACAGGAAGATTAATAAACAGAGAAATAAAACAGAACGTAGCTGAATGGGCATGGGAATCACTTTAATTAGTTTATATGATTAGTCGGGTTCAGCAAAGAATTAAAAATAAATAAACTTTGAGATACTGCAACCCTAATCATTAGCTGGTTTCAACGTATTAAAACAGATTAACTCCTATCTGACAGCAACCATTATCCTAACGTTTTTAAATTTAGGATGTCGGTAAAACAACAAACTCCTCAAGGTTTCCAAAACCTTGAGGAGCTATTGATGTAGTTTTAAAAACCTCGATGAAGAAATACGATTATCTCAGCGTATGGGCGTGAATCCGTCCATCGCTATCAATGGTGATCACTTTTGAAGCATCGTTGTTGAATACAGCAGCGCCGTCAAGATTTCCGAAATATCTGTTTGGAGGGCCGCTTAGCAACCCACCGGAGCCATGGCGAATATGCGGACCTACCGTTCCGTCATTCAGGTTTACGGACACCGCTCTAGTGCCCCCGTTGTATAAACCGGCAAAGCTTCCGTTAATGGTGTAGCTGTCCATTCCTTCGGTTTTGGAAGTGTATACATTAGAAAGATCGTTCTTACTGAAAGCCGATACGCCGTTGCGGGATACAACAACAAGATTGCCGTTAACCTCATGAAGCCCCATCATACGGCCGGTTTCCAGCGCGGAATGGTCAACTTTAGCCAGGGTTTCACCGGATGAAGCGTCGATTTTGTAGAGGGTGCCGGTGTCGGAAACGTAGATTACACCATTATCGATAACAGCAGCAGATACGCTAGGCTCGCCGGTGTAATTATTCCCGGCCGTGCTGAAGGCTTCGCTGATCCAGATTTCTGCACCGGTATCGGGATCAAGGGCCATGATGGCACCGGAGCTGTTTCTGCCATGAATGGCATTTCCGTGTCCCGAAACCAGCAGCATACCGTTGTGCACCTGAAGCCCGGTGAAGTAGGTGTTCCGGGTGGTTTCTACAAAATCGGTTACCTCACCGGTCGGTATGTGGTGCCTGATGAGCCTGCTTTCTGAAACGCGCCCAACCTGCCCGTACATGTCGGCAGCTACATAAAGATTATCGTTATGGTAAACTACATGATGCAGCGTGTTGCTGAACATACTGCGGCGACGGATATCGTTTTCGCTGATTTTATCACCGGAATTAAGATCAAAAACCTCTGTAGGCTGACCGTCGACTACCACATAATTATCAAACAGCATAAGATTTGAGGTGTGCCGACCGCTGTGATCGCTCATCCACAGGAGCTCGCCGTCTGCATCAATGTGAGCCAGACTGTAGGATGATGAAAGCTCAAGGTTCGAAATGTCGCGTCCGGCGCTGAGCACCAGATAGCCGCCGTCATCCGTGCGCTGCATTCCCGCGATTCCCGGACCGTTGAAGCCTTCAAACTCCGCGATAACCGAGCCGTCCTCGAGATCAATCATAACCAGTTTGTTTGATGCTTTAAAGAACATCTTGTTCTCGCCAGGGATTTCATAAGCCAGATTAGACATGAAAAGTACTTCACGCTCACGTCTTTCTTCGGCGCTCTCCTCTTCATGGGTGCCCCCAATCATATTGCCCAGAGCCCGGCCCACGCGTGCCCCGGCTTCCTGAATGAGACCCGAATACTTGGCCATGCTGAAGTTAAGCTGATCGTTGGTCCAAAGTACACCACCGCTGGCCGGGTCGAGGGCTGTGATGGTTTCCAGATCGAACCTGTGGTCGTAAAGCAGGATGATGCCGCTGTCATGAAGCGGATTCATGTTATAAGTATCAGACATTGCCCGGCTGGACTCAAACGTAAAGCTGCCTATTTCGGTAGCGGAGTTTCGGATGATGTTGTCCCAGAAGCTTTCATTCATCCGGTTATCGACTTCTCCGGTATTTCCGTTAATTGCGAGAACGGACAAGCCGTTAACCACATAAATGCGCTCGGCATTATCCATAACGTAAACGGAGCTAAGCGGATCAATCTCTGATGTTCTCCAGTCGTGCTCCACATCGGAAACAACGGAACTGCTTCCGCAGGCGCCAAAAAGGAAGGCCGCTAAAATAATGAGGCCGTATGTTTTAATTGATTTATTGAGGATCATAATAAATTGAATCGGTTGGTTGTAATTGTTGAAGACAAGGCGGTATATAAAAACCAAACTCATCAAGGTTTTCAAAACCTTGATGAGTTAAGACTTTTACCCCCCTCGGCGTTATCTTTCCATTACTGCCGTTAAATGCGAAGAAAAAGTCTGAATGATTCAAAATTGATGAGAAAATTTTACGAATCTGCTTAAAAATTATTTAACCTTAATGCAGAGCTGTTTTTGAATCAAAAAAACCGAAACTCAGAACGGCAGGAGCGAAGCAAATGTTAAGGGGGGCATGGATAAACAGAAGAATTTTAAAACAGAGATAGTCGTAATAGGATCCGGTATGGGTGGCATGAGCGCGGCCTGTATGCTTGCAAAAAACGGATACAAGGTTACGGTACTTGAGGCTGCCCATGTTCCGGGCGGATGCTCATCATCCTACAAACGCAAAGGATACGTTTTCGAATCGGGTGCAACCACGTTAATCGGTTTTGATGAGAATCAGCCTATGCGTACGCTCGAAGACGAGCTGGGCATCACCCTTACCAAAACTGAAATTAGTCCGTCAATGACGGTCCATCTGGACGGGGAGCGCATCATCCGGCACAAAAACAGACAGGACTGGATCGATGAGGCCGTTCGTGTGTTTAGCGACGGCAGTTCCGATAACCGAAAAGCGCATCAGGAGTTCTGGAATGAAGCCTTTATGGTTGCTGATACTGTCTGGAAAGTTTCCAAACGGAATGTTTTTTTTCCGCCTAAAAAAGCCGGTGACTGGCTTCAGCTTGCCATCAACAATAATCCAACCGATGCTCCCGTGTTGCGATATGCTTTCCAGAGCATGGCCACGGTAATGAAAAAATATGAGGTTGATACGCCTGCATTTCGTCGTTTTGTTGATGAGCAGCTCATGATTACTGCACAAGCCAAGGCAGAGGAAACGCCGTTTATTTTTGGCGCGGCGGGCATTACCTATACCTGCTACTCAAATTATTACGTGCCGGGCGGCCTGCTTACCATGGTTCGAGAGCTGGAGCAGTCGCTGGTCGAAAACGGAGGCGAGCTGAAAACGAGACGCAAAGTTGTTTCTGTGAGCGAAATCCCCAATGGTGGTTATCTGGTGAAAACCGAAAACGGAGAAACGTATAGCACACAAAAAGTAATCTCCAACATTCCAATCTGGAACATGGGTGAAATCTGTGAAGGCGAGCTTGGCAACTGGTATAAGAAACAAGCTTCAAAGTACGATGAGGCCTGGGGCGCCTTCACCATGGGAGTGGTAACGGGTGATGCATACGATGCTGATATGTCGCTGCATCATCAGCTGCATATGCCCGAAAACAGCGCGATGCCGCTTACGGAGGCCGGATCTGTCTTTGTTTCCATGTCGGCACGGGGCGATACGGAACGCGCACCTGATGGCCAACGGGCGCTTAACATATCCTGCCACACTCCGGCTAAAAAATGGTTTGATATGAACGGTGATTACGAGACCAATAAAGAAGCTGTTCAGGAGTTTATTCTTCAGTTTTTGAAAGAGAATCTGCCCGGCTTTGAGGAGTCCGGAGTTGAGATGGCGTTTCCCGCCACGCCGGTAACCTGGGAAAACTGGGTGTATCGAAAAGACGGCAGGGTAGGAGGTATTCCGCAGAGCATGGATCGCTCGCTGGTAGACTGGCCGCTCACCGAGCCCCCATTTGCCGGCCTGTATCAGTGTGGGGATACCTCGTATCCGGGGCAGGGAATTCCGGGAGTAACTTTAGGCGGAATAAACGTATATTACCGAATTAGAAAAAACGACAGCTGATCACAGAATAAACGAGAGATTGAGTACACTACAACCATCCGCATTAACGCCCGCAGTAAAACACCTGCTTATCATAAACGGACTCTGTTTCGTAGCGCTCGGTATACCGGGATTCTATGAATTCATGCTTCAGAACTTTGCCCTTTTTCCGCCCAATTCCCAGTTTTTTGATCTCTTTCGTCCCTGGCAGTTTATCACCTATATGTTTCTTCATGGAGGTCTGGGGCACATTTTCTTCAACATGTTTGCCCTGTGGATTTTTGGAACAGCCATAGAGGCCGCCTGGGGTACGAAAACCTTCACCCTTTATTATTTTGGCACGGGAATCGGAGCGGCTGTACTTCATATGATTCTTACGCCGAGCATCGTAATCGGTGCTTCCGGTGGTGTGTTTGGAATTCTGCTTGCCTTCGGTATGATGTTCCCCGAGCGACGAATCTATATGCTGCTATTTCCCGTAGGCATTAAGGCAAAGTATTTTGTACTTCTCTACGGGGCTTTTGAACTTATGATGGGTATTTCGAGTCTGCAAACCGGAATTGCCCACTTTGCCCACCTGGGTGGTATGCTCGTTGGAATAGCTATTATTAAATTTTGGAAACTCCCTACCAATCTGGAATAGGTCATGTATCAGCAGGAAACGTTCGGACAGGCTTTTAAGCGCGGCTGGCTGATGATGCCACCCGGCATCAGGTGGATAATTACCATCAATATCGGGGTATATCTGGCCATGATTATTGGTGGGAATACGTTTTCCAGCTTTATGGTTCAGATGTTCGGCTTTTACTCCGATCCGCTTACTACTATAACGCAGCCGTGGCGTCTGGTAACCTATATGTTTTTGCACGGCGGGATTTTCCACCTGCTGTTTAATATGCTCTGGCTATGGTTTCTGGGAAAGATTGTAGAAGATCATCTGGGCACTAAAAACTTTCTGGCTATTTATTTTGGCTCCGGCATAGGCGGAGCGATGGTCAATACCGTGGTTGCCACTATTTTTGGCGCTGCAGCAATACCAACAATAGGCGCTTCGGGCGCGGTGTTTGGAATTATGGTAGCATTCGCGGTGCTTTTCCCGACCTACAAACTGATGCTTATCTTTTTCCCGCCTATTGAAGCACGTTTTATCGTGGCGGGTTTAATTGCTATTGACCTTCTTTTTATCTCAGCGCAGGACGGAATAGCCCGTATTGTACACCTGGGCGGAGCATTCTGGGGGTACGCACTTCTTAAGATGTATTACAGAGGTTATAATTACGACGCCTGGATTTCGGCTGTAATGAACCGTTTTAAACGAAAAGAAACTCCGCCTCCGCCTAAAGCAGCCCAGGCCAAAGGAAAGTCGAAGACGAATTTATACTCGGTTTCTGATGCAGAGATACTGGACGAAGTAGAACAGGATGAGCTCGACCGCATACTGGAAAAAATATCCAAGAGTGGTTACGACGGCTTGAGTGCGGAAGAAAAACGAACCCTGTTTGAACTCAGCAAGCGAAACTAAGGTTTGCACAGACAGAGCAGATCAATCCCCTTAACGTATTAAGCACAAACGATTTTGAGCACTGAAAAGCAGAACAGCATAAGAAAAAAATCAATACAGGTAATGGTTGGTGATGTCGCCATTGGTGGCAACGCTCCGGTGGTTGTACAATCCATGACAAATACCGACACAGCCGATATAGACGATACCGTAAAGCAGGTTACCGAGCTGGCTGATGCTGGCTCCGAAATCGTACGTATCACGGTAAACAATAAGGAAGCTGCTGCGGCTGTGCCTTATATCAAAGAAAAACTGCTCAAAAAAAATGTAGATGTACCGCTTGTGGGCGATTTCCACTACAACGGTCACGTGCTGCTCACGCAGTTTCCTGAAGCCGCCAAGGCGTTATCGAAATTCAGAATAAACCCGGGGAATACGGGTACACGTGGTCGTGATAAAAACTTCTGCACCATTGTGGAGCAGGCCGTTAAGTACGACAAGCCGGTGCGTATTGGGGTAAACTGGGGCTCTCTGGATCAGCAGCTTCTGGCCGTTAAAATGGACGAGAATAGTGCGCTCAAAGTACCGAAGTCATCTAAAGAAGTGATGATGGACACCATTATTGAGAGCGCGATTCGTTCGGCTGCGCTGGCTCAGGAAGTGGGTCTTGCCAAAGATAAGATTATCATCAGCTGCAAAATGAGCGGCGTACAGGATCTGGTTACAATTTATAAGCGGATGGCGATGGTAACCGACCACCCGCTTCACCTTGGCCTCACGGAAGCCGGTATGGGTATGAAGGGCATCGTGGCGAGTTCTGCCGCTCTTGCGCTGTTGTTGAATGAGGGCATTGGTGATACCATCCGGATTTCACTCACGCCACAGCCGGGAGGCGACCGCGCTGAAGAAGTGAGGGTAGGGCAGCAGATTCTGCAGTCTCTGGGTATCAGAAACTTCATTCCGCAGGTAACGGCATGCCCGGGCTGCGGACGCACAAAAAGCACTTACTTCCAGGAGCTGGCCGACGAGATACAGGGTTATATCCGCGAGATGATGCCCATCTGGCGCGAAGTATATCCAGGAGTGGAAGACATGCACGTGGCCGTGATGGGCTGCGTGGTAAACGGGCCGGGCGAGTCTAAATTCGCCGATATTGGCATTTCGCTTCCAGGCACCTTCGAGGAGCCTAAAGCTCCGGTTTATGTAGACGGCGAACATCGCGTTACCCTGGCCGGCGACCATATAGGGCGCGAATTCAGAGCTATGATGGATGATTACATCATTAAACGATTCGGACGTAAAGAGAACGCTTCGGTATAGCTGCGCTCAAATTGTGAATTGTGAATTGTGAATTGTGAATTGTGAATTAGTGTCCGTGAATAACAATGAACGCTGGTTGAGCGGAGTCGAAACCAGCATCGTCAGAGCTTATATCCTTTATTTTTTACGCTTCACTCCGCTTCGGTTCTTTACGCCATTTTTTTCCTAGGCCCGATTTATTGAAAGCATATTCAACCTTTTGTGGTTTTTAGCGCCTGCCTGTCTTCGCCGCGGCAGGCAGGCCTTTTTATTGTTTCTCCACACGGCCAGTATAGTTTCCCAGGACAATAGTGATTTTAAAATGTGAATTAGTGTCCGTGAATAACAATGAACGCTGGTTGAGCGGAGTCGAAACCAGCATCGTCGGAGCCTGTATCTATTATTCTTAACGCTCCACTCCACTCCGCATCTTCACGCCATTTTTTCCTGAGGTCCAATTTGTTGAGAGCATGTTTAACCTATTGTGGTTTTTAGCGATTCCCTTTTTAATGCCTGCCTGGCTTCGCTGTGGCAGACAGGCCTGCCTAACAGAATTGGTAGGTTTCTCTTCACTGCCAGAATTTTAAACTGTGATCAACTCTCAAAAATCCCCGACCCTGGCTTATCCTATTTCAAGCAATCTGTAAAATATGTATCAGATGATGATGTAACATAGTATCAATGCTTAAAATAATTAGCTTATTTTTAGCAAAACCTGTTTTAGTAAACAGAACTATTTGCAGCTCCTCAAAATATAAGTTAAAGGTTAGATTTTGAATTATTTTCATTCTCCATTATCGGAGCTGCAACTTTTAGTTTGATAATGTAAGCGCTTTCACTATTTTTCATATGTGATGCGAAACGTCCGGTCTTTAATCAATCAATCGTAATGCACGACCGGAATATGCGCTCACTGAAACCTATTTTGATTTTTTAATCGTGTTAAAGTCGTATGGCTTTTTTTAGTCTTCATAAGGCAAATTTATCTCTCACATCTCTGCTGTTGGCCGGCGCTCTGTTATTGATGTCCGGAATTTCGGGCTGCTCATCGAATGATGTGCCTGAAAATGAAGAAATTCTGGCTACCGTGGGTGATTTTGAGATTTCCAAAACGCACTACCTCAACGAGTTGCAGCGTGTAAATGCACGTGCCGGCTATGCGCTGAACCTGAGCCCTGATATGATGGAAAGCGTGCTCAACTCCCGCCTTAACCGCTATGTTGTTGTAGAATATGCTCAGGATAAAGGCTGGGACCGCGAGCCGGACGCCGTGTACGAAAAGGCGCTCATTGAGCGCAAAAGCATCATGGAAGAATTTGAACGCCGCTTCATAACCGATCATGTGCAGGTAACCGACGACGACCTTCGTGAACTATTTTATCGCGTAAATACCAGCGTTCGTGCATCTCATCTGTACGCAAGAAACCGGCAGGAAGCCGATTCTCTGCATGCGCTGCTTCAGCAGGGCCGTAGCTGGGAGGATTTAGCCTCAGATATTTTCAGGAATCCGGATCTTGCCCAAAGCGGTGGCGATCTGGGATTTTTCACAGTAGACGATATGGACATTTCATTCGAGGAAACGGCCTTCAGAATGGATATTGGTGATGTTTCAGCGCCGGTGCAAACCAGTCGTGGGTTTTCTATTATCAAGGTGACCGATATTGTAACGACACCCATCATCACAGAAACACAGTTTGCAGAAAAGCGCGAAGAGCTTGGGATGATAGCCCGCGAGCAGCAAACGGAGCTTGCAACCCGTCGTCACCTTAGAAATACAATTGAAGCATTCGAATTTGATTCTGATTTGGTAGAGAAGCTTTGGGAAGATATCAAAAATGATCCTGATGGCTACCTGAGCCATAACCCGGAGCTTAACCGTCTTCAGGTAAATCTTTCGGAAGATGTTGCCGGACAGACCCTTGGTGAACTGAATGGCTTTGTGTTTACTACCGACGATTTCCTGCGTGAGGCTTTTTACACGTCGTTTAGTCAGCGCCAGAGAACGGAGAACCTCAATGATTTCCGCACTCAGCTGAAAGCAATGGCCTATCGTGCCCATGCGCTCTCGGCGGCCCGTGAGCATCCGCAGTACAACAGCCATTATGTGCAGCGAACCATAGAAGAAACCTTCTATAATTACCTCAACGAGCGCTTTAGTCGCTATGTAGAGCAGCAGGTTGAAATTGATGACGAGAGCATTCGTCGCGAGTACGAGCAGAACTCAGAATTTTATGTAGAACCGCTTCAGCTGGATATGGCTGAGATTGTTGTTACTTCAGAGCAGGCTGCAAATCACGTCTGGAATGAGCTACAGAGCGGAGCAGATTTTAACGAAACGCTAAGACGCTTCACAGCAGACCCGGCCGCGCGTGAAACCAACGGTCGTCTGGGCTTTATCCCTATAGATCGTTTTGGAATGATGGCGCCCGCGCTTGGCGACGTACAGCCGGGTGATTACGCCGGACCATTTCAGATTACGGGAAGCCGTTTCCATATTTTTAAATGCATGGGCCGTGTTGAGCCTAAGCAGTTAACCTACGAAGAGGCCGTGCCGAAAGTAAGAGAAGTTCTGGCATCTGAGGCCACAGAAGATCTTAAAATGAGAATCATCGGTGAGGCAAGAGATCGTTTTAATGCGACTGTGTTTACCGATCGCTTGCTATCCATACCAAAACAATTATAAATAGATGATATGAAACAAGTTACGAAGCTACTGTTTGCCATTTTCGTAGTGTTGTTTGCAGTGGATGCGCTTTATGCGCAGGCCGGCCGGATTACCGGTAATGTGACCGACGCCCGCGATGGTGAGCCTATTATAGGGGCACAGGTGCTGATTGCCGGAACCACGCAGGGTACAACTACAGATTTCGATGGTAACTACCGCATTCTGAATGTTCGCCCCGGCACTTATACGCTCGAATTTCGCTACATAGGGTATGCCACTCAAATCGTGGAAGACGTGCTCGTGCGAACCGACCTGAACACTGAAATTAACATGCAGATGTCTGAAGCGGTGCTGGAGGGCGAGGAAGTTGTTGTTCGTGCCACCCGCGACGTGGTTATACGAGATCTGACGAGTTCTGAATCGCGCGTGAGCAGGCAGGATATCGAACGTCTACCCGTGCAGGAAGTAGGGGACATTGTGCAGCTTCAGGCTGGTGTTACAGTTGGACCAGGCGGGAGTATCCACATTCGTGGTGGCCGCGCTTCTGAGGTTGCCTACATTGTGGATGGGGTTCGCGTTTCTGATGATTACGACCGCGGGCAAGGTCTGCGCGTAGACAACCAGGCTATTGAAGAACTTCAGGTTGTTTCTGGCGCGTTTAACGCCGAATACGGTCAGGCCACATCGGGTATAGTGAACATTGCAACCCGTTCCGGTACAAACGACTACCGGGGTACCGTTCGTATCTGGGGCGGTGAGTACGCCACCGGTCGCGACGGTCTGTATCTTGGCGCTCCGAACTCAGCCGGAGACATCGATCCTTTCCAGCAGTACAATGTTGAAGCCAGTTTTTCCGGCCCTATTGTTAAGGACAAACTTACCATTTTCGCCACGGCCCGCCGCTTTAAGAACGAAGGCTGGCTGTACGGCTATAACGCTTTTTCGCCACAAGGACCGATTGGCCCGGTTGTAAGCGATGAAGGCACAATTACATGGGAAAGAGGCTACAGCGAAGTACCAATCAGTAACCCGGTTAATATTTTTGGCCATCGCGTTGATGAAAACAATCCCTGGATCGACATAGTCGAGAACGACGGTGAGTTTATACGCTATACCGACAGCGGCCGCCGCGACAGCACCCTTGCCTCCATGCATCCGTTCGAAACGCTTAGTTTCCAGGGGAACCTGCAGTGGAATGCCTCTAATCTGCTGCGCTTCAACCTTATTGGTAACATCAGCCAGGAATTAAGCCAAGGCTACAACCATGGCGGTAGTCTCAATATTCAGAACAATCCGCAGACCGAGCGGAACAGCCATTATCTCAACCTTCGAACTACTATTACGCCATCGGCCAACAGGTTTATTACCACGAATCTGGCCATGCGCTACAATTCGTTCGAAACCTCACTATATGATAGTCCATACGACCCGCGATTTTTAAATCCGGAGCGTACTGGTGATTTTCCAAATAATGTGCAGCCCCAGGATGGACGCTTTGCCCGCTTTGGAACAAGCAACAACTTCTTTAACCGCGACACGCGCACATTTATTGGTAAGGTTGAATACAATCATCAGCTTGATGACCGCCACTTTATTAAAGCAGGTATTGATGTACAGGCCGATATTCTGAATTTCAGAAGTTTCAACCTGGTACCGGTTGCTGGTGGTGGCGATCTTCAGCCTTTCCCGGATGAAGTGCTCGAACGCGAATACCTGCCCGAGCTTGGAATTCCAAGAGAAAATACACCCGGCCATGAGGTCTGGACCCGTAAGCCTGTTACCTTCGCGGCCTATTTCCAGGATCGTATAGAGTATGAAAACCTGATTATTAACGCCGGTATTCGTTTCGACTATTTCCAGCCAAACGGCCGTATTCCTGCAGCCGATCTTCCGGCTCTAACCACCCGTTTCGACGATCGTGATGCCGATTTCTGGAAAGCAGCCAGCCCGAAATTTGCCGTAAGCCCTCGTTTGGGTATTGCCTACCCTATTTCGGCCAACGGTGTGATTCACTTTTCATACGGCTACTTCTTCCAGATTCCGGATTACAACAGACTCTATAATGGTGATGAACTGCTCCTCGGCAGTACATCGGGCACACAGGGTATTTTTGGAAACCCTGATTTAAAGCCAGAGCGCAGCGTGAAGTACGAACTTGGTCTGCAGCAGGAAATCTTTGCCGGAACCGCACTCGATGTAAGCATCTTCTACGAAGATAAGCGTGATTATGTGTCTTCCGGCCCGATAAATCCAACGGCCGTACCTTCAGTTCGCTACGGAACATGGGTAAACCGTGACTATGCCAATATTCGCGGTATTACTGCTGCGATAAACCAGCGGGTTAGCCGCCAGGTAAGCTTTGGTCTGGATTATACATTCTCAATTGCTGAAGACTCAAACTCTGATCCTGCAGCAGAATTCTTTGCAGCCGTATCTGCAGGCGACACAACAGGGGCGACCAATCTGGCCCGTTTCCTAACCAGTGCCAACTGGGATCGTACACACGTACTGAACTCTTCACTCTTCTATTCGCAAGAGACCTGGGGATTCAACATTGTGCAGCGATTCAGCAGCGGTCTGCCTTACACGCCATCTGCAGCCGTACCGAGAAATATTGGTATTACCGCTACCCGCGACGTAATAACCAACAGCCTTCGCATGCCGGCAAGCTTCACCCTCGACCTCAACGTATACAAAAACTTTGATTTGGGTGGCTACACGCTGGGTATGTTCTTCAACGTGTATAACCTGCTTGATGCCCGGAACCCAAGCTCGGTATTTACCGATACGGGTAGTCCCGATCTGCCGCTTAACCCACTCGCGAATGCCGATCCTAGATTTTACGCTGATCCGGGCCGTTTTGCTGAGCCGCGCAGAGTTCAACTTGGCTTCCAGATGCAATTCTAATGAATATTCTTTCTAAAAACCGACGGAACATGCAATACAGATACCTTTATATAGTGCTGGTTGGCCTGCTTCTCAGCATTACCACACATGAAGGCGCATGGGCTCAAACGCCTACGGATAACGTGCCGAGCGACGAGCGGTCCTCTTTCGAAGAGCGCCGCAAATCGATTCTGGATGCCAATACCCTGCGCGCCACTTACCACAACTTTGGATTTGCGGGTCGCCCCACAGACTCAGATGTTGATGACCTTTACTTCGAGTTTCCCAAAAATACGCAGAGGCGCTATCTGTACTTTGTTTCGATTTTTACGGGTGCTGAAGTAATCGACCAGAACTCCGGTGAGACTACCGAACTGGTAGTAGCTCCAAACTACCGCGAGAACCCTCAAACAGGGGAAAGTTGGGCAAAAAACCCGGTTGAAGGTTACTACAACCCGAACTCCTCCGAGTTGGCACGTAGCGACCGCGGTCCCGGTTCCTCACAAGGCAACACATGGCCATCGTTCTGGCCCGATAAAATGGATGATGCATCCGATCCCGGCTGGCCAGACCAGTGGAACGGATTCTTCGGTAAAGACATATTCAACGCCGATCAGGAGTTTTTCTACCGTTCCGGTGATGACCTCTACACACGTCTTTCTGCCGATGGCCGCTGGCTTCCGGACCCTGAGGATCCTTCCCGTGGTGGCCTTGGCCTGATGATGGATTCCCGTATCCTTTCATGGACTCAGAACCTGATCAGCAGCGTTCACTTCAATATTTATGAAATCCGTAACGACAGCCGCTTCGACTACGATAAGGTATCGTTCATGCTTTGGACAGCCGATTGGGTCGGAACACCTGAAAACGATTTCCCTTACTTCGATCAGGAGCGCGCAATTGCATTTTATACCGATACAAATCCTACTCAGTCTCCTCCGGAGTTCGACGGTACGGCAATCGGTGTTGCCGCTATTCGGTTCCTGGAAACTCCGGGTAACGACATAGACGGTATAGATAATGATGGGGACAGTGACTTTTACCTTGGCGGTGGCAGTCTCTACGATCCGGCCAATGCCGACTTGTACTCTCTGCTAACGACAGACGGCGGAGGTTTCATTTCCTCAACGCAGATAGTATCTAACCAGATTGTGCCGTTGTTTACAGAAGCACAGTTTGCAGAGCGTACTATCACTCCAGGCGACCCTATCGTCCTTATGGACTCAGAAGGCAACCGCCGTTTGTTCCGCTACCCGCCAACAGCTGCTGGTGATGTAACCGTCGTAACTTACGACGGCCGGGATTTCCCGCGTGAAGTTCTTCTGCCTGCAGGTGGACTAACGGTTCGTGAGGATACGCTTAATGCGCGTCATCGCAACCTGATTGATGATGACCTCAACGGACTCATCGATGAAAACCAGCCTAACCATTTAACCCTTACCCGGTTCCTGCCGGGCGAGACTGTCCCAACCACACGTCCTGTACGCTTCATTAACTACCTGTGGAATGGATATTTCGAAGGCCATAACGGATATAGCGGAATCGAAGGGCCAGGATGGGCTGAAGTTGACGGACAGTGGGTACCAACCGATAGTCTGAATATTCAGCGCGGTATGATAGTGCCTGATCAGTGGGTCGAGGATCGCATCGCTACCGATAGCGACTTCGCCGAAATTATTGAAACCTACCAGGAAGCATTGAAAGAGCTGTACAGCCGCAGGCCGTCAACTCCGATATTTCCTGAAGAATTCTTTGATAATTTTTATCTGAATGAATTCACCGCTGCTCCAATGATTGATGAATCCCGCGAAGACTTTTTTGATAACAATCAGGATTGGGCTTTCCGTGACGATGTTGGTATAGATGGCGTTGAAGGAACGGGCTCTCGTGGTGAGGGCGACGGTGTACCAAGCTCAGGTGCGTTTACTGCATTCCCGGGCGAGCCGAATATCGATAAAACCGACGTTCGTGAAACCGATGCTATTGGTATTACCACAGCAACTTCAATTCCGGCAGGTTCATTAGTGTTTAACGACAGCCAGATATGGAGACGCTACATGGTTCCGGGTCTGTTCCCGGAAGCACCACCCGCGACTCAGGATACGGATCAACTTATTACTTCAAGCTTCTTCCCGCTTCGTGCCGGTTCTGTACAGCGTTTTGCCATTGCTGTATCGGTTGCCCAAACGGGTACCAATACTAATACGGCTGATGTCGAACTGGTAACCGAGCAGCTAAACAATGCTTTCCGCGCGTTTGATGCTAATTATCAGTTTGCTACGGCACCACCTCCGCCAAATGTACGCGCTGTACCGGGCGACGGACACGTGGTACTCTACTGGGATGATGAGGCGGAAGACGTATTCGATCGTTTCCTCGATCGTCTCGGCCAAAACCCTCGTAACTTCGAAGGGTATCGGGTTTACCGCTCTACAGACCCTGCTCTGGTTGATGCCAGAAGAATTACCGACGGTCGTGGAAACGTACAATTCCTTGCTCCGATTGCACAGTTTGACCTGGATAACGGCATTACCGGTAACCATCCGATCGATATTAACGGTCTGGAGTTTTACCTGGGAGATGACACCGGTCTGCAGCGTCATTTTGTGGATACGGATGTAATAAACGGACGTGAGTACTACTACGTGGTTACGGCCTACAACAGCGGTGCTCCTGGTGCAAACATTGCCCCGTCTGAGTCTCCTGTTAGCCTTAGTATTAACCCGGACGGTTCACTTACAGCCGGGCAAAACGTTAAGCTGGTTAACCCGGGTCAGCGATCCAGCGGCTATGTGGGACCTGCAGAGGTTGTCGTTCGCAAGGTTGATGGCGAAGGAGACGCTACCGGTTCTGTAATCGCAGACATTATTGATACCCGCGACCTTAAGGTGAACACCACCTACCAAATCGTATTTACCGATGAGGAAGTAACTTCGGGCGATGAAACCTGGAGACAAACCACAGGCTTCTCCGTGATTGATGTTACTAACGATCGTATAGTTTATGAAGATCGCGAAGAGTTCAATGGTGGCGATGTACCTGTATTCGACGGTGTGAAGCTGATCGTTGTAAACGACGCTTACGCACCCGCAAATGGTGAAGGAACAATGTCCAACACCCGACTCAGACAAAGCAGCTGGAGTTCACGTACGCATTCAAGCGTTCCTGCAACGGTTCGTGCGGAACGCGTAGTTGGAAGCCGTGCAAACTACCGGATCGAATTCATGGATACTCGCCGCAGAGCTGTGGCCGGAGAATCAAGCACCCAGCCAATGCAGGTGCAGCGTGGTTCTTTAACCATGCAGGTTCCGTCTAAAGACGTAAACTTCCGCATTATCAACGCCGATACCGGTGAACCGGTCCAGTTTGGCTACATGCCGCATCAGTCAATTTCTGATGCCCAGCGCGGTGAGTCCGGATTTGCTTCGATGTACAATAAAGATCAGCGCCGCACCAGCAGCGACCGAATCTTTATTAAAGAGCCAAATCCTTCTACCGGTGAGCTTGAAACCGCATGGGAGTTAACACTTGAGCCGTTCGAACCTGGTCGGGTATTCACAGCCGGAGCCGGGGATGTAATCACTCTTTCACAGAGCGGTGAGTTTACCAGCGACGATGTGTTCGAATTCACTATTGATGAAACACACATTCCATCAACAGATAACGAGCTGGCCAAATCCAGAATGGACGATATCAGAGTGGTACCGAACCCTTATATCGGTTCGAATGTGGCTGAACAGCGACCGAGCGGTGCCGACCAGTCTATCAACCGCCAGCTGCATTTCATTAATCTGCCGCAGCGTGCAACCATTCGCATCTTCTCTGTATCGGGCAGACTGGTACAAACGCTGGATGTGAATAACTCAATCGACAACGGACGCTATGTCTGGAATATGTTAACAAAAGACAACCTTGATCTTTCCTACGGAGTGTACATCTACCATGTGGATGCACCGGGCGTGGGCGAGAAAGTGGGCAAATTCGCGGTAATTAAATAGAGGCATGACTATGAACACCAATATGAGAAAAATTCAGAATGTGTTGAAGCTGACTCTAGCCGTGGGCCTGCTTACGGTGGTGAGTCCTTTCACCCAAAACGATACGATGAGCGCCAACGCTCAGGAGATTTCCAAGTCGGGAACAACGGCTGCGGAATTTTTGAACATCCCGGTGGGCACGCGCGCCACGGGAGTAGGTAACGCCATTACGGCCTCGGTAGACGACGCCACGGCCATGTACTGGAATCCGGGCGCCCTGGCAAATGTACGCCAGCGCCAGGT
>PWID01000184.1 GCA_003555145.1 Balneolia bacterium | reverse complement strand
TGTTCACATTGTTCTCTGGTGATGATACTGCCGTTATTGAAAGGGTCTATAAGGATATCACTTCCGCTGCTTGTTGTGAATTTCACCAGAAAATGAAGCGGCATATTGAGCCCGTGAAACGGAAGCTGAAGCCGGCGTGCCGTAAAAAGGATGATGAATGCCAAAGATAGCGGTATTCCGGTCTGATCGTTAATTACATGATGCAGATACGAATGTCGCGGATTCAGGTAGTCGCTGTGGCAGCCTTCATACTGGTGCTTTGAATAAATATGCTGAATGAGCATCAGCATTTTCTGGCGATCGGTATCTGCGCGGTGAACCTGTATAGATGCTTCCTCGGCAAGCGTATCCAGATGCTGTACATAGGGTCTCGTGCGTATAGTGGGGTTGTCAAATCTGGAAAAAAGAAAAACAGCATCTTCCAGCTCTTCAAGATTCATAATACCGTCTTCGGCCATTTCCAGCACTTCCTGCTGGAAACTATCGAAAGTTATGTCGCGGATTACGTCTGTAATCAGTTCTTTATGGTTTTTGTCAACTGTAGAAGAGCGAGCCTGATCCAGGAGTGGAACAGCCGACTCGCCTATTGCGGTTAAACGGCTCACTACACTCGTACGAACAAATGGTTCTGGGTCGTCGAGAAGAAAAACCAGTGATTCTATTTCTTTATGATCTGAATTCAAACAGTAATAAACTATATGTGGAATGATGTGATACAGCCCGGAGTCGCCGAGTATGTGCAACGGCACAAATGAAAAAAAGGTTTAGAAGGGTGTAATCAAAATATTTAGTTCTGAATTGTCGTAAATTTACAAATGTGTGCCGGCGAAGCCTTGTGCAATTATATAAATTATTAAACCTGCTATGAATTTTTATTCAAGAAAACTTATTAAACCTGAGGATCTTAATCCTAACCACACGCTGTTCGGCGGCAGCCTGCTCCGCTGGATCGACGAAGAAGCCGCCATTTTTGCAATTTGTCAGCTCAATACAGATAAGCTGGTCACTAAGTTTATATCTGAAATCAACTTCATTAACTCGGCACGTGCCGGCGACATTATCGAAATGGGTATGGAAGTTATTAAATTCGGAACTTCCTCAATCACGTTTAAGTGTGTTGTTCGCAATAAATTTAATAAGGATAAAATTATCACTATAGATAAAATCGTGTTTGTTCATGTCGATGAAAATGGTCGTCCCAAACCTCACGGTGTAAAGATTGCAACAGAGCCCGAACGGGAACCGGAGCCTAAAACGGTTAACGGTTAACGATCTGCCTTTTCAAAAAGGTGGCGCATCATATTTCGGTAAGCCGGAGTTAACTCAACTCCCCGGCGAGCCATCACTTTTTGGGCCGTTTCAATGGCTTTGTCGAAACGATATAAATCCTCTGAATCAGGACTTATCCATCGGAAAGAGCGTATAAATTTTGGGGGAAACGTACCCGAAACAATGCTGGATGAAACTCCGCACACGGTTCCGGTATTCAGCATGGTATTTATGGCCGTCTTGGAATGATCTCCCATTATTGTTCCACAGAACTGCTGGCCCGTATCATATTCCTTGCCGGTTTCCATATCGGTGAGTCTTACGCTGCTGTAATTATTTTTCAGGTTAGAGTTGTTGGTGTCGGCTCCCAGATTGCACCATTCGCCTATGGCTGAATTGCCCAGGAAACCGTCGTGAGCCTTGTTCGAATATGACTGAAAAACAACGTTATGTAGCTCGCCACCAACTTTGCACCATGGGCCGATAGTTGTATCCCCATAGATTTTGGCACCCATTTTAAGTACGGCATTCCTGCCTATAGAAACGGGACCTTGTATTAAAGCGCCAGCCATAATTGTTGCATTATCATCGATGTGTATGGGGCCTGTGCCAGCATCGAGCACAGCGCCCGGGCCTATTTGTACGTTCTTGCCAGCCAGTATATGTTCCGGATTCACAAAGTAAACGTTCGGAAAGGATGATGCTTTTATAGCCTCGAACGCAGTACCGGGTAGTTGGAGATCTTCAGCAATTTGGGCTCCGTTTTCAGTAAAAACCTGCCACGGGGCTTCGAGCAGGGTCCCATGGATTGTTTCGCTGAAGGTAACGTCGGAACCGGGAATGTTACCAGCATTAAATATTGTACGGCTTCTGTTCCCATCAAGACGAAGGGCTACCGGAGTGGTGCCGTGCATCAGTCCCTCATCAGTATTGAGCCTGAGGATTTCTTCTGTAACATCGGCATCTGGCAGGAAGCGACCATTAATCCAGATACAGTCTGTTTCCAGGTCTGGTTCCGGGGCATCGTACACGCCCTCCATGTAGGCGGGGACTTGTCTTGTAATTCGTTCCGGACTGAGTCGCTTCCCCCATTTTTCAGTTATTGTAAATATGCCTATACGCAGCATATTGGAAGGTTTTGTGAGCGTAAGTGGCATCAGCCGGGTAGCTCTTGTATCATCGAAAAAGCAAAGTTGAAACATAGGCAGGTATTGCGCGTGACGTCTGTGTATGTGTTATGTTAGCAACAATGTAAAGCATTTTGGCATAAAGAGGTAGAAGCAACTCAAAAGCCATAGTCAGTACTTGTTCAGACAATTAATAAAGCATTATTTCTGTTTCATTAACCTTAAGAAATGCCTAATTTAAACTGATTCAATTTATTTGGGGAAAAAGCTCTGAATGAGCAGTAATACCCCTGTTTGAAAGCTAAAAAGAGAGTAGTTTTCAAAATTGAAACATCGTTTATCATAAAAAACATTTTTACCAATAAACATATTTTATGTGTGGAATAGTAGGATATATTGGCTTCCGTGAAGCTTCAGACGTAATCATCAAGGGATTGAAAAGGCTGGAATACAGAGGATACGACTCGGCCGGTATTGCAATTTTGAACGGTACTGTAAAGGTGCGCAAAGGAAAAGGCAAGGTTGAGAACCTGGAAAAAATGGTGATGGAGTCCGGGGCAGCCGGTACCGTTGGTATCGGACATACGCGCTGGGCTACACATGGCGAACCAAATGACGTAAATGCGCATCCCCATACAGACGGTACTAAGGATTTTGCCATCGTACACAACGGAATTATAGAGAACTACGATTCTCTCAAAAAAGAGCTTACAGCAAAAGGGCATACTTTCGAAGGTCAGACCGATACCGAAGTGCTTGCACACCTTATTCAGGAAATCCAGAAAGTTGCTAAAACCGATTTCGAAACGGCTGTCCAAATAGCTTTGAAGCAGGTTAATGGTACCTACGGCATTGCTATTGTGAATAAAAACGAGCCTGATAAAATTATTGTGGCCCGTAAAGGTTCGCCCCTTCTGCTCGGGCTTGGTGATGATGAGGTTTTCATCGCTTCAGACGCCTCCCCAATCATAGAGTACACCAACAAAGTTGTGTACCTGGATGATGGCGAAATGGCCACCATCACCCGCGATGGATATCAGGTAAAAACCATCAGCAATGTGAAGCTCACTAAGGAAGTGCATGAGCTGGAAATGAACATCGAGCAGATCGAAAAGGGTGGCTTTCCACACTTTATGCTAAAAGAGATTCACGAGCAGAGTGAAACCATTGCCGACTGTATGCGTGGCCGTCTTATTGTTGAGGAAAACCGTATTGTGCTTGGCGGGCTTGATGGCGTTCTCGACCGCCTTACGAATGCAAAACGGCTTGTAATTGCCGCTTGCGGCACCAGCTGGCACGCCGGGTTAGTGGGCGAGTATCTTCTTGAATACATAGCTAAACTACCGGTTGAAGTCGAATATGCCTCCGAGTTCCGTTATCGCCAGCCTCTGATCGGACCCGATGATGTTATGCTGGTTATTTCTCAAAGTGGCGAGACCGCAGATACCCTTGCAGCCGTGCGCGAAGCCCGCGAGCGCGGTGCACTGGTGCTTGGCATCTGCAACGTGGTGGGTTCTACCATTGCACGCGAAACCGATGCCGGAGTATACACCCATGCCGGACCTGAAATCGGGGTTGCTTCAACCAAAGCCTTTACCGCGCAGGTTACCGTTCTAAGCATGATCTCAATCCTGCTTGGTCAGCGTCGTAAAGTGCTGAGCGAAGCAGATGCGGCCATACTTATTAAAGCATTAAGCGAAATCCCGGGCAAAGTTGCGGAAATCACGGAAAAGCAGGATGAAGTCGACCATATTTCCCGCTTGTTTGCCTACGCGCCAAACTTCCTGTATCTGGGCCGAAGCTACAACTTCCCGGTTGCCCTCGAAGGCGCCTTGAAGCTAAAGGAAATTTCGTACATCCATGCCGAAGGCTATCCGGCTGCGGAGATGAAGCACGGCCCGATCGCTCTCATCGATGAGCACATGCCCGTTGTGGTACTTGCTGTAACCGATCATACCAATGAAAAAATGATCAGTAATATCGAGGAAGTTCGCGCACGTAAGGGTCGCATCATTGCGATTACGACCGAGAACAACCACGACGTAAGAAATCTGGCAGAGTTTTGCATCACCATTCCGGAAACTCATGATGTGCTCACGCCATTGCTTACCGTAATTCCGCTGCAGA
>PWID01000080.1 GCA_003555145.1 Balneolia bacterium | reverse complement strand
GCCAGGCAGGCGCAGATTAACGCAAAGTATGAATTCGTGTAGGCTTAGAATATAATTTCTTTTTCGTGAACCTTTGTGTCTTCGGGTCTTCGTAATTGTGTAAGAGCTTATAAATGCTTTCATGGGACTCGTGTGACCCTTATGACAAGGGTCATACCTGTCACACGAGTCCCACGAAAAAAGCACTTTAGCAAAAATTGCTTATAATAGTCGGAGCAACCTCAACTTAATCGCGGTCAATTTGCCCGGAGTAACAATGAGCGATAAAGAAAAAAATACCGACGGCTTCATTCCGGATCATGGGGGGTATCGTAATTTGTTTAGCTATCAGAAGGCGGAAATTATCTATGACGGCACGGTATATTTTACGAATCGCTTTTTCCATAAATACGACCGAACGGTTAGCCAAATGGTTCAGGCGGCCCGGAGCGGGAAACAAAATATAGTGGAAGGCAGCATGGCTTCCGGAACATCAAAAGAAATGGAGATCAAGCTTACAAATGTGGCTCGTGCCAGCCTCGAAGAGCTGCTGATAGATTATGAAGACTTTCTTCGCACTAAAAAGCTTCCCATCTGGCATAAAGACCATCGTTTGGTAACCCGCGTGAGGGAGCTAAACAGAAGCACGCCTGATCCAACTTACGAAACCTTCCGGAAAGCAATCGAGCACGAGGATCCAGAGATCTGTGCCAACACAATGATAACCCTCATTAAAATCTGCACCTACCTGCTGAAGCAGCAGATAAAACAGCTGGAAACAGCTTTTCTAAAGCAAGGCGGCATACGCGAAAGAATGACAAAGGCAAGGATTAAAGAAAGGAATAAGAGGAGATAACAGAATAGATAACAACAGGAATTCGTGGGACTCGTGTGACAAGTATGACGATGTCACCATAGTCACACGAATCCCACGAAAACTGCCAAAAAAACCAGAACAAACCAACCCCAACCTCAGTAAAACCACCGATCCAAAAAATCATCCATATCAGCACGGCTTATGAAAACTATTACTACTGGCTTCACCCTTTCTGCCATAATAGCGTCAATTGTATTAATTTTGCCTGCCGGCCTGATGGCACAGAGTTTTAACTCACCGATTGGCTGGCATCATAATGATTTTGATAACCGTGCGGCTTCATTGGGGCAGTCGACATCGGCTTTGTTCAATCCATCATCACACTCCCTGAATCCGGCCGTGCCTTTGCCTGAAGAGGGCGTTTTGTATTTAAACAGTCCGCTGCTCACAACCGGAGTCTATGCACAGGAAGATCCACAGTTCGAAGGTATTTCTCTTTTTAATTCGTCAGCAGCTTATAGTGTTTCCGGGTTTACGTTCAGGCTTATGGTTGATCGTTCTTCACAATCCTATTTCTACTTTCATGGGGCAGAACCCTTTCCAGTGGATTTTATAAATACAATGGCAAAGCTTCACGCAGGTTATGCAATAACTGAGACTTTTTCGGCAGGGGTAGGATTTACTTATAGTACTTTCACTGATGAACCGCGGATTGCAATTAGACGAGATACTGTTGAGGCGACCGCATGGGGGTTCAGCCTGGGTCTTTTTTACCGCGACGAGTTCCAAATGCAAGGCTTTAATCTTTCACCTCAGGCAGGTTTGTCGTTTAATGATCTGAGTACTGGTTTCAGTGAAGAAAGATTTAACGAAAATGAACCCATGCCCGGTCAAATTCGCCTGGCGTTCGGGCTTGATACCCGTACGAATGCGCTTTGGCTGGATCGGCCGGCATTTAGTCTTGGCGTGTACACCAGTTTCAATAAATATTTGTCGCGATCCGATTTTGACAGCGAGACTGGTGAAGTTACCGTTCCAAGTGGATTCGAAGCCGTTTTTACAGGCTGGTCGCCGGTGCGCCGATTTGATGGCATGGGCGTTATGGAGATTCCCCTCAGAGATCAGATATCTGCCGGACTCGGTGTTGAGGCGGGCTTGGCCGAAACCATGTTCTTTCGCTTCGGCCGGTTTGGAGGAGCCGATTTCTGGACAGAGTCTTATACCTCGGCCGGTCTGGAGCTGGACCTTTACTACATCTCTTTTGGTGTAAGTCACATCTGGTATGATGAAACAGATCAATTTGCATTTCCTCTGGAAAACGCAACAAACTTCTCCGTAACCGCACGAATACCGCTCGACGGTCAGCCCCGGAACACGGTTATTGGCCGGCTGCTGGGGCGGTAGAACGAAGTTTGTAAATAGGATTCATGGGACTCGTGTGAAAAGTTAAAGCTGCAAATTTTTCACACGAGTCCTGCGAAAGGTGCAGAAAGCAACAAAGTTGAAAACTTCCTGCGATACATATAAAAATCCCGTACTCATGAAATCTAAGCGTATTACCTCAGCAATAACTGCTATCGTAATAATGGTAATGCTACTTTTTCCCGATTATATTCAGGCTCAAGTGCCATCACCAGAAAATTCTCAAAGTCTTAGCCAGCCCCATAATTTTGATAGTGGCTTCAACTTCGGCGTGTCTGTAAACTACGGCGGCCTTTATTTTGACAATGAGTTCAGTAATTTTAATGATTTCTATAAGAGCTCTGTTGGGTACGGATTTCATGTGCTGTACCCCTACTCGCTGTCGCCGGTATTTTCGCTGAGTACCGGAGTTACGGTGTTTGTCAATCGCTACAGCGCGGGAGAAAATCGCGGGATTTTTACGGATGAATCTGGTGAACCTACCGGAACCGAATCAGTCACCACTATGGCTGGCACCGCTGGCACTACATACGCCGGTCTGCCGGTGAATCTGGTGATACGGCCGCTGGCTAATAAATCCATTTACGCCACAATTGGACCGGAAGTTGGTTACAGAGTAGCGCACAACAACGACGCTTTTACCACTCGTTTAGATCCTGTGCCGGAGGAGGGAGATCCGTACTGGGGAATGGGTGACGAAGACGGAGTAATATCTGTTGTAAGCTATACTAATCCTGAGCAGTCCCGAAGAATCAACTTATTCGTTAACGCTGGCTTCGGTTACAGCTTCGATGAAGATGCACTTCCATTGGACATCACTCTGGGAGTAAGGCAGGCCGTTACAACCTATATGGGAGATGATAACTTCATAGATTCCTGGCTGAGGCACCTTACGTTTACGGTCTCGTACAGGCTGTAGGTGCTTGCTCTGCTCAGAATTGTGAATTGTGAATGGTGAATTGCCACCCAAATGCAGGAGTCTGGGAGACCTTCGACCTTCGACTTTTTGATCCTAATAAACTTCCGGAATATGCGTCTGCTCATCTATCGGCGGTCGAATGTAGCTGTTGTCTTCCTGCTTCTCGGGTAGCTCAATTTGTGGCGGGGTGAGGTCTTTGTAGTCAATCTGGTTGAGCAGATGGTGAATGCAGTTGAGGCGTGCCTTTCGTTTGTTGTTGCCGTCTACCACGTACCAGGGTGAGTGCTTGGTATCGGTGTATCGGAACATTTCATCTTTAGCCCTGGAATAATCCACCCAGCGCTTGCGTGATTCAAGGTCCATAGGACTGAGCTTCCAGCGCCTGGTGCGGTCTTCCATACGTTTCCGGAACCGCTCTTCCTGTTCATCTTCTGAAACTGAAAACCAGTATTTAATCAGAATGATGCCGGATCTCATGAGCATTCGTTCGAATTCCGGACAGGTTCTGAAGAACTCCTCCACTTCATCTTCGGTACAGAACCCCATCACCCTTTCCACGCCTGCCCGGTTGTACCAGCTGCGGTCGAAAAGCACGATTTCTCCGGCCGAGGGTAGGTGCTGCACGTAGCGTTGAAAATACCACTGAGACTGCTCTTTTTCCGTAGGCTTATCGAGCGCCACCACGCGGCAAATACGGGAGTTCGTTTTCTGTGTAATGCGCTTTATTGCGCCCCCTTTTCCGGCTGCGTCGCGACCTTCGAAAACCACAACAACTTTTAGTCCCTTAGCTTTAACCCATTTCTGCAGCTTGGCCAGTTCAATCTGTAGCTTCTTTAATTCCTGATTATAGAATTTCTTCTTCATACGCGCCCGATAGTTTGTCTAGAGATTCTTTCTCCGGATGGTAAATTTTACTTACGTGTGTTTCGTGCTAAACCTTTCATTCTACATTCAAATCACGTTCACAGAAATATAACTTCTTTATCTGGTTGATAGAAACCAGTTCCCGGACTTTCTATTACAAATGCTGCTTTCATAGATTCATAGATTTATCAATTTCACACCAAAATGAGGCAAATCTGGAATATTGATTTAAGGTACGGGAAGTATGATGTTGCTTAATATTCAATCCACCCCCATTCTATTCTCTTGTGAAAATTTTCATCATAAACTGCGCGAAATAGCGTCCTGCCCGACCAAAATACCGAACGATTAACGCCATGCGTGGCTTAAGGTTGGTGCATGTACACATCACAATTCATTTATCTGTTTTTCCGATCCGGTAATTCATCAACTTGTCCGCACATTTCCATCTCGTTTTAATTGTCAACGCCCTCTTTTTTTTAGGCTATGGGTTTCAAGCCATTACGTCTCAAATGATGACGGCAGAGTTTCG
>PWID01000038.1 GCA_003555145.1 Balneolia bacterium | reverse complement strand
GCAATTGTGAATTGTGAATTGTGAATTGTGAATTGTGAATTGTGAATTGTGAATTGTGAATTGTGAATTGTGAATTTTTTCATGCACTTATTCCAACACCCAACATCCAACTAATCAATTCTGCGTGAATCCCCCGATAAACCGGGGCACGGCGCGACGAAATCAGCGCACCTCTGCTTCCAACCTCATTCAAAATTCAAAATTCAAAATTGGGAGCGAAGCGACCCGCCCTACCTTGCTTCGTCTTTCTGACCCGTCTTATAAGGACTTATCACCCCGAAATCTTCCGGGTTGTAGTCGGCCAGCTCGTAGAAGTAATCCCAGGCCATTTTACTTTCACCCTTGGTATTTACCCAGTTGATGTGGCTTTGCTTAATGAGACCCACGATACGGTTCGCATATTCAACACGGTCGGCCTCATCCTTAATCCGGGGCAGCGCCTTAATCATAAGATCCAGATTCAGGCCACAGTCCGGGTCTTTAGGTTTTTCAAATTCTATAAACATGGTTTAAAGCAATTAAATTGATAAAAAGTCGGAAGAGAAGGGAATTAACAATAAACAATTAACAATAAGGAATGTGTTCTCAGGTATCAGGTATCAGGTATCAGGTATCAAAATTTGGTAAATCATCAATGTCAAACGCTGGCTTTTACTGATTACTGATTACTGATTACTGATTACTGATTACTGACATACTGTCCAATGACATACTGATCTAAAATCTTGCGAGTCTGAAAGGAGTCTCTCCAAGTGATTCAACGTCCGAGATGTCGGCTCCGTTGTAGTAAAATCTGAGAATATCCTGGTAGCTCCAGCCGGTTTCAGCAAGGCCAAGCGCGCCCCACTGGCATAGTCCAAGTCCGTGACCCAGGCCTCTTCCGTTAAAAATATAGTAATCCTCGTCTTCATCCAACCCGAAAAACGTGCTCCGCAGCGCAAGCGCTCCATGCGTACGGTTGAGTCTGAGGCGTATATCATTAGCTGCCCGGGTTGTTTCGCTACCGTTTTGGATAAGCTTAAACGAGGTAACCCGACCGCTCGTATCTGTATTTATACCGCTGATTTTGCTTACTCCAAATATCCGGTGAAACTCGCTTTTGCTGATTTCAAAATTCCAGGTGTAGTGCGGTGAAGCAGAACAGCTCCCGTTGTCGTTACGCCCGCGAAGGTAGGGTAGAGCGTTTCCGGTCCATACCTCTTCGTTAGCCGAGGTGCGCCCGCCGCAGGTGCTGTGGTAAACGGCCAGTATGATGCTGCCGCTCCATGTAAGCACTTCTCCGGCCGTAGCCTCCGTTGCAGCACGATACTGTGGCGTGTGGATCAGCTCGCCGGGATATACCTGCGACATCACATAGTCACTCAGGTCATAGCCATTGCCGGCCGATGTGGTGCTGTTCCAGAGGGCATAGGTACGGGAAATCACGGCCTGTACTTTCAGGGCCTCCAGATTGCTGAAGTTCATCTCACCACCTACCACGCTGGAAACGTAGTCCTCTAAATCCACGTGATTTATAGTCCGGATCCGGCCGTTATGAACGCTTAGCGCGGCTGTGCCTCTGTAGTATCGCAAGCCCATCTCCGGATGCCTGATGCGCATCATGCCGCCCGTTTCGGTATCCACCGTCCATGCCGGTGAAGTGTAGCTGAGGCCGTTATGACGTATTTCAATTTCCTGCGCTCCCTGTCGTACGTGAACACTGGCTTCACCGGTCTCATCATGCAGACGAATGGTAAAACCGGCTTCATCCATTAGTGCCAAAGACCCGGCCCCGGGCGTAATAGTATAGGTCGATGGCTTATTCTGATCAAAAAGCCTCACACGCAGAATGTGGCCGGAAGTAACCGTCTCGGATGGTTCGTACAATCCCTGTCGGGCCAGTTCCGACGGACGAACTTCCGGAAGCGGAGAGATACGAAGATATCGGTTCGTTTCCTGCCCGGCCTGTACATCCTCTGCATCTTCCGTATCGGTTATATGCAGTTCCGGAGGCAAAATAACGGCAGGCGGCAGAGCCGGCGGTGTAAATGGTTGCTCATCAGCCTGATCAATATCATCTCTTTCAGAGACACGATCCTCAGCCTTTTGCTGTTCTGCCTGTCTTTCCCGCTCACGGGGAGGTTCAAGCTGCCGGCGTTCCAGGGTGAAGCAGGAGCTTAGAATAAAAAGAGCCGTAATCAGGCATATAATGAATGACGGGGTACTGAGTTTCATAAGATTACGGCAGCGTTAAACGCGGTATTCAAACGCAAAGCGGTTAGGATTGAATGATCTTTTGTTTATTTTGGAAAGATACAACGGGAAAGAGGCTGCGTGGTAAATTGCTCCCATAGAATTTACTTTAACACAACACATCAAAAGTGGATTTTCACTATCAAAGACCTGCGGTCTCACCCGGTAACAGCATTGAAAATAACCAAATAATCAACCCCCTGAAAGGATTCGAACTGAAAGATTATGTGGTATAACTCCATATTAGAAACCATTGGCAATACGCCTCTTATCAAACTACAAAAAGTAGCCAAAGACGTTAAAGCAACCGTTTTGGTGAAGGTAGAATATTTTAACCCGGGACAGAGCATCAAAGACCGCGTCGCCATCAAGATGATTGAAGATGCCGAACGGGAAGGTAAAATTAAACCGGGCGGAACCATTATAGAAGGAACCTCCGGCAACACCGGAATGGGCCTTGCGCTGGCGGCGGCGGTTAAAGGATACAAATGTATTTTTACGACCACCGATAAGCAAAGCATGGAAAAAGTAAATCTGCTTCGTGCGCTTGGCGCAGAAGTTAAGATTTGCCCCACGAATGTAGAGCCGGACGATCCGCGCAGCTACTATTCGGTTGCCAGACGTCTGAGCGAAGAAATCCCCAATTCCTATTATCCGAATCAGTACGATAACCTGAGCAACCGCGAAGCTCATTACGAAACAACGGGCCCGGAAATCTGGGAGCAAACAGAAGGGAAGATTACACACTTCGCCGCCGGTATGGGAACAGGTGGCACCATTACGGGAACGGCCCGCTTTCTGAAAGAGAAAAATCCTGACGTTAAGGTAATCGGCGTCGACTCCGTTGGCTCGGTTTATAAATCGTACTTCAAAACCCGCGAGTTCGACAAATCTGAAATTGCGCCCTACCTCACGGAAGGCATTGGTGAAGACATCATACCCAAAAACATCGACTTCGATTATGTGGATGATGTTATACAGTGCCCCGATCAGGAAGCGTTCGATACCACCCGCGATCTCGCCCGCAAGGAAGGCCTGTTTATCGGCGGTTCGTGCGGTGCAGCACTTTGGGGTGCGCTCGAATATGCTAAGCGTGAGAACCTCACCGAAGACGACATCATGGTTGTGATACTTCCGGACAGCGGAACGCGCTACGTCTCCAAAATCTACAACGACGAGTGGATGATACGTAACGGATTCATGAAGCCTGTTGCCACCCGCATTGCGGGCCATGTTATCAGTATGAAGGGTGATGAACGCACCAGGCTAGTAACGGCCGAGGAGAGCGATTCACTTTCTGATGTCATTAACAAAATGAACGCCAACGGTATTTCCCAGCTCCCGATTATGAAAGGTGATGAGTTCACGGGCAGCGTAACCGACTCCATGATTTTGTCGCAGCTTATACAGGACCCGGGAGCACAGACCTCGCCGGTATCTGAAATTATGGATGCGCCCTTCCCCGTAATTGAACACAGCACGGGCATGGGTGAGGTAACTGCACTTCTCAACCGAAGTAATCCGGCCGTAGTTGTGCGCATGAAGGACGGCTCGTATGATATCATAACCCGAAGCGACCTCATCATCACCCTGAGCGCAAACGAATCTTAATAAATATTCAAACCTAATCTGAAGACAATAAAACTATGGATGCTAACAAGCCCAAAAATCAGAAGAAACTGGAAATTGAACTCACTAAAGAAGAAGCAGCCGGTACGTATTCGAACCTGGTGATGATTACCCATTCACCTTCGGAATTCGTTTTCGACTTCATTGCGGTTATGCCCGGACTGCCCAAGGCAAAAGTGGTGAAGCGTCTGGTGCTTACTCCCGACCATGCAAAAAGACTCGCCAACGCTCTTAATGATAATCTCGGCCGTTACGAGAAGCAGCACGGGGAAATTAAAACCGCCGGCAAACCTGAAGTCCCGTTCAACTACCGCGGCCCGCTCCCCGAAGCCTAGGTCGCTACCGCTTCCAATTGTGAATGGTGAATTTTGAATTGTGAATTATTTCCTTCAGATTTCACTGTCTGAGATCGATACTAACTTGCGTTAATTTGCGAGTAAATCTGCGGGAATCAGCGTCCCGACCAAAAAATAAAAAAGCCCATGACTGCAACTAAGAGTCATGGGCTTTCTTTCATTCTATACAGGGTGATGGCGTCTGTGCCCTGATTAATCCTGTGCTTTTGGAATTAGCGGACGCAGGGTGATTTCATCAATAAGGAAATTGTCTGGGGTTTCCAGTATGTGAATAATGGTATTGGCTACGTCATCCTGGCGCATCATGTGGTCGTGGGTGGATGAGCCGGCGTTCTCGAAAAACT
>PWID01000242.1 GCA_003555145.1 Balneolia bacterium | reverse complement strand
TGGAGCAGATAATCACCACGTTGTCGTTATTGTCGCGCAGTAATTCCAGCTCGAACTCCTTCCAGCCGAAAATGGATTCTTCAATCAGGATTTCGTGAACAGGAGATAGCTCCAGGCCGCGGAGAATTTTTCGCTCGAACTCATCCTCATTCCAGATGATGCCGCCGCCCATGCCGCCCATGGTAAACGAAGGGCGGATTACAACCGGAAGCCCGCCTAATTCTTCGGTAATTTCCTTGGCGTCAAGCAGGGATTTGGCCGTGCGGCTTTTGCACTGATCAATGCCGATTTCATCCATCAGGTCGCGGAACTGCTGCCGGTCTTCGGTGATGTCGATGGCGGCAATATCCACCCCGATGATGTCAATATCATTCTTCTCCCAGTAGCCGCGGTGGAAAAGGTCCCGCGCCAGATTCAGTCCTGTCTGCCCGCCCATGGTCGGGAGCACGGCATCAATCTTTTCCTTCTCACAAATCTCCATGATGGATTCGATCGTGAGCGGCTTCAGGTAGATGGAATCAGCCATTATCGGATCCGTCATAATCGTGGCCGGATTCGAGTTGATGAGCACAACCCGGTAGCCTTCCTCCTTGAGGGAGCGACAGGCCTGAGTACCTGAATAATCGAATTCGCAGGCCTGACCAATTACAATCGGGCCTGATCCTATAATAAGTATCGTTTCAATATCTGTGCGGCGTGGCATAAGTATCGGAAATGAAAAGTGTGAAGTGTGTGCTTAAAATGATGTTTGTGAAGGGTGATGAAACCCGTCCGGCTTTTGTGACCGCCTTGCTATTTGGCGGTTTTCATCCGTTCGGTGAACTCGTCGAACAGATAGCGCGAATCCTGCGGACCGGGGCATGCCTCGGGGTGATACTGAACGCTGAACGCGTTGGCCTTTTTGAACCGCAGCCCCTCAACCGTATTATCATTCAGGTTGATGTGGCTGATGTCTGCCTTGTCGGTTTTTACAGAATCTTCGGCAATTCCAAACCCGTGGTTTTGAGTGGTAATTTCCACCAGGCCTGTTATCATATTCTTTACCGGCTGATTGGCGCCTCTATGGCCCACAAACATTTTCTCAACCGGAATGCCCTGCGAAAGAGCCATCAGCTGATGGCCCAGGCAGATGCCGAACACGGGGCGGCCGTCGTCCATGATGCGGCCCACGGTTTCGGTGGTATAGGTGATGGCTCTCGGATCGCCGGGACCGTTGGAGAGGAAAAAGCCGTCCGGATTCCATTCGCTGATTTCATCAAAAGTCGCTTTGGCCGGAAATACACGAAGCGTGCATCCGCGCTGTATCAGATTTTTGAGAATGCTTTGTTTTACTCCGTAATCGATCACCGCTACTTTGTACAAATTCTCTTCGGATGCCATGGTCTGTGCTTCGGAGCGGGTGGCCTTGGTGGCCAGCTCGAGCCCTTCCATCGAGGCCCACTGCTTTGCCTTGGCAACCAGCTCTTTTTTATCTGAGATTTCCGATGAAATCACGGCGTTCATCACCCCTTTATCGCGGATGTGGCGAACGAGCGAGCGCGTATCGACACCCGTAATTCCTGTGATGCCGTGGTGATACAAATAATCCTGCAGGCTGCCATCGGCCTGATGGTTGCTGTATTCTTCGGAAAATGCCCGTACAATGATGCCGGAAACCATGGGCTTGCGGGCCTCATCGTAGTCGGGATGCACCCCGTAATTGCCAATGTGCGGGTAGGTCATCATCATAAGCTGACCCACATAACTCGGATCGGTAAATATCTCCTGATATCCGGTCATGCTGGTGTTGAAGCAAAGTTCGCCTCCGGTGGTACCGGGCCGCCCGATCAGCTTTCCCTGCTGAATGGTTCCGTCGGATAGTGCAAGCCAGGCGGTTTGTGGGCTGGAGTTCGTCATCAGAATTGGGTACGGTTACAGTTCGTGTTGAGGGTTAGTGTATTAGCTAGCAGCGTAACAGCGTTTGCGACCGGTATGCACAGCGGGCTGCTGAGGCGGGGCTGAAGAAGTTGACCACGGTGGTTGTGGGCATCAGCGCCGGTTACCGGATAAAAAAAAATCCGACTACCTGAAAAGGGTCGGATTTCATAAAAAGAAGAAAAAAGCTTTATAAAGACGGCGGCGGAGATCATCATCAGCTTAAAACAATGCATAGATGAAGGGTGCCAGAGCCGTGTTGCTCGTTACAACGATGAGCAGACCAAGCATGAGGAGAACAAATACGATAGGCATCAGCCAGAACTTTTTTCTGACCCTGAGAAACTCCCAGAACTCTTTTACGATACCAATTTTGCTCATGCTGAACTACGGTCTTAAAAATTGCGGATTAGATTAAGATAAAGAGTTTGAGATAATTTCGCACTCCAAAAAAGAAAAAAGTTGGGAACCAATTGTGAATGGTGAATTGTGAATGGTGAATTGTGAATTAGACTCCGGTGTCTTGTTTCTGCCTCCACAATTGTCTGAACTTTGATTAGGCTGATTTGTGTGATTAAGTATGATTTAGTCCGAGATTAATAAAAAAGCCTGTGTTAAAGTTTACGCCCGGAATAATCATAGTGAATCAATTCAATCAGCTTAATCAGTGGTTCAGACACTATGCCGGAATTTAAGAGACCTTCGACTTTGGACCTTTGACCTTCGACCATTTGCCCGGGCTGAAGTTTACGACTGGAATAATCATAGTGAATCAATTCAATCAGCAATAATCAGTGGTTCAGACAATCTGGTGAGATTCGATATCGATTTTGTCCCAATAAAAAAACCTCCGAAGCACGAAACGGCTGCGGAGGTTTTTGTTTAAGCTTCAGGCTGTTAACCGGAGATTATCCCATGTACGGGTATTTCCAGTTTTTCGGCGGATTGAGGTTTTCCTTGATCGAACGGGCCGAGAGCCAGCGCAGCAGATTCTGCATGCTTCCGGCTTTGTCGTTTGTACCGGATGCGCGTCCGCCGCCAAAAGGCTGCTGATTCACAACGGCACCGGTCGGCTTGTCGTTGATGTAGAAATTACCCGCCGCGTTTTTAAGACGATCCGCCATCATAACGAGGGCATAACGGTCTTTGGCGAAAATGGCGCCAGTGAGAGCGTATGGTGAAGTGGTGTCGCACAGCTCAAGGGCTTTGTCGAGATCCTTGTCGGCATACACATAAACCGTGAGTACCGGACCAAAAATCTCCTCTTCCATTGTCTTGAACTTCGGATTGGTGGTCTCGATGATGGTCGGCTCGATGAAGAAACCGGTGGAATCATCATACCCGCCGCCGGCGATGATTTCAGCATCCTTGGCTTTCTTGGCAAAATCGATGTAGGAGGTGATGCTCTTGAAAGCTTTCTTATCGATTACTGCGCCCATGAAGGTGGAGAAATCTTCCACATCACCCATTTTGATCTGCTTCACTTCAGCAAGCAGGTCTTTCTTTAAGTCAGGCCAGAGTGATTTTGGCACGTACATGCGTGAAGCCGCAGAGCATTTCTGACCCTGGAACTCAAACGCGCCGCGAAGTGCAGCTATGGAAACTTCGCGCACGTCGGCAGTCGGGTGCATGAAGATAAAGTCTTTACCACCGGTTTCACCCACGATGCGCGGATAGGTTTTATAGTTCTCAATGTTTTTACCGATGGTTTTCCACATGTGCTGGAAGGTGCCGGTAGAGCCGGTGAACTGAAGACCGGAAAGGTTTTCGTCGGCAAAAACGGGGTCACCCACATCGGGTCCGTCGCCTGGCAGGAAGTTGATGATTCCCGGAGGCATGCCCGCGCGCTCGAGAATTTTCATCACCATATAGCTGGAGTAAACCGAGCTTGTGGCCGGCTTCCAGATTACGGCGTTTCCGCACAGCGCCATCGAGGCGGGCAGGTTTCCTGCAATAGCGGTGAAGTTAAACGGCGTTACGGCAAACATGAAGCCTTCAAGGCCGCGGTATTCCACACGGTTCCAGGTAGCTTCAGGAGAAAACGGCTGGTCGCCCATAATCTGGGACAGGAAGTAGGCGTTGAAACGGAAAAAGTCAGCCAGCTCGCCAACGGCTTCGATCTCAGACTGGTGTGGCGTTTTGGACTGACCCAGCATGGTGGCTGCGTTCATACGGTAACGCTCCGGGCCGGTAATGATATCAGCTGCCTTAAGCAGAATCGAGGCGCGGTGCTCCCACGGAAGGGCTGCCCATTCGGCTCGGGCCTCAAGAGAAGCTTTGATGGCCATTTTGACCTCTTTCTCGCCCGCTTTGTGAACCACGCCCAGTTTATGCTTGTGGTTGTGCGGCATTACCACGTCCTGGGTGTTGCCGGTGCGAATTTCCTTTCCGCCAATAATTACGGGAATTTCGATTTCTTGTGATTTCAGCTCAAGAATGGCTTTTGTGAGCTCTTCGCGCTCAGGCGTTCCGGGTGCGTACGACAGGTACGGCTCATTATAGGGTTCGGGTACTTCGAAATAGGCTGTTGACATAATTACAACTCCTGGTTGTTTTCAGTAAATAAAAATGATTTGTATTGATATCGTGCTGCACAGACCCGAAAAATAGTTTAACAGTCGGAAGGCCTGCGGCTTAGGCAATTGGTTTTGTCCTGTGAAAATAAGGCTTCAGC
>PWID01000072.1 GCA_003555145.1 Balneolia bacterium | reverse complement strand
TTTCAGTAAATAAAAATGATTTGTATTGATATCGTGCTGCACAGACCCGAAAAATAGTTTAACAGTCGGAAGGCCTGCGGCTTAGGCAATTGGTTTTGTCCTGTGAAAATAAGGCTTCAGCTCGAGAATAGATATTCGAAAATCAGTATGTCAGGGCTACAGTATGACATTATTCATTTTACAGTGACAGTTGAATTAACAATGGATTTGTTCAGGTAACAGGTAACAGGTAACAGGTAACAGGTAACAGGTAACAGGTAACAGATTTTACCTGGTTGTATTCCTGTGTGGTTGAGGTAGCCCGAATGTGATAGACCTTCGACCTTGGACTTTCGACCTTCGACACTAATTCACCATTCACAATTCACCATTCACAATTTTCCCTACTCCGGTTCGGCAGTGATTGTCCACTCCTTCTCCCATTCATCGTGGTGGACGCGCAGGATGTTCGGGCTGCAGCAGACCTGACAGTCTTCGATATACTGCTGATTATCGCCCTGTGAGGGATCAACAAACGTATGATTTTCCGTGCCGCAAAACGCGCAGCTGTAGCTTGTTCCTTCTACTGAGCCGCTTCCGGCACCGGTGGTGTTTTCGTCTTCGTCTTCCGATAGAAAGTCGTTATCAAACATGATGGAATTTGTTGTTCAGTGAAACATGATAAATCGTCCGGGATGGTTTCTTACACAACGTTTGCAAAAGTTTATACATTCCGAAACGGAAGCAATATCAGGGGCCCGGCAGAGTTCATAAGATGTGGTTTAACGCAAGCTGTAACAAATGATTACACCCTGTCGGATGTATTTCTAATAATTAAGTTGTATTTTTAGGGCAATCATTATTTGTTCAAACAATCGCCTGAACGTTTTTCCGTATTTCGCACTATCAGGTTGTGAAAAGAGACAGCTGAATGTAGAAAATACGAAGCCGGTGAACGGCAACACGGTTGCACATTGCAATCAACTGTTATTATTTGCGAAACGACTGTATTTGGCGTGCTTTCATGCGCCCGGAAACGACAGGTAAATATCATTTTTTTTCAGCACACACACATTTTTTAGAATTAGAAGAGTATTATGCAAGCCAACACAGAGATAAAAGACACCGGAAACAAGCCCGATTTGATCGATTCTGAACTAACAAAGTGCCATCCGGATGAAGTCGCGCTCAAAAGCTTTTTCCTGGGACCACAGGCCGAAAACGGACCCTGGATTCAGGAGATTATGAATGAACTGTTCGAAGCCTGGTTCGAGTGGCGCCGTTCGCTGTATCCCGAAGACGGTCCCGCTATTTCGCAGGGCGATTTGAACACTCCCGAGTTTATCGAGCGCCGTGCCCATATCAAGGAGCAGGTGATGAGCGTGATGGAGCGTCTGCAGAGCGAGCTTCCCAGCTTTTCGCCCCGCTACATCGGCCACATGATTACCGAAGTATCTATGCCGGCTCTGCTTGGGCATATCATCACCCTTTTATACAACCCGAACAACATATCCGGCGAGTCCTCTCGCGTGGGGATTCTCATAGAGGATGAAGCCATTCGTGATCTGCTTGGTATGATGGGCTACGACACCAAGTTTGGTTCTGGTCACTTTACTTCAGGCGGAACCGTGGCCAATCTTGAAGGCGCGCTTCGTGCCCGCGATCGCTTTGCCCGCTGGCTTGCCGCCGGTGCCATCAACAGAAAGTATGGCGACAAGAGCATGAACATGTTCGATACATGCCTGATGGGCTGGGATGAATTCGACCGAATTCGTTTTGAGTACGAGCTTACCGAAGACGAGCTGCGAGACTTCCATATTCTGCGCGGTAACCCGGTAAACGTGTATCGGAACCTCAATAAAGTGTTCGATATGGACTATGCCGGTCCGGTGGTCCTGGTGCCTCAGAACAAGCATTATTCCTGGAACAAGGCCGTGGATATCATGGGACTTGGTGAGGAAGCTTTTGTAGGTATTGAAACCGATGAGCACGGCCGCATGTGTGTCGACGCCCTTCGTGATACGATTGAAAACTGCTACAAGCGTCAGCGTCCGCCGCTGATGGTGGTATCTGTGGCTGGCACAACCGAGCTGGGTGAAATGGATCCCATCCATGATATTCAGGCTGTGCTCGACGAGTATAAAGAAAAACGAGGCTGGCACATCTGGCACCACGTGGATGCTGCCTACGGCGGTTTCCTCTGCTCGATTGATACCAAGAACTCAGAAGCGATTTCGGAAAACATGGCGAACGCTCTTGATGCCATCAGCCGCTCGAATTCTGTAACTATTGATCCGCACAAGCTGGGCTATGTGCCCTACGCTTCCGGTGCGTTTTTGTGTAACAGCAAGCGGGAGTATTACTACCGCAAGTCGATTGCGCCCTACATCAACTTTTCGGGCACGCAGGAGCGTGGTCCGCAGACGATTGAGGGCTCGCGTTCGGCCGCAGGAGCGATATCAACCCTGCTGACTTCCCGCACCATTGGTCTTGGCGCCAACGGCTACGGAAGGATTCTGGAGCGGACGATTCAGTCGCGCATAAAGCTGGAAAAAATGATGAAGGAAGCCCATCCCGAAATCCGCATTTTTCCACATGCTGAAACCAATATCATCACCTTTATTGTAGCGAAGGATAACGAGGCGCTGGGCAAAAGCAACGAGCGTACCCTTCAGGTGTATGATGCGTTCTCTCCCGATGAAAATCATGATTTCTTCGTGTCCAAAACCACGCTGAAGCGTCCGGCCTACAACCGCCTTATCGATGCCTTTACCGAAGACTGGAGCGCCGTTCACGACACCGAAGAACTCGTCCTCATCCGCATCACCCTGATGAATCCGTTCTTTGATACCAAGGATAACCTGGATTATCCGGCGGAGTTTGTGAAAAAGCTCAGACAAAATCTTTTGAATGGTTGAGTATCAGCATGGCCGATAAATTTAATTCATACTCACCTGTGCGGGCACGCTGCTAAACTTACGACTGTGGTTTTGTACAAAAAAAGCCCTGCAACCTTAACGGTGCAGGGCTTTTGTATTATCCAACTATGCAATCAGGATAATTATGGAAGCATAACAGCATCAATCACATGAATAACGCCGTTTCGCGCGAAGATATCGGTAGCAACGATTTGCGCAAACCCGTTATCATTGCCTACGAAGAAGTCGCCATCCTGCTCATTCACAAAAATAAACGAGCTGTTCAAAGTTCGGATACGGGTAGAGCTGATTACGTCTTCAGCGGCACGGCTGCCCGGAGCAACATGGTAGAGCAGGATATTGCGAACCAATTCCTCGTTTCCATCTGAGAATAGTTCTTCTGCGGTGAGTTCCAGCGTTTCCAGCAATGCTATAAACGCGTCGTTAGTTGGGGCGAAGACGGTTAACTGTCTGTTACCGTCAAGCGCATCAACAAGCCCGGCGAAAATAACGGCATCAACGAGAATGGAGAAGTCATCATTGCCTGAGGCGATGTCCACGATGGACTGATTCGTGTCTTCATCGCCGTTGTCGCCTTCACCATTTCCACTATCGCCGTCGCCAGCGTTGTTTTCTGATGGCGGAAGCATTACGGAATCAATTACGTGAATTATTCCATTGCTGGCGTTAATATCCACGTCTGTAATTTCAGCATAACCATTTTCTTCGTTACCAATGAGGAATGCCCCGTTTTCTTCTTTTACCTTAATGAAGAAACCCTGCAGTGTATTAATCTGATCTGCCGTAGTAACTGCTCCGGAGTCTCTTTTGCCGGGAGCAACGTGGTAAAGCAGGATGCTTCTGACCAAATCCCTGTTTTCTTCAACAAAAAGCTCTTCAGGAGTAAGTTCCAACGCCTCAAGAAGAGCGATGAACGCGTCGTTGGTCGGCGCAAACACCGTAAGCTGGCGCTGCGAGCTAAGCACTCCGTCAAGCCCGGCAAAAACCACGGCATCAACAAGAATGGAGAAGTCATCATTGCCTGAGGCAATGTCTACAATTGTATTACCCGTAGCCGGGGGGCCGCCTCTTTCAAGGGTTTGGGTGGTTAAACTTTCAGAGATGCCTCTGTTTTGCTCAGAACGATCTGAAGTCGAATCGATAACGTCGCATGCTGTGAAAAGCAGCAGTGCGGAAGCGACCATGATATAGAGTGTATTTTTCATAGTGATATAGTTTGATGGTTAAGTCTTTGTGGTTCAATGTTTTTTTTGGGAGTGTATCTAAATCTAACAAACATAAAACTATATGACGGGCAGTAGCGTTCTGAAAAACTTTCAAAAGCAATTTTTATTAATTAAATCTAACTGTTTTTATTAAAGGCTGGAAGACTAACTCATCTGCCAGTGAGACTGTTTTCACACCTAAATAAAAAAGGCGGAGCCACTTACAGCTGTCGCTCGTTTTTAATGCTGACTTATCGGTTATGCCGGTTGGAGAGATCACGATACTACCGGTTCGGCTTACTTCGCCGGAGGCATTTTGGATTTATTCATCGCAAAGGAGCCTCCCGGACACAAAAAAAGGGATGCCGTCAAACGACACCCCTTTCAGAAGATTATAGGTTGAAAAATTAGCTGCCGGAATGAATCAGACAGCAGCTTCTTTTTTCGCTTCTTCCTGATTTTCGAGCCAGCGTTCGGC
>PWID01000014.1 GCA_003555145.1 Balneolia bacterium | reverse complement strand
CCAGAGGGCCAACAATCAGATGTAATCCCAAAACACGCTTCTTATCTGGTACAAGGGCCAATCATTCGGCTTCGAAACATGATTTAAACCGACCCTCGACACCTTCAAAGCTTTCTTCAATTACTGATACTTGGGTCTGATTTGCGTCACTTCATACCCCGGGTTCCTTTCCCGCGCTATCGCTTGGTTCAGTCACCCGGGGCTAATCATATTGGACCCCTTCGGGGTCTTTGAAAAATACATGGAAGCGTGAATTGCCTTTCCCCGGACAACAGTGATCTTGAACTATGAATGGATCCAATCAAGAATCTTTCTCTCCATCTCCCCTCACTCAATCCCCAACTCAGTATCAAAGCGGCCATTTTTCTAATAGGCAGGAAATATCAGGGGATCATTTAGTCTTTTGAGCGGCTGCAGCTCTAGTGTTCGTCTCAAGAGTTTTCGCAGCCCGAATCCTGGCTGGCGACTGCTTTGTAATAAATAGCTTTATCATAATTAGTTCACTGCTAAGAAGGTATGGTCAACGGTGTCATTGCGCTGGTATGTTCTGATAGATGATTTAAAAAAATAGCGGCTGTTTCTCTTGGTACATTGCTAGTGTTAGCAATAATTTAACTAACACTAACGCGTGTACGTCTAAGAAACAGCCGCAGGTACAAGAGGTAATAGCAGTCTTGGGAGCAAGTTAAGAACTCGGGTCAACGAGTTTGTATCTTAAGGAAAGAACACAGCGCGCATTATTTAGGTGTCGGTGCAGCGCGCTGTTAAAACCGGTTTAATTAAGAACACTACCGGCCCACAATTTCATCAGGTGCTAATTTTAGCGATTCAGGCTGTTAAGAAGGTTTTGTGCCACTCTGCTAAAAGACCCATCCATTTCAATAATCTTTTGCAGCGTTGTTGTTGCCTCAAGAGTCTGACCTGCGTGTATCCTGGCATTGGCTTTATACCAAAGTACTTCTTCGAATTCACGATTCGATAACTTAGAGTAATCTATTGATGTAAATACATCCAGAGACTGATCGTATGCACCGGCATTATAGTGCAGGGACCCTTCAAGAATATCCAGCTGCGGATCATTTGAAATACCGGACTCTAAACGTACATCATTCAGTTTATTGATTGCCAGGTTATGTTCGCCAGAGGCAGACAACATTATTACTTCTTCAAGATTTGGCATCAAAGCAGCTTCTTCTCCGGCTGATCTGAAGATATCGTATTCTATAAGTGCAATTGCACCTGTATGCTCAACCTGAGACTGCTGCATCATTACGTAACTGATTCCGGCGGCAGCCATCATTATTACGAGCGCGGCGGCAACCCACTTCCAGTCGAACCATCCGTTATCGTTTGTTATACTTTCAGTTTTTGGCTCATTTACTTCGGCTATCTGCTCTGATATTAAAAATTCAGATTGGGTATCCTCAAGAAACTGTTCGTCGCTGAATTCGCCCTCATTGGCGAGTTTTTTCATTGCGGACATTGTCTGGAGGTAATCCATTGCATCGCCGTCGGTAAGCAGCTCGGCCCAGAGAGCATCGGTCTGCTCTTCGTTAAGCCTGCCCGAGAGGTAATCCTCAATCAGGTCGTATGTAGTTGGATTTGTTGCTGACATATTTTTATGAAGGTTAAGCCTTTTGGGGCTTGATTTGCGTGATGATATTTATTTTTACCTGGAGTACCGCATTAGCTGGGTAATCGTGTTTTTCAGGTCTCTTTTTTCGAATGGCTTTTGGATGAAAGCGTTAAAGCCTGTTTCGATGCATCTGCCTCTTACTTCGAGGTAGTTGCTCGTTGTTACTGCGATGATAGCAACATTCTCATAACCCGGAATCTCTCTCAGCATTTCACTCACTTCAAAACCATCACTACCCTCTCCAAGGTTGATGTCCATCAGTATGATATCGTATTTCTCTTTCGATGCTTTCTCAACGGCCTCTTCACCATTAGCTGCGCTATGAATATCGTACTCGTCCTTGAGGAAGATATTGGCGATGAGGCGAATTTCCGGAGTATCCTCTATGTGAAGCACCTTTAGCTTGCGCTGTGTCTTCAGCTTGCGACCAAACTCTGAGGCGTCAACCAGAGATCCCAGCTTGGAAGCCGGATGGATCATATAGTTTTCGCCAAGCGTTGATGGCGGGCCGTAAGATGATGGCTCCAGGAAAACTTCCCATAACTGAATTGGAGAGTAGGAAGCACCGGCTACGTCGGGCGCCTGAGCTATATTTGGTAGTGTACTTGGAAAGAGGACTCGCATCTTTTTGTAATCTGAGTTTAAAGAGTGTTGTTATTGTAATGATGCACGAACTCTCGATTTGTTACACTTTTTTTTCAAATTAGCAGAAATAATATTGCCAACCCCCTTCTATACCGGAATTAAGCGCATTTTTAAAAGCGTGTTCCTTTTTATACGTACTTAATACAAGGACGGATTTAAGTCTTGCGTTATTTGTCGAATCAATCCAGTTCCAGAAACAACTCAGGGTTTCCGGGCATGCTGGCCGTCCAGCTTGTGGCGTGTGCCTCTCTAAGTGGCAGCGGGCTGAAGAATTGTGATCCGGGGCTGCCGGTTTCCACCGGTCTCTCTTTTTTGAATAGCAGCATAGTGGGCAGGGCTGCATTTTCAATTTCGATGATATCAAGCAGGAATATACGTGCAGGCAGCATTTCAGGACGAGTGCTGAAGTATTCTTTAACCTTCTTCCGGCAGGCATTTTCGGCCCGGTGAAGAGTAGCAGACTCCACTACAATTTCGAAATGCCCTTTTGACAGATCTGCGCTTTCAAAACTGAATGAAGCTACATATAAAGGCATCTGATACGTCCCGGTCTACTCGTTTATATATTTGATGAATTTCTGCTCCGAATTGTAGTCACCAATAAGCACCAGCTCGCTATCGGCCGGAATGGGGTTCTCAGGATCGGGATTTACCTGCATTTCATCATCTATTTTAATCGCTATTACGCTGCATCCGGTTTTCGACCTTATATCGCTTTGAATCAGCGTAACCCCGATCATCTTCGCAGGAACGGGTACCCGGAAAACATCAAGCCCCTCTGCAAGTGTGATGATTTCCGAGGAGTCGAGCGAGTTATAGATGGCGTTAGCACCCATGGTTGCATAGGACATCACAAAGTCGGCACCGGCGCGGTGAAGACTGCTGACGTTTCGGTCGTCGGTAGCACGTGCTGTAATCTGTATGTCCGGTCGCAGTCGCCTGCAGTAGAGCGTAAGGTAAATATTGATTTCATCTTTATTAGATGTAATAATTACGGTATGCGCTTCATCGATGCCCGCTTTTTTGAGAACGTTGATGTCGGCTGCATCACCCATTATAAACTTTTCCGGATCCACGATACGCTTCTCATCACGCTCTACAATTACATAGTCCATCTGGCGGTCTTCCAGCGATTTAGCTGTAGCGAGCCCTACCCTGCCGCCGCCAATAATAATTACAGGCTTATCATCACTATGATAAATACCGAAGAGCTCATCATAGTTTCTGAGCTGATCTACCTTACCGGCAAGCACCAGTACCGACTGCCTTTTTATTTCCGTGTCTGGCATTGCAGCCTTGAACACCCCCCGCTCCCAGACGCCAATTACGCTGGCCCCGGTTGCCTGCCGCAGCTTGGATTCGGCTATCGTTTTGCCAACTAGGGGCGTATCTATAGCGGGCGCCTCACCAATAACAAGCTGATCGAAGCGACCTATTACATGTACGCGCGCACTTCCGCCGAGAGTTCTCCGGCCCAGCGACTGCCCCAGCATTTTAGCCAGCTGAATTACGGTATTACTGCCTGCAAGTTTTAAAATATCAACAGAATCCTGAAAGCTGGCTAATGTTACAATTCGCACCTCTTCTGAAATCTCTCTCACGGTAAATGCTACGCTCGTATTCACCATATCGTTACAGCTGCCTACCACCATGGCGGCCTGCTGAACCTGTAGCTTGCGATAGGTATTCGGGTCATCAAACTTACCAACCACAACTTTATAGCCGTCCTGGTACAGTTTCATTGCAGTGTTATGGTCTTCGCACAGTATATAATAAGGATGACCAAAGTCATTAAGCTTATCAATTAGGGATCGCGTAACGGAGTCGTAATTTGTTATAATTACATGATCCCGAATCGTATTCGACAGCTCGGTTGGTGCTTTAGTTTTATTATAAGCCTCAAGCCAGGGAGCGTAAAAGAACTGGATAAAGGTGAAAGGCAGCATTACAAGCAGTAATAACACGCCGGAAAGCAATACAACCATCGAAAATATACGGCCTAAATCGGATTGGAAAACAATATCTCCAAATCCCAGAGTAGACATTACCGTAAGCGTCCAGTAAAAACTTGCTACCCAGGAGTAATCACGCCCCTCCATCATCATGATAAAATGGAAAGAAGCTGCATATGTTACGATTATTAAAAGCAGAAAGGCCAGAAACTTCAGCAAACCCGTTATGTTTGTTTTGGCGTCTTTCTCCTGCATAAATGCAGTTATAATTGAAGTTACAAACTTCATATTCCTTTATTTACAATGTGAGTTCTGAGCAAATTAGCTGCTTAAAATAACTGGAAAGAGGGCTCTTCGATTTCCTCAATCGACAGGCTGCGAAT
>PWID01000113.1 GCA_003555145.1 Balneolia bacterium | reverse complement strand
TGTGTCCAGATGCCGCTTAGTAGGTCACCGAATGTACCGTTCTCAACAGGCGACGAGAACAGACGCCAGCCCTCGGTATCGGCTATAATCTGCTCGACAGGGACATCATCTGCGGGTGACTCATTCAATACAAGTTTTGGCCTGAAGCCTGTATCAAACTGACTCGCAAAGTTTTTTAGAGTTCTATAGCCTGTATCTACACTAAATGTATCTGGCTGAAGTCGAAAAAACACCCAGGTATTACCCGTATTTATAGCACTATTAATTCGTGCGTTTATGAAGTTTGTCACATCAAATTCCACATACCGACCTGTCTCGTCACTAGGGTTGATAAACTGAGCGGTTAATGTCACGTAACTATTATTACCATTAAATCCATCATCATACTCTCTTAGTGCCGCCGTAATATTTGATGGGGGGATTGATGATGCCCGGTTTATACTTGAAGCCCAAAGCTGGGTAGTGAATTCGGGTTCATCTACTGTAGGGGCAAATCCGGTGTAGTAAACCTTAAAAATGGCGCTTTCAACTGGTTCAGTTACACCTTCCAGATCAAATTGAAAAATAGAACGCCACCACTCCTCCTCAATTGGGCTGTTATCTGTTACCTGTACCCGAAATCGTTGTTCAGGCAAATTTTGGATTGGGTATACTTCAACAAAAAAACTAGCCCCAAATGCAAAGCCTGCTTTTAAACTATAGCTGTTTTCATCAGCTATAATTGTCTGGGTCTGAGCTAGTGGTGTACTCGGTAGTAGTAATAGTACAAGTATAACTGCTGCTAGGTGAATGTAATAGCAATGATGTTTCATAACGACGTAGAGATTTGTGTTTAAAATGACGTATCAAATCTCTATGCGTATTTTTTCTGAAAACCAGCAAAAAAAACTAACCTAATTTTTAAGAATAACCCGGTAAAGGAGGTATTTATAGTTCTTTATTTTTCCGAATGATGGCTTTATAGGCCTCAACCACGCCCCAGGTTGCTTCTCCACTCGTTCGGACCAGCCCGTCCATCGTATCCATTTTGGCAATTCCGTTGGCGGGGGTAAACTTCATACCAGCAAGCTCAAGCGCCGGTATATCCCCGCTGCTGTCGCCTATATATGCCATCTGATTCATAGAAATTTTACAAGAATCGGATAGCCAGCGCAGCCCGGATGCTTTATTCGACCGGCTCATTATTACGTTTATCGAAATTTCTGTACGGTGTACCTCAAAATCGGGATGTGTATGCTCCACATGAGCTTTCACCTTATTGTACATCTCGATTATGATGTCTTCATTGGTATGAATAATACCAACATCGGTGCGCTTGGTAAACTCAACAGAAGAGCCTGTATAGGCACTTATTATGTTAGACTCAACCCAATTCCGTATATCCGCAATCTCAGACTCCCGCTGTTTGTCGAGATGATCCGGCCAGTGCAGCCTCACATTTACGGGGTCAAACATCCCCCCTCCGCTTTCAAAAATGAGCGGTTTATAAGCACCGAGCCACTGTCCTACGGCTTCTACATACGGCTGTGGCCGCCCGCTGCAGATTGTTACCGGCGGTACATTAGGATCGGATTTACTACGGTCGTTAAGTCTGCGTATTTCTGCCAGCGCATCCCATTCGGGTACTTCAAAAGGCATAGTAATACAGCCGTCGATATCGAGAACAAAGAGTTTAATCATAGCATATGCCGTGTTTTCAGGACACAGCCCGTTTAAATATTAATAATAACGAAGTCACGAAGCGGGAGGTTTAATAGCAAATATCTCAGGCCCGGTTTTCAATTGGCTTGCGATAGGCGGGAATCATCATGGAAATCACAACAAGCAGCAGTCCGGCCGCCGTTGGATACTGATATCGGTTGGCATAGTCCGAGAACCTCTCCGAAGCAAACTCCCTTCGCTCGAGCTCGGCCAGCTGAGATATGAAGCCATCAATACGGTCGTTACCTCTCCGGATTTCGTAGTAACTGCCTCTCCCAATTTCAGCAATTCTGCGCAGATTATCCGGCTCAAGACGGGTTGTAACCACACTGCCAGAACGATCCCGAAGATTACCCACGGGCCTGCCCGAATTATCGAACACAGGTATCGGGGCCCCGGACAGGCTTCCAATCCCTACAGTATAAACATACACGTTCTGATCCCGTAGCCGATTCATTTCCTGCTCGAAATCCGGACTGTGATTTTCACCATCAGAAAATAGTAATACAACTTTGGCGGCATCTCTGGCCGACTGCGGCTGATCCTCAAAAACCCGTGCGGCCTCACGCAATGGTGCCCTGAAATCGGTACCGGCATGCGGAAACTGATCTGTCGAAGCCAGGTCGAGATACATCCGGAATGCGGAGTAGTCTGTAGTTAACGGAGACTGCAGAAACGCCTGATTCGTAAATAGTACGAGGCCAATCCGGTCGCCCTGAAGCCGGTCAACGAGGCTCGAAATTTCAAACTTTGCCTTGTCCAGACGGTTTGGTCTAACGTCTTCGGCCAGCATGCTTCGGGAAACGTCCAGAACAACAAGAAGGTCGACACCTTCGCGCTTCACCTCACGAATTTCGCTGCCTATTTTGGGGCCGGCCATTCCGATAATCAACAGCGCAAGTCCGGGATACAGGAAAAGATGCTTCAGCTTGCGGCCGCGGCTCCAGCTTTTGGTGCTTAAGCGACCAATCATTTCCGCAGAGAAAAATTTCCGGACCCGCTTTTTACGACGGAGGCCAATGTACCAGCCTGCTGCAAAAAGAAGCAGAGGAACTACAAGGAGCCATAAAAGTTGGGGGTGTTCCCAGATCATGCGTCGATTAGTATTAGCTGAAAGTCCATAACGTTGTTCCCGGTCGGGCCGGTAAAAATAAGGTCACCGAGCGTCTTAAAAAAGTGATAGGAGTTGAAATCCTTCAGATAGTCACTGGCATCCATTCCTAATTCAGCTGCCCGTTTACTGGTATCTGATGCAGCAAACGCACCTGCAACATCCGTATTGCCATCTACGCCATCGGTTCCTGCGCTCAGAAGCAGCGTATTTTTTCGTCGGCTGATCTTTTTTGACATCAGCAGGGCAAGGTGCAGATTACGGCCTCCTTTGCCATCACCCTTAACGTGCACCGTGCTTTCGCCATGAAAGATATAGGCCCGCTTGCCGGATTTCATCTTCCTGATTTCTTTGGTGATGTGCTCCGCGACTTTATCTGCCTCCTCCGTATACTGCTTACTGCTCACGAACGTGCTGAACCCCATGTCTTTGCACAACTTTCCGGCTTCTTTCGCAAACATCCCGGAGCTACCGATAATCACGTTACGGTGATTTGTATGCGGCTCTTCTTCAGATTCCAAATCATGCACCGAAAGAAACTCAACTACAGCAGGTGGAACCTTATCGGTGAGGCCAAACTTTTCCAGAACTTTGAGAGCATCTTCTTTTTTGCTTTTACTTTGTGTTGTTGGTCCGCTTGCAATGAAGTCAGGATTATCTCCCGGCACATCCGAAATAATTAGTGATGCAGAGGTGCCGGCCTTAAGAAGTTTTGCCAGTTTCCCGCCTTTTATAGCAGATAGCTGCTTCCGCACGGTATTCATTTCCTGTATAGTTGCACCGCTTTTAAGAAGGGTATCATAAACTTCCCGTATTTCTTCGAGTTCCAGCTGCCCTGCCGGTACTTCCATTAACGAGGATGCGCCTCCTGATATAAGGAAAATTACACAGGCGTCTTTGGGTATACTTCGGGCGAAATCCATAAGCTCAAGTGAGGATGCGACCGTTTGCTGGTCCGGCACAGGATGTGTGCCTTCGAAAACCTGAATTATTGAAAGATCGGATTCCAAGCCAGCGGGAGCAATTACCACACCATCTCTGATGCGGTTACCAAGTACCGATTCCAAACCTGCCGCCATTTGCACCACGGCCTTTCCGGCCCCAATAACATAAACCGGCACCCTTGATTCATGAGTAAGCTTTTTGCCCTGGATTTTGATATGACCCGCGTCTACCTGAATGGCTTTTTTTACCAGGTTGGCTGGGCTCATTTCTTCAAGAGTTTTGCGAAATATTTCGGTGGCCGATTCTCTGAGGGTTCCCATAAGCAGCTTAAGTTAATTAGTCAGGGTTATGAATTTGGATGATAAGATGTTGGCTGTCTTGAAAATAAACAATTCAGAACAACCATCGTTCAATTTATAACAGGCATTTAAATGCTGCAAAGCATCCAATTACTGTCTGTTACTTTGTGCCTGTGTTTTGTATTTTGTAAAATTGCCATCCAAATACACAATCTGATTATCCGTTTTTTATGACCGACATCCATATTTACAACACCCTTTCCAGGAAAAAAGAGCTCTTTAAGCCACTTACGGATGGTTTCGTTGGTATTTATGTGTGCGGTCCAACTGTTTATGGCGATGCCCATCTCGGGCACGCAAAAAGCTACACATCGTTCGATGTGGTTGTACGCTATTTTCGCTACAAAAACTTCAGGGTGCGATACGTACAAAACATCACCGATGTCGGGCACCTTACCGACGATGCCGATGAGGGTGAAGACAAACTCGCCAAGCAAAGCCGCATCGAGCGGCTCGAACCTATGGAAGTAGCCGAGAAGTACACCAACCGCTACTTTGCAGACATGGACAAGCTCGGGCTTCTGCGGCCAGATATCACCCCGAGGGCTACCGGCCATATACCCGAACAAATTGCCATGATTGAAACACTGATTGAGCGCGGGCATGCCTACGAAGCCGGTGGTAACGTGTATTTCGATGTAACCTCCGATCCCAATTACGGCAAGCTCAGCGGCCGCAGTCTGGACGAAGCCGAATCAGGGACGCGCGTGCAGGCAGCAGGCGACAAACGCCATCCATCGGATTTTGCTCTCTGGAAAAAAGCCGACGAAACACATCTTATGAAATGGGCTTCCCCCTGGGGCGTAGGTTATCCGGGCTGGCACATCGAATGTTCGGCCATGAGTACCAAATACCTTGGCGAAAGTTTTGATATACACGGTGGCGGGCTGGAAAATCAGTTTCCCCACCACGAGTGCGAAATTGCACAAAGCAGCTGCGCCCATGGAAATGACCACGAGCACCCGTTCGTAAAGTACTGGATGCACAACAATATGGTTACGCTCGAAGGTCAGAAAATGGGTAAATCCCTGGGCAACGCCATTTCACTGCGACAGTTTTATGATGGAAACCATAAACTGCTAACCCGCTCCTGGGATCCGCAGGTTATCCGTTTTTTCCTTCTTCAAAGCCATTACCGAAGCACCACAGACTTCAGCGAGAAGGCGCTCCTGGCCGCCGAAAGCGGATTTGACAATTTGAAAACATACCTGGCCGATCTGCTCAATTTTGCGAAAAAAGAAGAGAAGACCGGTGATGCCATCCCGCTCGAATCGGTCATCGGTGATATCGAAGGATCCATGAATGATGATTTCAACACGGCACAGGCGATGGCACATGTGTTTACCAGCATTAAATCGGTGCGGGCTGCATGTAATTCCGGCGCCATTCCTAAAAACCTTCAGCCATACGTCGAATGGATGGAAACATTCCTCAACGATGTACTTGCAATCTGGCCGGACCTTAGCGAGAAGCAGACCGGCGACGAGCACATAACCAAAGGACTGATGGAGCTCATTATCGAGCTGCGTCGTGATGCAAGACAGGCCAAAAACTTTACCGTATCCGATCAGATACGCGACAAGCTCAACGAGCTTGGTATAAAGCTTAGTGATACCCCCGATGGCACAACCTGGTCTGTCTGAATAGCGACCTGTAGCAGCTACTATCAATTAGATTGAAATTTTTAAACAAACATACATGAATTCTTCTTATTTCGTCTGGCATGGCGACCCCGTGATGTTCGAGTTTGGCCCCATCGGCCTTCCATTTGATATCAGTATTTTCGGACTCGTGCTTTCTGCCATTCTAATTTACATTGGCTACTCACAGCTCGACAAAACCTACAATCCGCAGCCGGATAAACGAAGAAAGAAAGCTAAAGCAGAAGCTAAGAAGCAGGAGTCCCTTATTCCTGGCACTCATATATTAGCTTTGGTTGCCGGTTCACTTATTGTTGGTCAGATTCTTTTTCTGATTATTCCATCACCGGTTATAAGCAATATTGGCCCGATTGAAATGCGCTGGTATGGCTTCGGATTTGCCCTGGCTTTTATTCTGGGATACTTCCTTGGCTCAAACATGTTCAGGCATGCAGGTTATAAGCAGGAAGACGCTGACGCCCTCCTCACCTATCTTTTTGTTGGTACCATAGTTGGAGCCAGGCTTGGCGAAGTGATGTTCTACAACCCGGAATATTACCTGCGTAATCCGGCAGAAATCGTAATGATCTGGCGCGGCGGCCTCGCCAGCCATGGTGCTTTCATTGGCAACATTCTGGCTATCTGGCTGTATGTGCGTAAACGTCCGCACATCACCTATATTTGGGTGCTCGACCGAATGACCATTCCCTTTGCTATTGGCGGCGTTTTTGTACGAATTGGAAACTTCTTCAATTCCGAGATTTACGGGCTTCCAACCGATTTTTCACTGGCAGTAATCTTCGAGCGTGTTGATACGCTGCCGCGCCATCCTTCCATGCTGTACGAGGCAGGAGTTGGTGTGCTATTATTTGTGATTTTATGGGGCATGTACAAATACTGGAAACATCAGCCGCCGGCCGGAGCGCTGCTTGGCACCTTCCTTACGGTGCTTTTCACCGGTCGCTTCCTGATAGAAATTACTAAGGTCGAACAGGCCGACTTTGCCGTGGAGTGGATTGTTGGCATGGGTCAGCTGCTAAGTATACCGCTTGTAATTGCCGGACTATACATCCTTATATCACGCGTCGACTGGAAAACGCATGGCCGTAATAAGGCCACTGAACCATCAGCCTGAGCCAAAATATCAAGAGAAAACCTGCACCAATTATCCTAAACTAGCTAATTAACAGAATGTCTGACATCAAATTTGGTACCGACGGCTGGAGAGCCATCATCGCAGAACAGTATACTTTCGATAACGTAGCGCGCGTGGCTGCGGCAACTGCGGCGTGGATCAAAGAAAGCGGAGTCACACAATACGGCGTTGTTATCGGCTATGATGCCCGTTTCCTAAGCAGGGAATTTGCATTACTAAGCGCACGAGTAATCGCAGCTGAAGGACTTACGGTCAGGCTTTCCGACGACATTACGCCTACACCTGCAGTAAGCCTTGGGGCTCAGCAGTTCGATGCCGTTGGCGTAGTAATAACAGCCAGCCATAACCCGCCCGAGTACAACGGCTATAAAATTAAGGCGCCGTTTGGCGGCTCGGCTTCTCCGGCGCAAATATCCGAAGTTGAAGCCCTGATTCCAAAGTCATACGAGCACGATTCTCTACCCTCCGTTGAAGAGTTTATCGTTCAGAAAGCCATCATTATAACCAATTTGAATCAGCGCTATCTGGATGTAATTCGTGAACGAATTGATCTTGATCTCATAGCAAAAGACGGTTCAAAAATTGCGCACGACTCTATGTTTGGCTCGGGATCTGGCATGATATCAGCTTTGCTTGGCAATCAGGTTGTGAACCTGCACGACGATCGTAATCCGGGTTTTCACGGAACGGCGCCCGAACCAATTGTTAAAAACCTGATTGAACTGCCCGAAGTGATCCGTGCCAATACGTGCTCGCTCGGTATTGCAAACGACGGAGATGCCGACCGCGTTGGAATGTTCGATGAAAACGGCAATTATGTGGATTCACATCAGATTTTATCGCTGCTCACAAAGTATATGGCCGACACGCGGGGGCTGAAAGGCGAACTGGTGAAAACTGTATCTACCACAGACATGATGCGGAAGCAGGCTGAAAAATATGGCCTCACCATCCTCACCACACCAATCGGATTTAAGTACATCACTGAAAAGATTCTTGAGGGTGATGTGCTTGTTTGCGGAGAAGAATCAGGCGGGATTGCCGTAAAAGGACACCTTGCAGAGCGTGATGGAATCTATATCGGCCTTCTTATTGCCGAAATGTGTGCCCGACGCGGCAAGTCGCTCAGCGCTCTGGTACAGGAGCTTTTTGATGAATTCGGTGAGCACCACTGCCGCCGGAATGATCTTCATACTACAGAGAAAAGAAAGCTCGCCATGATAGATTTCTGCAAAAACGAAAAGCTGAAATCCATTGGCGGATCCAAAGTAGTAAGCGTTGAGCAGCCGGACGGCATAAAGCACTGGCTCGAAGACGGCGGCTGGCTTTTAGTGAGGGCATCTGGCACGGAACCTGTTCTGCGCATCTATTCAGAAGCCTCTACGCGAGAGCGTGCTCAGCAGCTGGTAGATGAGGTAAGTGAAATGGTGGAATCAGACGTGATATTCAGCTAATTCAGAAGCGTATTGGTGCTGTTTAAATGAGCAGCACCAACACATTAGCCGCAACAAAAGTAATTCCAAAAATTAGGGCTACCACCATAAAAGGCCGCGGTACTTTAAGTGCCTGAATTTCTTCCGGAGTTTCGAGATCTCTAACCATGAGAAAACTCGAAATAAAGCCCGCAATTACATATGAGACAAAAAGAATGGGAATAAGCAGCTTCAGCCCGTAGAGATCCTCGCTAAACAGATATATAAAGCTGATAACAAGCCATACAACTTCGACTGTCGAAGCTATGGAGCTTATCCTGCTTGCTTTTCCGTTCTCTTTAAGCAAATGTACAGCATCCGCAGTGAGAATAAGCCCAATAAGTACGCTTACGGGTGTGTACAACATAGATTTTAATTACCGTAAAAGGCGTTGAATTCTTTATTTATTAGAATTCTTAATGTGCAGATGATTTGTGAAAGTTACAAATACCCTGTTGACTCATTTAGAAAAAAAGGGTGGAATTATGAACTACATATCCCCCAATTCGAACAGCTGAAGCAACCGAACGTTAAGCTCGTTCATCTCCCGTGTCGAGAGCGTACCCAAACGCCCTGCAATAAAGTCTTTTTCTATGGTGAGCATTTTATTCAGTTTCACCAGAGATCTTCTCTTGAGTCCATTACCTTTCTTGGGGTGCAGAATCAGATCACAATCGTCCTGCAGCTCTACCTGGGTGGTAATAAATGCTACTGTTGCGCTTCCTTCGTTATCAAGCCCCAGAACCAAAGCGGGCACGAGCTTCAAATTCATGTCTGGCCGGCTGTGATACGAAAGTGGTATTAAAACAATATCTCCCTTGTACATTTAGTATTTTTCTTTAAGGTCATCCAGTGTGTAGATTTCTTCTTCATCTTCCAGAAATGACAGCGAAAGTATGTTGCAGGACAACTCGCAAAGATTCTTTGTCTTTTTTAAATCGAAATCGAAATCATCCTGTTTCGACTTTTTGCTTTCATTGCTGAAATGGGCTGTGTACTGTCCGTTATTATTCAGGTCAGGCACTTTGGATTCATCAAACATGAATAGATAACATTAGTTTATGGTTTCAAATGTGACCTTTCAAACCAGCACCCATAGGCTTTCGTTCAGAAGTTTTATCATTTATGGAAAGCGTAAGTGTCTTCATTTTATAGCTGAAAGTTAGCCTGAGCCCGAAACGAACTGTCTTGCAGAACGTTACGCCTTTTCACTTAGGCCATGTTCTTTTCAATGCTGCTATCAAAAAAAACTGCGGCAAAAAAAAAGGAGTCCGGCAAAAACCAGACTCCTTTTTCAGAAAGCATCATAACGGCGATCTCATACTACTGTCTGCTGAGACCGTGAGTAGATCCGCAGGTGCACTGAATGCGCCCTTCGGATTCGGTTACAGCATGGAAATCGAACTGCGCATCGTAACCGTCACGTTCCCACCAGAACGGCAGGCGCTCGCGATTTACGTTTCCAATTTCGTGCATGGTTTCTGCATCGTACAGACGACCATTGAGCATGGTATGGGTTACGAACTCGGTATCACGAAGATTCTCGAGCGGGTTGCCGTCAATCAGAATCAGATCGGCCAGTTTACCTGCTTCAAGTGAACCGATATGGTCTCCCATTCCGATGTAACGCGCTCCGTTAATTGTTGCGCTGCGAAGAGCCTGCATCTGAGACATGCCGCCCTGTTCGAACATCCAGAACTCCCAGTGTGCTGCAAGCCCCTGTAGCTGGCCATGGCCACCAACATTCACCAAAACGCCGCGCTCGTATAAATCTTTTGCCAGAGCCGCGCTTTTAAAATGCCCGGCCTCGTATTCTTCGTAAGGAATCATGGTGCGATGTCGCGAGCGGGAATCAACAACACCGCGAGGTGTAAAGCTGAGCAACCGCTCTTTTTCCCAAACGTTTGTATGCTGGTACCAGTAGTACTCACCGCTCACGCTGCCGTAGTTAACAACAAGCGTTGGCGTGTAGCCTACTGCTGAGCTGCCCCAGAGTGAAAACACATCGTTGTACACCGGATAAATCGGAATGTTGTGCTCGATACCCGTATGCCCGTCCACAATCATACTCATGTTGTGGGTGAAGGTGGAACCGCCTTCCGGATATACAAGAATACCGTATTCTCGTGCCGCCTGCATAACCATTTGTCGCTGATCGCGGCGAGGCTGGTTATAGCTTTTCACCGAATGCGCACCGAATGCCGCAGTACGACGTATAGCAGAACGCGCATCATCAAGACTGTTAACCACTGCTTTGAAATCACCTTCGGCACCGTATAGAATTCGACCGGTAGAGAAAATTCTCGGGCCGGTCATATGTCCTGCTCTCACCATTTCAGCCTGTGAAAAGATCATTTCGGTGTTCGAGGACGGATCGTGAACTGTGGTAACTCCGTAGGCCAGATTCGCAAAGTATTCCCACTGCTGCTGCGGGCTGAGGCCATCCCGGAAGTTACCGATATGCGCATGCACATCCACAATTCCCGGCATGATGGTTTTCCCTTCCGCATCAACAACAAATGCATCAGACGGGATCTCAACATCACCGGCTGCGCCTAGGCTGTGAATACGGTTTTGATCTATGATGATGGTGCCGTTTTCGATCACGGTGTCATCATCATCCATAGTAACAATGCGCGCGTTGATGAATGCGATTCGTCCATCCGGAACATCGCTGTCCATTTTGAGCCCAATGTTTACCCCTTCACTAAGGCCCAGGGGTAATTCGGTATTGCTATCACCACTTAGGAAATCAAACGCATCATCGAGCGCTACGCTGAAGTATTCTTCACCAAGCGTCCAGTGGAGTTTACTGCCGTCGCCCGACCAGTGCAGGCTGATGCCGGCATCTTCGGCTACATGAGTAACCGGAATGGCACGGGTGTTTGCGCTCAGGTTAACTTCACGACCAGACATTGGCATTGGCGCGATATAAACCTTAAACAATTCGTTAAACGCAATCCACTTGTTATCTGGACTTGGAACAAAGTTGTTCGCATACGTTGAAGTAAAATGCGTACGCTCATCGTTTCCTGTCAAATCCACGCTTTCGAACGCGCGGTTCAGGTAGCGTCCACCGAGATAGAAAATACGCTCACCGTCTGCGCTGAAACGTGCATCCGAACCGCCACGACGTATCTTCCGCTTTTCGCCTCCATCGGCCGGCATCACATAAATTCCCGGATTTAGTGTAAAGGCGTGCCCCTGATGATTATTACCGGATTCCCTGTTAAAAACCAGCATTTCTCCATCCGGCGAGAAGCGCGGTGTTCGGAATATCCCCTTTTGTTCGGTAAGCTTTTCGGGTTCCGCACCGGTGCGGGTAAGATCAAGACGCTGGATGGCGCCCATATATTCATCAGACCAGGTTACAAACACCAGATGATTTCCATCGGGTGAGAACTCAGGCTCGAACTCAAAAGCTGTTCCGTTAGTTAGGCGCTCGGGCGTGCCGTTCGGGAGCGATTTCTTCCACAGGTAACCGGCTGCATTAAATACCAGCATGGACCCGTCCGGTGAAGTAACCGCATGCCGTATAGCGCGTGATGTGAACGTATCCGGCGCGGGATCGATGGTTGGGCGCAGCGCTTCGGCCACCTGATGGGTTGCACTTACTGTAAATGGAATCTCTTGAACTTCCAGAGACTCTACGTTTAGTTTATGAATGCCGCCTTGTGCCCAGAAAACAAGACTTTCGCCATCCGGAGTCCAGCTCATGTTGGTATACGGGCCAAATATCGCCCAGGCTTCCTGCTGATCCTTGCTAAGCCCATCGAAGACGGGATACTCCCGACCGGTTTCTAGTTCACGAATAAAGAGAACAGACTGCGTGCGAACGCGCCGAATAAACGCCAGCTTTTCGCCATCCGGAGAAACGGTTGGCGTCATAGCACCACCACTGCCCCCTGTTACCCGGCGGGTCTCACCCGTTTCGCGATCGTAGCGGTTAATTACATAAATCTGGCTGTTCGGATCCTTATTGTACTGGAACATACCGCCGGGATACACATCCTGGCTGTAGTACACGTAACGGCCGTCCGGTGAAACGTTGGGCTGTCCCAAATCCTGCTGATCGTTCATTCTCTCAACCAGCTGAATTCCAGAACCGCCTGTAATGTGATAGAGCCAAAGCTCACCGGCTCCGAGCGAACGGGTTGAAGTAAAGTGTTTACGGGCAACCAGGTAATCGCCATCGGGAGACCAGGCTGCGTTGTTGAGAAGGCGAAAGTCTTCACCGGTTATCTGGCGCGCATCGGAACCGTCGCGATTCATCACCCAGATGTTATCGCCCCCGCCTGCATCGCTGGTGAAGGAGATTTTGCTGCCATCCGGGCTGAATCTTGGCTGGAGTTCGTAGGCATGCCCGCTGCGGATTGCTGTGGCTTCACCGCCCTCAACGGGCATTATATAGATATTGCCAAGCATATCGAAGACAATATGAGTGCCATCGGGACTTACGTCCAGATTCATCCATGTGCCTTCGCTTGTGGTGTAGCTTATCTCGCTGGTAGGCCAGTTATTCCACTGCTCGCCCTCAACTTCCCAGGAGGCATCCTCATCGGGTTTCCATACATCCTGCATGGTCTGAGCACTCAGACTACAACCAGCCGTGAGGATTGCCAGCCATAAGACCGTAAAACTTTTCATAAATTTGATCATATCGTTATGTTTCTGATTGGTAAATAGCAGCGGCACTTCATCGAAACGAGAACCCCCTGCCTTCCGTTACTCATTTAAGATGTATGAAAATACTAAACACCCGCCATCATACAAGCACAACAACAGACCCGTAACCTTTTTTAACACCCGGCAGTCCCGCGCTTTTTTTGTATTTTTATGATTTCAGCTATTCACCTAATCCACTACATGAAGCCCCTTAAAGTCCAGATAATAGAATTTTTTCTTGATCATTTAATGCGACAGCATCACGAGATAGAGCGTGATCTTAGCAAAAAGATTGATCAGCCGAACGTCATCCAGATGTACTCGCTGGATAACTACCGGAACACCTTTCTGGAGCAGATTAAACTGGGCAAAGAAGTTGGGCTAAGCACGGAGGAAATTTTTGAGCTTGCCAGCCTTGTGCGAAAAGATGAATACATCCATTTCGAAAACTTCGCAGATTTGGGGGTCGGTTCCTATGTAGCGCGACTCGAGTTCGGAGGAAGCAGCACAGCCGGGAATTACGATCTTTTTCGCTACAAAGATCACTACCTGATGAACTCCCAATCCGTTAGCGGCCATAACCATTACCGTCTCGCAGCCGGAGATGAAATTGCCGCACCATTTTTTATGGATTTCTCTCTTCGCGAAGAGTATGGCGAGCAGGGAATTACAGAGTACAGCGCTTTCCGCCCCATGCTAATGCATGCAGAAGATTCTGTGCGTGAAGAACTCCGAACCATTTTTACAGGATTCGTGCACCTTAACGAACCTGATGCAGACGAGCTGGCAACATTATTTAGTATGATGGCTTCAGAGACTGATTTTCAACTCTTCGAGCAAAATCTCAGACGCTATAAGGGATTGTATGATGAAGCACCGGAAGACGCTTATACCCTGCTCCGGATGGTGGTTCCCGATCCCGAACGCATCACCTTTACCTTCAAAAAAGATCAGCTTGCTACCTGGCTTGAGACCTTAAGCGATCTGCACATCAAAAAACTGACTGGCTACCTGTTTATGGTTCTAAGTCAACAGTCTGTTCACTGAAATGGACCCGGCTGCCGACACTCTGTTTGTGCTTAATCCCAATGCTGGAAACGGGAAAGCGGGAGTGTTGTGGGCAGAGATTATCCAAAATCATCCGTGGGTAAGGTCCAGCACCGTCGAAAGCAGAAGCCCCCGTGAGCTTATAACAAAACTAGCAGAAGGAATTAAAGAACACACACGAAGAGTGGTCGCCGTAGGGGGCGACGGAAGTGCACATCACCTTATTAACGCGGTGATTGACTCAGGCTTTCAGAGCCAGATAGCCGTCGGTTTATTTCCCGCAGGCAGTGGTTCTGATCTCAGGCGAAATATTGGCATGCCCTCAGGCTTAGGGACAGAAGAAGTTTTCAGATGGATAATGCGGTCTGAGCCCAAAAAAGCCGGCCTTATTAAGATTTCAACCGGAGATGGAAGTTTCAGAGTGGTGAACATTTGCTCTGTTGGCATTTCGGCAGAGGTAGCGCAGGAGGTGAATTCCGGCCTGGCTTCATCCAAAAAAAAGTATTTGAGCACAGCTATCCAGCAATTAATTAAGTGGCAGGGAGTAGAGTGTATTTATACAGCCGGGGCCAACAAACCAGCGTTCTCATTATTTGATCTGCTTCTTTTTGCCAACGGCAGCTATTTTGGCAACGGAATTCCGATTATGCCGGACGCCTCGGTTTTTAGTGAAGAACTTCACGTTCTTATGGTAAAAAAACAGCCTCTCTATAAGCTATTATTTGCCTTAAGCCTCGTTCCATTTGGTTTACACACGCAAATCCCATTCATTCAAAAAAGCCTGTTAAGCACGGCAGAGATTCACACCAAAGGCGCTGCTCCGTTAACTATGGAGGCCGATGGTGAGATTTATACATCTCCGTACTTTCTGATACAAAAAGAAGTAAATGCAATCCGGCTACTCTGCTAAAAAAAATTACTCCTGACCCCAGCCTGTTGCAATTGCACCATTAATTATGCCGGTTCGGATTGTTTCCAGCTCTTGTCTCAGCTCGTCGGTTAGGTTCCCTTCAAAGTAGTGAAACGGCGCCAGGTCTACATCCCCGTTTTCCAATGTTCCGTAGTGTACCGTTTCTCCGCCCCAGCCTCCGTTTTGCACGAATGTCTGTATAAGGTCGTAAACCGTGTTATCGATATTTTTAATACAGGAAGTTAACAGCTGATTTGCCATGGCCGGATAGCTATAAACCTGATCTGTATCAACTCCTATGGCCCACATGCCTCTTTCCAATGCTGCGTTAAGTGCTCCATAACCCGTAATTCCCGCAAATGGAAAAATCACAGAAGCACCTTCGTCGGCCAGACGTTTACCAATAGCGTATCCTTCTTCAGGTCTCATAAAACCTGAAGTATATTCTCCTCGTACCTCAACCCGGCCATTATGCGCTTCATTGTAAAAGGCCACACCGCTCTCGTAACCTATACGAAATTTTTCTATCTCCTCGTAAGGAGGTCCGCCTACCCAGCCGGCTAAGGGCGAATCATTGTTTTGCTCAGTTGCCCACCATGCCGCCAAAAAACCGCTAAGAAAAGCGGCCTGATCTACCTGGTAAACAAAGCTACTCAGGTTATCGGGTCCATTTTCCGGCCTGCTGTCGATGAGGGCAAAATATATATTGGGGTTTTGGTTTGCCGCTTCTACTATATATTGCTGAGACTGGTACCCCACAGTAATAATCAGATCAAAACCTTCGTCAACAAAATACGCAATGTTCGTCCGTATGTCATCCAGATCTGCGCTTTCCCGGCTTTCGGCGTAAAATTCATGGCTGTAAGCAGCGCGTTCAAATCCTGCAAAAGCAAGATGATTGAACCCACCAAAAACAAATCCGCCTTCGGAGCTTACGAGCCCTATTTTGATGTGATTATCGCTTGAATGATGGTCGCCGTTCTTTTTATCTGATGCAAAGGCAGCGGTGGTGACGAGAAGTAAAAATGCGATTATTATTGCTGGAAATGCTGATGATTTCATAAGGCACCTTGGTTAAAAAATGAAGGTGAGAAGGATGGGCACTGCTGTTCAGTTGAACTAGCTGTTTTGGAGTCTCCTGCTCCGTTTTTCAGTTTCAATAAGAAACCGGATCATCGAATCGTATGTTAATACCACGGATTGGTCATCCATGCTCTTCCAATATATCAAACGGAAATATCTTTTGCATTAATGAAATCAAACAAGTTGATCTAAGGGTCAACTAATCAGCTTGTTAGATGTTATTAACTGCTTTTTATTGAACTTTTTCTCACCTCAGGGATTTCAAAGGATAATACTGCCATTCCTTAAAACAAAGAGAGGCGCTATAATGCGCCTCCCTTGTTTAACTTAGATAAAGTGATTTCTCGTTATGATACCGATTTACCGTTCTGTGCATCACTTTTTTCGCTCTGCTCCTCGCTTTTTTTACTGCGGTCGAAAAAGTTAACATCGCGCTGCGGGAAAGGAATTGTGATACCGTTTTCGTCGAATGCCTGCTTTATTTTCTCCATGTTCTCCCAGTAAATTGGCCAGAAATCCGGAACCATTGCCCAAACTCTTATTGAAAGGTCCAGACTGCTGTCTCCAAAGTTTGTAAACAGCACTACAGGCGCAGGATCGGGCAGGATCCGGCTGTCCTCTTTAAGCACGTTCAGCACAATCTCACGGGCTTTAGGGATGCTGCTGCTGTAGCTGATACCGACCTTCATCTCGACTCGTCTGCGGTCTTTGCGCGTGTAGTTTATCACTTTTGAATTGGCAAGCTGTCCGTTTGGTACCGTAATTACTTTGTTATCAAAAAGCTTAAGCTCGGTGTATAAAATGCTGATATTCTCTACCAAGCCTACATCATCACCCCACTGAATAACATCTTCTACCTTAAACGGCTTAAACGAAAGTATGATGACACCACCTGCAAAATTCGACAGACTTCCCTGAAGCGCAAGACCGATCGCCAGACCACCAGCACCAAGAAGGGCTATAAGTGAAGTAGTCTCGAAGCCAAGAATACCGGCCACTACAATTATGAGAATCAATTTCAGTATGAATGAGGTCAGGCTCTTGAGAAACGACCGTAGAGATGGCTCCAGCTCATACTTGTCCATCAACTTTTCGAGAGCGACCATCAGGTACCGAACCACTCTGAAACCTACAAATAATATAACGAGGCCGGTTAATATGCTCAGACCAAACTCTATGCCAAGCTCAATCATTTTTTCATATACGAACTCCAGACTGAAATCTTCCATGTACTTAATTTTATCCTTTTGTTGTGAATTTGTTTTATTTCAAAATACGTTTTTAAGCAGAACTCCGGTTTGGCAACCGGTTATTTGTTTGCTGCACATCCCTTAAAAAAGAAGTTAAGGCTTTATCATTCCATATTAAATAAAACTGTTTTATACTGTCTGCCACTCAGCGTATATCTCATTTTAACCGGCTTGCTGCCGACCGATTTTTGAAAAAAGAACAGCTCTACAAAATTTTTACCGATCCCATTCACGGGTTTATAAGCGTTCCGAAAGGTCAGACGCTTCGTTTACTCGATCATCCTTACGTGCAGCGACTGCGCCGTATTCGCCAGCTCGGGCTGGCTTATAACGTGTTCCCGGGAGCCGAACACTCCCGTTTTTCACACGCCCTGGGCGCCGTAGGTCTCATGATTAAGGTCCTGAACAACCTGCGTGACAAAAACACTACCATCACCAATGCGGAGTACGACGGCATGCTGGCCGCTATTCTGCTGCACGATATTGGCCATGGCCCGTTTTCTCACACGCTGGAGCACACGCTCATCAGCGATTTCAACCACGAGATGATGACCCTGGCGCTCATGAAAGAGCTCAACAACCAGTTTAACGGTCAGCTGGATACGGCTATCAGTATTTTTACGAATCAGCACAGCAAGCCGTTTTTACATCAACTTATTTCATCCCAGCTGGATATCGATCGTCTGGACTACATCAAGCGCGACAGTTTTTATACGGGCGTTCTGGAAGGATCTATAGGCATTGACCGCATTATAAAAACCCTGCGGGTTCATCAGGGGAATATCGTAATTGAGCGAAAAGGTATCTACGCCATCGAAAACTACATCATGGCGCGCAGATTTATGTACATGCAGGTTTATTTGCATAAAACGGTGATTGGGGCCGATATGCTGTTCCGCTCGATTTTCAAACGGGCGCGCGACCTGATGAAGGAAGGCTACGATCTTTCATTTCCGTCTCCGGCCCTTAAGTACTTCATTGAAAAGCACCCAAGTGCAAAAAAGGGAATCAGCGCGGAACTGCTTAATTATTATGTGATGCTCGACGATAACGACGTACTGATCTGCATCAAGTACTGGCAGCAGGAAAAGGATCCGATTCTGTCTGATTTGTGCCGTCGTTTCCTCAACAGAAAGTTTTTCCGGGCTTCCTCAATCGAATCTGATGCAAACGAAAAAACGCTTAATCAGCTCAAAAAAGCCACCTCCGATCACCTGCGGAAAAGCCGAATGCCTTTTGATGATCGCAGCGTATCCTATTATCTGGGCACAACAAAAACGCTGAACGAGGCCTATAAATACAAGAATGACAGCCTCTACATTCTGGACAGCCCCGGAACCGCCGTGGAATTCTCCAAAGCAGCCGATGCCCGCCATATCGAAGCCCTCAGCAAAGTGGTGGTAAAACACTTCATCATCCACATGAAGGATATAGCGCTGCCTGGTGTATGATGGTCGAAGGTCGAAGGTCAAAAGTCGAAGGTCTAAGGTCTAAGGTCTAAGGTCTAAGGTCTCTCTAATTACGGCTTTTAGATTTAAAACTAACTAATGAAATACTGTAGCCCTGACCTGCCCCCCTGATATACTGATATCC